>JBKPCH010000086.1:0-10602 GCA_046727275.1 Candidatus Dormiibacterota bacterium
GTGGACCCGCACGCCCACTTCGAGACGCCGCAGGCCGGCACGGTGGGCTGCGACGACTTCACCGTGGGCACCATCTCGGCCGCCTTCGGCGGGACCACGTGCGCCGTGCACTTCGCCGTCCAGGACCGCGGCCAGCGGATATCCCAGGCGCTGGCCCACTGGCACGGCCTGCTCCGCGCCCACCCGCCGGTCGTGGACGTCGGGTTCCACATGATCGTGAAGGACCTGGACGTGCCGGGCGCCCTGGACGAGCTGGCCGCCCTGCCGGGCGAGGGCGTGCCCAGCTACAAGCTGTTCATGGCCTACAAGGGCGGCAACATGGTCGACGACGAGACGCTGTTCCAGGCCATGCAGGTGGCGGCCGGCTCGGGGGCGCTGGTCCTCGTCCACGCCGAGAACGGCGGCGTCATCGAGGTGCTGCGCCGGCAGGCCATCGCCCGCGGGGAGCGGACGCCCGAGTACCACGCGCGCACGCGGCCGCCCCTGACCGAGGCGGAGGCGGTGATGAGGGCGATCGTGCTGGCCGAGATCGCCGGGGCTCCGCTGTACGTCGTCCACGTCTCCTGTGAGGAGGCGCTGGAGCCCGTGCGCCGGGCCCGGGCCGCCGGCGCGGCCGTCTGGGCCGAGACCTGCACGCAGTACCTCTTCATCGACGAGACGGCGCTGGCCAGGCCGGACTTCGAGGGCGCCAAGTACGTGTTCACGCCGCCCCCGAGGCCCCGCGAGCACCAGGAGCACCTGTGGCGCGCGCTGCGCGCCGGCGTGCTGTCGGTCGTGTCCTCGGACCACGCGCCGTTCCGCTTCATCGGGCAGAAGACGCTGGGCGCGGACGACTTCACCCTGATCCCCAACGGCGCCCCGGGGATCGAGAACCGGCTCCACATGGTCCACCACTTCGGCGTCCGGACGGGCCGGCTGTCACTGCAGCGGATGGTCGAGCTGCTCGCGACGGCGCCGGCGCGGCTGTTCGGGCTGCACCCGCGCAAAGGCACGATCGCGGTCGGCTCGGACGCCGACCTGGTCGTGTTCGACCCCAACCGGGAGGTGGTGCTCTCGGCGGCGAGCCACCACTCGAACAGCGACTACAACCTGTACGAGGGGACCCGGGTCACCGGCGCGCCGGAGGTCGTGCTGGTGCGGGGCCAGGTAGTGGTGGAGGGCGACCGCCTGACGGCCGAGCCCGGCCATGGGCGGTTCGTGCGCCGCGACCGCTTCGAGGCGCCGTAGGCAGGGCGGGCGCGGTGGGGACGAGGCCACAGAGCCTCGCCCCCGACCGCGGCCCGGTCAGCAGGATTTCGTGGAGTTGACCGCGGTTACGCGGAGCGCCGGGCTGTTCCTGACGCAGTAGCCCGCCGTGCCGTTGAAGTGGACGTCCTGGGCGCCACTGGAGCGCGACGCCGTCACGGTGTCCACGGTGATGTTGGCGCCGGTGATGTCATCCAGGGCCGGCCGGGCGTCCGCCCGCCGGGCGACGAACGAGCTGTTGGTGAACGTCACGCCGCTCACGTCGTGCATGAACATCCCGAACGCCGGACGGGGCCCGATGCTCCTCGGGTTGTAGTCGTGGGCGTTGCTCGGGAGCGTGTCGGGGTTGCCGGAGCCGCCGCCGGGCACCGTCAGGCTGACGTGGTCGAACGTGACGTTGCTGATGTTGTGGCTGGCGTTGTCGAAGCCCCAGAGCGTGGGGCTGAACGCCGCGCTGGTCGTCGAGGCGGTGATGTTGCTGTAGTGGACGTCGGTGATGCTGCCCGGTCCGGGGTGCGTGCCGCAGCGGCCGCGGTCCCAGACCTTCTCCATGATCAGCGAGTTGATCGGACCGGACATGTGGACGTTGTTGTAGACGACGTGCGAGATGTGCGCGCCGTCGGACGAGACCATGCCCAGGCCCGACTTGCCGGCGCCCGTGACGGTGATGTTCTCGAAGTCGTAGTTGGTGAAGTCGCCGCAGGTCTCCGAGCCGAACATCAGGGCGTTGCAGCACGCGGAGCTCAGCGTCGCGTTGTTGACGGTGACGTTGCCGTTGGGCAGCGTGGCGCCCAGTGCCCAGTCGCTCTTGAAGACCAGGGCGTCGTCGTTGGAGGCGACGTGGATGTTGGTGATGGTGACGTTCTGCGTGCTGATGATGTTCCAGCCATCGCGGTTGCTGGCCGTGGAGATCGTCAGGCCGTCCGAGGTGACGTGGTTGCAGCCGTTGATCAGGGCGGCGAAGTGGCCGCCGCGGCGCAGGGTGATGCCCGACAGGGTCAGGCCGTTGCAGCGGGTCAGCGAGATGATCTTGTCGGCCCCGCCGGAGCCCACGCCGCCGGTGCTGAGGTGGCCGCCGCCGTCGATCGTCCCGGAGCCGGCGAAGCCGATGTTGGTGAGGCGGTCGCCCCAGATCATCGCGTCGTGGAAGTGGCTGTGGCCGAAGTCCTGGAATGCCGAGTTGGGGTTCGGCTCGGCGGCGTCGAAGTGGGCCGACCCCGACGCCATGATCGTGGCGTTCGGAGACAGCCGCAGGGTCACGTTGCTCATCATGTGGATCGACCCGCCGGCCACGCACGTCCCAGCCGGGAACATGACGTCACCGCCTCCGGGGTTCGCGCTGGCCGCGGCGATCGCGCGGTTGATGCCGGGCGTGTCGTTGCCCGTTCCCTTGCACGCCGCGCCGAACGCGCGCACGTTGAACACCTGCCGCGCCGCCGCCATCGGGCTGAACTGCAGCGTCGATCCGCTGGATGGGTGCTGGGCCGCCGCGCTGAGCGCCGTCAGCGCCAGGGCGGCGAGGACGGCGAGCCACACCATCCAGTACTGGGCGGACTTCCTCAACCCGCTTGCAAGCATTCTCCCCTCCCTTGGAATCTGTCGCGCCAGGGACGTCCGGGCGCAAAGTATATTCAATATACTCGGCAACTGCTTGACGTCGGCCGGCCCCGGGGCGTCGAATGCCGGTGATGCAAGGAGGCGCACGATGAGCGATCCCGTCGTCCACTTCGAGATCCCGGCCGACGACCTGGAGCGGGCCCAGGGCTTCTACCGCGAGGCCTTCGGGTGGGACCTCCGGTCCATGCCGGAGATGGGCTACGTCCTGGTCTCCACGACCCCGACCGACGAGCAGGGCACGCCCCGGCAGCACGGCGCGATCAACGGCGGCATGCTGGCCCGCCACGACCCGATCACGGCCCCGGTGCTGACCATCCAGGTGTCCAGCATCGACGAGGCGCTGCAGCGCCTGGAGCGCCTGGGCGGCGCCCAGGCGATCGGCAAGCAGGCCGTCGGCACCATGGGCTTCTCGGCCTACTTCAAGGACCCGGAGGGCAACCTGATCGGCCTGTGGGAGAACGCCGGCTGAGGGTGGGGGCCTGCCGGCGCCGACCGTGAACCGCGACCGGCGCCGGTCGCCGGGCGCCTACGCGGTGCGCTCGGCGACCGGGGCCGCGGCACGGCGGCGGGCCCGGGCCTGGTCGACCTCCGTCAGGTACCGCTTGCGTAGCCGGAGGTGCCGGGGCGTGACCTCCAGCAGCTCGTCGTCGACCAGGAAGTCGAGCGACTGCTCCAGGCTGAGCTTCGTGGCCGGCGTCAGCCGTACCGCGATGTCCGCCGTGGACGAGCGCACGTTGGACTGCTTCTTCTCGCGGCACACGTTCACGGCCATGTCGCCGGCCCGCCGCTGGAGGCCCACGATCATCCCCTCGTAGACCGCCTCGCCCGGCTCGATGAACGTCGCGCCCCGCTCCTGCGCGTTGGCCAGGCCGTACGTCAGGGCCGTCCCCGGCGCGCTGGCCGTCAGCGCGCCGTTGCGCTGGTCGCGAAGCTCTCCCGTCCACGGCCGGTGGCCGATCGGGATGGAGCCGAGCAGGCCCGTGCCCGCGGTCAGCGTCAGGAAGCTGTTGCGGAAGCCGATCAGGCCGCGGGTGGGGATGACGTACTCGAGCCGGACGCCACCGGCGCCGTCGTAGGCGATCTCGACCATCTCCCCGCGGCGCCTGCCCAGCGCCTCGGTGACCGCTCCCAGGTGCTCCTCGCGCACGTCGGCGGTGAGGCGCTCGACCGGCTCCACCAGCCGCCCGTCGACGTGCCGCAGGATCGCCTCCGGCCGGGAGACCTCGAACTCGTAGCCCTCCCGGCGCATGCTCTCGATGAGGACCGCCAGGTGCAGCTCGCCTCGGCCGCTGACCAGGAAGCGCTCGGCCGAGTCCGTCTCCTCCACGCGCAGGCCCAGGTTGACGTCCAGCTCCCGGAACAGCCGGTTCCGCAGCTGCCGCGACGTGCCGAAGCGGCTCTCCCGGCCGGCCATCGGCGAGGTGTTGACGCCGAAGGTCATCCGCACCGTCGGCTCCCCGATCTCGATGCGGGGCAGCCGGTCGGGGTGCTCGGGGTGGGCCAGGGTGTCGCCGATCGCCACGTCGCCCAGGCCGGTGAGCAGCACGATGTCGCCGGCCTCGGCCCGCTCCACGGCCTCCCGGCCCAGCCCGCGGTGGAGCAGGACCTGGCCCACGCGGGCCGGCCGCTCCTCGCCGCCCGCGGCCAGCACGGTCAGCGAGTCGCCGGGGGAGACGGCGCCACGAAAGATGCGGCCGACGGCCAGCGTGCCGGTGTAGTCGTCGTGGGCGCGGTTGGCGACCAGCATCTGGAAGCCGCCCTCCTCGACGGCCGGCGGCGGCACGTGCTCCAGGATCGCGCGGAAGAGCGGCTCCAGCGTCGGCTCCAGGCTGCCCGGGGCGAGCCCGGCGCGGCCCTCCTTCGCGATCGCGTAGACGACCGGGGCGTCGAGCTGGTCGGCGTCCTCGGCCAGGTCCAGGAGCAGGTCCTGCACCTGGCGCAGCGTGCGCTCGGGGTCGGCGTGGGGCCGGTCGAGCTTGTTGACGACGACGATGGGCCGGAGGCCGACGCGGAACGCCTCCCTGAGCACGAACCGCGTCTGCGGCATCGGGCCCTCGGCCGCATCGACCAGCAGCAGGCAGCCGTTGGCCATGTTCAGCACCCGCTCGACCTCGCCGCCGAAGTCGGCGTGGCCCGGCGTGTCGATGATGTTGATGGTCACGCCGCCGTGCCGGATCGCGGTGTTCTTGGCCAGGATGGTGATGCCCTTCTCCCGCTCCAGCGCGTTCGAGTCGAGGACCAGGGTGCCGACCTCCTGGTTCTCGCGGAACGTGTTGCTCTGCTTCAGGAGCGCGTCGACCAGCGTCGTCTTGCCGTGGTCGACGTGGGCGATGATCGCCAGGTTGCGGATGTCGTGGCGCAGCTTCGTCATGGTTGGGGGAAAAGTGGGGCCTGCCGGGCTCGCGCCCCGCCGGCCGCCGGTGCACTATACCGCCCGGGCGTGCGGGCCTGTTCCCCTAGCGTCTAAGCTCGGCGGGGTGAGCTCAGCAGGCGATGGCGCCCAGGAGCGCTATGCGGCGCTCGTCCGCACGCTCCTCGAGACGACTGACGCGGCGGAGGCCACGAGGAAGGGGTTCGGCGAGCGGGCGCTCTGGATCGACGGCAGGATCTTCGTCATGCTCGCCAAGGGCCGGCTGGTGGTAAAGCTGCCGCGGCAGCGCGTGGACGCTCTCGTCGCGGCCGGAGCCGGGCAGCGCTTCGACCCCGGCCACGGCCGGCTCATGAAGGAGTGGCTGTCCCTGGAGCCCGGGGAGGAGGAGCGGTGGCTGCCGCTGGCCCTGGAGGCGCTGGAGTTCGGCCGCCGCCGGTGAGGCGGTCCCAGCTCCTCGCCGCCGCCCTCGCCAGCGCCGCGATCGCGGCCGCGTGCGGCGGCGCCTCGCCCTCCGCCGCGCCGCAGATCGTGCCGGGGCCCGGGCCCGCCCACTTCACCACGCTGCCGCCCGGCTCGAAACTGCCCTCCGCCGCGCAGTGCGCCTCCTGGGTCCGGGCGGCGGCGCCGCTGCCCGAGACCAAGCGCGTGAACCTGGCCGCCAACCAGGCGACCGGCCACCACCTCGCCGCCAACCCGTTCGACGCCAGCAGCGACGACCGCCGGGCGAACACGCAGGTGGCGCCGCGGGTGGACGGCGCCTTCACCGGCACGACCTGGCAGATCCTGCGCTGGTCCGCGTGCAAGTGGGGAATCGACGAGGACCTGGCGTACGCGCAGGGCGCCCAGGAGAGCTGGTGGCGGCAGCCGAGCGTGGGCGACTTCGAGGCCGACGCCGCGGCCTGCCCGCCCGGCCACGGCCTGGGCGCCGACGGGCGGCCGGGCCAGTGCCCGCAGAGCTTCGGCGTGCTGCAGGACCGCTACCCGTTCCTCCGCTCGTCCTGGCCCGGCATCGCCAGGTCCACGGCGATGAGCGGCGACACCGCGTACGCGGTCTGGCGGGCCTGCTTCGAGGGCTACGAGCGGTGGCTGGGCACCAACGACCGGGGTCAGCCCTACGTGGCCGGAGACGCCTGGGGCTGCATCGGGCGCTGGGTCAGCGGCCGCTGGCACACGCCCCCGGCGGAGAGGTACATCGCGTCCGTGCGCGGCCTCCTCCAGCGTCGCGCCTGGGAGCAGCCCGACTTCCGCGAGCTCGGCTGAGCGACCCGGCGGCCCGCGGTCAGCCGGACGCGGTCCGGCTGATCGACGCGGCCAGGAACGCCCCGGGGTCGACCGAGCGCACCGTCTGCCACGCGTCCCGGTCCACCTCGAAGTGGAGGTGCGAGCCCCACGACAGCCCGCTGTCGCCCTGCAGGCCCAGCATGGTACCCGGCTGCACCTCCTCGCCGGCGCGCACGGCCGGGGCCGTCAGCATGTGGGCGTAGATGACGTAGTAGTCGTGGTCGCTCGCGTCGCCCGGGACGCGGCCCCGGAACGTGACGACCACGTGGTTGCCGTAGCCGGCCCCGCACGTGTTCCTGGCCCCGTTGGCGCAGCCGGAGGCGACGTCGAAGACCCGCCCCGCGGTCACGCTGAAGAGCGGCGCCCCCACCTGGCAGGCGATGTCGATGCCGTGGTGGCGGCCGTCGGGCGTGAACAGCTCGACCGCCCCGTAGGCCTGCATCGTGGCCGGCCGGCAGAGGCCGCCGAAGGGGTCGCCGGCGCCGAAGCCCGCGGCGCACGCCTCCTTCCAGGTTTGGCGCAGCTCGTCGTAGGCCGACGGGAAGTCCTGGGTCCCGTAGCGCCGCACCGCGCCGGCCAGGTCGCCGCCCGAGGCCTTCAGCAGGTCGGCCAGGTAGAAGCCGGCCAGCGTCAGCGCGTCCGCCGGGTTGTACGGGTCCCAGCCCCGGCCGGGCCGGACATGGGCGGCACCGAGCGCGCGCCAGGTGGAGGGCAGGAACTGGGCGAAGCCGGCCGCGTGCTCGCCGCCCACCGGCTGCGGGTTCAGCCAGTCGCCCAGGTGCACGCCGGCGGGCCGGCCGACCAGCGCCGCCACCGGGCCGCCCGGCGCGATGGCCGCCTGGTCGACGGCGCCGGCCAGGTCGCCCAGCCAGGCCGCGGCCTGGTCGTCCGGCACGCCCTGTGCCGCCTGGCCCCAGCCCGTCTCCCGGTAGGTGAGGGCCAGCAGCGCCAGCTCCGGCACGCCCGTCTGCTGCGCCGCCTGCCGTGCGGCCAGCTCCACGCCCGAGGGCACCGCGTGGCCGCCGATCGAGCCTCTGCCGCCGCAGGCCGCCGCCCCGCCCACCTGCCGGTCGCCGAAGAACAGCAGCGGCACCGCGACCAGGACCACCGCGACCGCCGCGAGCACGCCGCCGGCCACGGCGACGAGCTTCACGCCGCCTCGCCCTCGTCCTCCCGGTACCGGGAGCGGTGCATGGCCTGGTCGCTGTCGACCAGCGCCTGCTCCTCCGGCGAGATCCGGTGCTGCACCACCGCGGAGCGCTCGCCGATCTTCCACAGGCCGCGGCCCTGGCCCAGCCGGGGCAGCAGCGCCCGCTCCGTCTCGGTCAGGCCCAGCAGCTCGCCGTGCCTGGCGATCTCGCCCTGCGACTGCGCGTAGAGGATGCGGATCTCCAGGTCGTCCAGCAGCGACTGGGCCACCCGCGACGCCTCGGAGCCGGCGGCGCCCACCGCGGCCAGGTCGCCCACCTTGTGCAGCACCAGCCACCAGCTCGTCCCGTAGCGCCGGGAGAGCTTGATGCCCTCGCGCAGCCAGCGGGCGATGGCCGGCTCGGCCAGCGGCACCCAGGCCTCGTCGACCACCACGTAGGTGTGGTGGCGGCCGGCCCGGGCCTCCAGCAGCCGGCGCAGCCAGGCCATGACACAGGTCATCACCAGAGAGAGCGCGGTCGAGTGGTAGACGCCCGAGAGGTCGAGCACCACCACGCCCTCGTCCAGGGGCAGGCCGGGGGTGGTCGGGCTGTCGAACATGCCGCGCATGTCGCCGGTGACCAGCCGGCGCAGCTCCAGCGCCGCCTGCCGGCCGTGGTGGCGCACCTCGTCGTCCTGCAGGCCCACCTCGGAGCCCGCGCCCGTCTCGGGCCGGAGCATCGCCTCCACCACCTGCGGGATGGTCGGCTGGCTGCCCATCGCCGGCCGGCGCACGGCGGTCAGGCCCAGCTCGATGGCCGTCCGCTCCTCGGACTGCAGGCGCCGCTGCAGCGACGTCTCGGCCAGCGCCTGGAGCAGCTCCAGCTGCTGCAGCTCGACCCGCGTGCCGGGGAGCTGCGCGCCGCTGGCCATCACCTCCAGCGGGTTCAGGCCCACCTCGCCGTCCGGCCGCAGGTAGACGACCGGCAGGCCCAGCGCCTCGGCGAGGGCGCCGTACTCGCCCTTGGGGTCGAGCACGAAGCCGCGGGTGCCGAAGATCACGCTCCGGTAGAGCAGCGTCTTGACCAGCGCGCTCTTGCCCCGGCCCAGCCGGCCGAAGATGGCCGCGTTGGGGCTGCTCACCACCTTGGCCCGGTAGAGCTCGAAGGGCGAGAAGACGAAGCCGCCGCCGAAGCGGTCCTCGCCGATGTAGACGCCGCGGCGGGGCAGCCCGCCGCCGGCCATGAACGGGTAGAGCGCGCCGATGTTGGCGGTGGTGGCGGCGTGCTCGGGCAGCCTCATCAGAGGCCCCTGCCCAGCGGCAGCGTGAACGTGAACGCCTCGGCCTGCTGCCCGACCAGGCGCTGCAGCTCCAGCAGCGAGCGCGCCGAGCCCTGCTCCAGGCGCAGGCAGCGCTCCTCCAGCTCCTCCAGCGAGGAGGCCGAGACGGTGACGAAGACGTTGTAGCGGTACAGCCCGTGGCCGGCCACCAGCTCGGCCTCCCGCCGGCGCACGTTGGCGTGCTCCTCCTGCTCGCGCCGGCCGACCAGGAAGCCGCGCCGGCCCTTGAACTCGGCGGTCGCCATGTCCTCGACCTGCTGGCGCATGACGCGCTGGTGGGCGTAGCGGGCCGGCACCGGCTCGCCCACCCAGGAGACCGTGCGCTCGCTGCCGGTCTCCAGCATCAGCGCGTACAGCCAGGCGGCGCCGACCGGCTGGCGGGGCATCTCGCGCACCCAGTACGTGGCGTGGTAGGTGCCGGCCGAGCGGTACCAGGTCCACTGCTCCTCGGTCTCCAGCGGGTAGGCGCTGGCCTGCTCCACGCCCTCGGCGTCGGGGTTGACCGCGGACCGCCAGAGCATCCAGCGGCGGGCTCCCGGCTCGAAGCCGATGCGGATCTGGCCCGCCACCCGCCGGGGCCGGGCCACGCCGGCGACCGTGATGTCGGCCTGCCGGAGCTGCATGGCGAAGCCGCTGACCTCGTCGATCAGCACGCGGCAGGCGCCGGTGTCGCCGCCGCCGGCCCGCCGGATGGCCCGGCCCGCCCGCTCGGCGGAGACCTGCACCACCATCACCACCTCGTGCTCGGTGTGCAGCGGCCGGCCGGTCTCCAGCAGCGCCCGGTAGCTGCTGACGATGCCGGAGTCGAGTGGGACCACCGCCTCCTCGACGAGCTGCCGGGCCGGCTCGTCGCCGGCGTCGGGGAGCGCCTGCTCCACCCACTGGAGGCGCGCGACAGGGCTGCCCTCCCGGCACAGCGAGGCGAGGGCCGAGCCGTAGGCGTCGATCCGGCGCTGGCGCTCACCGTCGTCGGCCAGCAGGAAGCCGGTGCCGTGGACCAGCAGGAGGCAGCCATACGTGCCAGTGCGGCGGTCGCAGACGACGCCGATGGCCCCGGCGCCGAAGGGCACCTCCAGGATCTCCACGCCGTCCAGGGTCGGCGGCGGCACCACGAGGGCCCGGTCCTCGTCGGAGCGGTAGCCGAGGAGCGGGTACGCGGAGCGCCACCGGTGCCGGCCCGAGCCGCGCCGCCAGACGTAGCTGCCCACCACGCCCGCCCACTCGTCGACGCCGCGCCCCGCCAGCGGGAGGAAGGCGAGCCCGGCCCAGAGCAGCGTCCAGGTGGCCGCCGCGAGGGCTCCCCACCAGCTCCGGCTGACGTTGACGATCGCGACCGCGCCGGCCAGGCCGACGCCGACCAGGACGAACTGCGGCCCGCGTATGCCGAACAGCCAGCCCCGCCGCTCCAGGGGCCCGTACCGGTAGCTCTGCTCCTCTGGCTGTTCCATGCGCTATGACCTCTGGGGAGCGCCCGCGTCGCGCGGCGGCTCCGGTTCCTTTCCTGTTCCCGTGCCGGCGGCGGGCGGCTCGGCCGCTGGCTGCGCCGGCCGCTCGCCCTGCTCCGGGGCGCTGCCGGCGCCGGCGGCCGCGACCTGGCTGGTGACGCTCCGCCCCGGGGT
>JBKPCH010000087.1:0-25066 GCA_046727275.1 Candidatus Dormiibacterota bacterium
CTGCCGCGCTCGGCCGCCCGGCCCGGCTGGCTGGTCGGGGTGACCGGCGCGCTGGGCGGTGCCTCGCTGGACCGGGAGCGGCCCCGGCCCCGGCTCGAGGCCGGCGCCCGGCTGGCGGCCGCCGGCCTCTGCTGCGGCGACGTCAGCGACGGGCTGGTCAGGGAGCTGGACAAGTTCGCGGCGGCCGGCGGCGTGGGCGCCCGGCTGCGGCTCGACCGTGTCCCGGTGGCCGGGGGCGCCACGGTGGAGCGCGCGCTGGCCAGCGGCGAGGAGGTCGAGCTGGTCTGCTGCGGCCCGGCGCTGCCGGCGGAGCTCCATCACGTGGGGGAGCTGACGGCCGGCGGCCGGGTGGTCGTCGTCGACGGGGCCGGCCGCGAGGTCCGGGTGGAGGAGCGTGGCTACGACCACTTCGCGTGAGATGGTGACGGCCACCCCGGCCGAGACCGAGGCCGCCGCGGCCCGCCTGGCCCGCCACGTCGGCCCCGGCGACCTGCTGCTGCTGCGCGGCGAGATGGGCGCCGGAAAGACGACGTTCGTGCGCGGCCTGGCGAGGGGCCTCGGCGTGTCCGGCGACGTGCTCAGCCCGACGTTCCAGCTGGTTCGGCTCCATGCCGGGCCGGTGCCGCTCGCCCACGTCGACGTGTACCGGCTGGAGGCCGGCGCCGGCCTGGACGACCTGGGCCTGGACGAGCTGCTGGACCAGGGCGCCGTGGTGGTCGAGTGGGGTGACCGGCTGCGCGAGCCGGGCGCCGTCCGGCTGGCAATCGAGGTGCTGGACGAGCGCCGGCGCCGGCTCCGCATCGAGGAGGCGCCCGGCTCGTGGTCCTGGTGATCGACACGTCGTCGCACCTGTCCGCGCTGGCGCTGCTCACGCCGGAGGGCCGCCCGCTGGCAGAGGACGTCCGCCCGGGCGGCCGGGGGGAGGAGCTGCCCGCCCGGGCGCGGGGGCTGGCCGAGCCGGGGCGCCTCTCGGCGGTGACGGTGTCGCTCGGCCCCGGCTCGTTCACCGGCCTGCGGGTGGGCGTCAGCTTCGGCGTCGGCCTGGCGATGGGCCTGGGGGTGCCGCTGCGGGGGGTGGGCTCGCTGGAGCTGCAGGCGGCGCGGGCCCGCGTCCCGGCCACGGCGCTGGTCGACGCCGGGCGAGGCCGCGTCTACTGGCTGGAGCCGGGCGGCGAGCCCCGCCTGGGCGAGCCCGGGGAGCTGCCCGCCGCGCTGCCCGCCGTCGGGTGGCTGCGGGAGACGACGGCGGAGGCGGTCAGGGCCGCGGGCGTGCGGCTCCTGGCGGGCGCCGAGGTGGCAGGCTTCGCCGAGGCGGCGGCCGCCGTCGCCGGGTCGGCCGAACCGCTTGGCTATGATACGGTCAGGCTCAGGTACATGCAGTCTTTCCCGGCGGTGCTGAGGTAGGACGGGCGCCGATGGTCCAGATCAGGCACCAGGTCGCGATCGAGCCGATGCGCGAGAGCGACGTCCCGACGGTCCAGGAGATCGAGCGTCACATCTTCACGACGCCCTGGCCGCGCAACGCGTACTACCGCGAGCTGGCCTCCCGGAACAGCGCCTACTACATCGTGCTCCGCCGCGAGCTCGACGAGGGCAGCGAGCTCGTCGGCTACGGCGGGATGTGGCGGATGTACGACGAGGCGCACGTGACCACGATCGGCGTGCGCCGCGACCTGCAGCACGCTGGCTACGGCCGCATCCTCTTCGCGGGCCTCGTGCAGGCGGCGTACGACATGGGCGCGAAGTGGGTGACGCTCGAGGTCAGGACCTCGAACGACAACGCCATGCGGATGTACGAGGGCTTCGGCTTCAAGGTGATCGGCCGGCGCAAGGGCTATTACACGGACAACGGCGAGGACGCCATCGTGATGTGGTCGGACTCCATCTACTCGCCGCGGTTCCGGCGCGCCTTCGACGCCAACCTGGACCGCATCGACCAGCCCGTTCGCGGCCTGCGCCGCGACCCGGGGCGGGAGCCCTAGCCGACGCTCACCCTCGGCATCGAGTCGAGCTGCGACGAGAGCTCGGTGGCCATCGTCGAGGACGGCCGCCGCGTGCTCGCCAACCTGGTCCACTCGCAGGAGCGCGCCCACGCGCCCTACGGCGGCGTGGTGCCCGAGCTGGCGGCCAGGGACCACCTGGAGAAGCTGCCGGGCCTGGTGCGGAGCGCCCTCGAGCGAGGCGGCGTCCGCGGTCGCGACGTCGACCTGGTGGCGGTGACGCGTGGGCCCGGCCTGGTGGGCTGCCTGCTGGTCGGCGTCGGCCTGGCCCAGGGCCTGGCCGCGGCCTGGGACCGGCCGCTGGCCGGCGTCAACCACCTGTGGGGCCACGTCTACGCGGCGATGCTGACCAGGCGGGACCTGGAGCCGCCGCTGCTCGCGCTGGTGGTCAGCGGCGCCCATTCCGACCTGGTGCTGATGCCGGCCCACGGCGAGTTCCAGGTCGTGGGGAGGACGCGGGACGACGCCGCGGGCGAGGCCTTCGACAAGGCGGCCAGGACGCTGGGCCTGGGCTATCCCGGGGGTCCGGCGCTCGACCGCGAGGCCCGGCGGGGGGACCCGGGCCGGCAGCCGCTGCCGGTGCCCTTGCTGCCCGGCCTGGAGTACAGCTTCAGCGGGCTGAAGACGGCGCTGCTCTACCGCGTCCGTGACCTGGGCGGCGCCGAGGCCATCGACGCCGGCACCCGGGCAGACCTGGCGGCGGCGTTCGAGCGCTCGGTCGTGGAGTCGCTGCTGGCCAAGCTGGACCGGGCGCTGGAGCGCTGGCCGGCGCCGGAGGTCGTGGTCTGCGGGGGCGTCGCCGCCAACACGCTGCTCCGCCGGCGGGCGGAGGAGGTCGTGGCCGGCCGGGCGCGGCTGATCATCCCGCCGCTGTCGCTGTGCACCGACAACGCGGCGATGATCGCGGCCGCCGCCGTCGCCACCCCCCGCGGGGCCGGGCTGGACGCCGACCCGGCGCTGGGCTGGTGACCCGATGAGCGCGGCGCCGCCGCCCGAGGGCTGGAAGGAGGTCTTCCAGGGCCCCTGCGTGCGGGCGGACCTGATCCACGCGGTCCTGGAGTCGCGCGGCGTGCGGGCGGTGATCCAGCAGTACAGCCCCCAGGCGTGGTGGTCGGGGTCCGTGATGGAGGACTGCCGGGTCTACGTGCCGCTCGACCAGGCGGAGGCGGCCCGGGCGGCGCTGGCCGAGACGGAGGAGTCTTCCGAGCAAGGTTGAAATCCCCTCGCCAAGGTTTCTAGAATTAGCACTCGGCGGGTTCGAGTGCTAAGCACTCGGGGCCTGCGAGTGCCAGTGAAACCACCATGTGCGGAGGATTGGAAAGCATGCAGCTAAAGCCGTTGGGCGATCGCGTGGTCCTGAAGCCCGTCGAGCGCGAGGAGAAGACCAAGAGCGGGATCGTCCTGCCCGACACGGCCAAGGAGAAGCCCCAGGAGGGCATCGTCGAGGCGGTCGGGACCGGTCGCATCCTCGACAACGGGACCAAGGTCCCGATGGAGCTCCAGGTCGGCGAACGCGTCCTGTACGCCAAGTACGCCGGCAACGAGTTCAAGCTGGACGAGGTCGAGTACCTGATCATCAGCGAGAAGGACGTCCTCGCCATCGTCGGCACCAACAACGGCGCCACCAGCTAGCCCAAGTCAGAAGAAACCTGCGAGGAGGTCAGTCAAGCAACAATGGCGAAGACAGTTGCCTTCGATGTCGATGCCCGCCAGTCCCTGAAGCGGGGCATCGACATCGTCGCCGAGTCGGTCCGAATCACCCTCGGGCCGAAGGGACGGAACGTCGTCCTGGAGAAGAAGTTCGGCGCCCCCACCGTCACCAACGATGGCGTCACGATCGTCCGCGAGATCGAGCTCAAGGACCCGGGCGAGAACACGGGCGCCCAGCTGCTGCGCGAGGTCGCCACGAAGACCAACGACGTGGCCGGTGACGGGACCACCACCGCCACCCTGCTGGCGCAGACGATGATCAACGAGGGCTTCCGCAACGTGGCCGCGGGCGCCAACCCGATGCAGCTGAAGGGCGGCATCGAGCGCGCGGTCGAGGCGGTGGTCGACGAGATCAAGCGCGTCTCGGTCGACGTCAAGGGCCACGAGGACGTCGCCCACGTCGCCGCCATCTCGTCCCAGGACGAGAAGATCGGCGAGCTCATCGCCGAGGCGATGGACAAGGTCGGCAAGGACGGCGTGATCACGGTCGAGGACGGCCAGACCACGGGCACCGAGCTCGAGACGGTCGAGGGCATGCAGTTCGACCGCGGCTACATCAACCCGTACATGGTCACCAACCCCGACCGGATGGAGGCCGTGCTCGAGGACCCGTACATCCTCATCACGGACCGCAAGATCTCGGCCGTGCAGGACCTGCTGCCGGTGCTGGAGAAGGTCGTCCAGCAGGGCCGCCCGCTCCTGATTGTGGCCGAGGACGTCGAGGGCGAGGCGCTGGCCACCCTGGTGGTCAACAAGCTGCGCGGCACGTTCACGGCTGTCGCGGTCAAGGCGCCCGGCTTCGGCGACCGCCGCAAGGCGATGCTCGAGGACATGGCGATCCTGACCGGCGGCACGGTCATCTCCGAGGACCTGGGCCTCAAGCTGGACCAGACCCGGATCGAGCAGCTGGGCCGCGCCCGCCGCGTGACGGTGACCAAGGACGACACCACGATCGTGGAGGGCGCCGGCAAGCCGGAGGCCATCCAGGCCCGGATCAAGGCCATCAAGGCCCAGATCGAGGAGACGACCTCGGACTTCGACCGCGAGAAGCTGCAGGAGCGGCTGGCCAAGCTGGCAGGCGGCGTCGCGGTCATCAAGGTCGGGGCCGCGACCGAGGTCGAGCAGAAGGAGAAGAAGCACCGCATCGAGGACGCGCTGAGCGCGACCAAGGCGGCCGTGGAAGAGGGCATCGTCGCCGGCGGCGGCACGGTCCTGCTCCAGGCGCAGAAGGTGCTGGACGGCGGGCTGGGCATGAGCGGCGACCAGGCGACGGGCGTCGCCATCGTCCGCAAGGCTCTCGAGGAGCCGGTCCGGCAGATCTCGGCCAACGCCGGCTACGAGGGCTCGGTCATCGTCGAGATGATCCGGAAGGCGGGCCCCGGCACGGGCTGGGACGCGCTCAACGGCCGCGAGGTCGACATGGTCGAGGCCGGCATCGTGGACCCGGCCAAGGTCACCCGGTCGGCGCTGCAGAACGCGGCCTCGATCGCGGCCATGGTCCTGACCACCGAGGCGGTCGTGACGGAGGTCCCCGAGAAGAAGGACTCTGCCCCGTCCATGCCGCCGGACATGATGTAAGCGAAAGGCGAGCATCTCCGAAGAAGGCCCCCCCGGCGGGGGGCCTTCTTCTTAATGGGCTGCGGGACGGGGGCCGGCGGCCCCCGGCGCGTCTCGAAGGCGGGAGCCCTGGCGGAGAGGGTGGGATTCGAACCCACGATAGGGTTGCCCTATAACGGTTTTCGAGCCTGCCCGCTGTCCGTCCGTGACCGTTCGCCGGGTATCGCTCACTCTGCTCGCCATCCGCTCCGTGTCGCTGATGTTCGGGGCGTGCCGGCGGCGTGGCAGTCAGGGTGGCAGTCATCCGGCTGCGCGAAGCGCTCCCGTGGTTCGGAGGCTCCTTCCGCTTGCGGCACTCGTCATCGGGGGAGGGAGCGGACCGGGCGCCAAACGTGGATACGAAACTTCATGGCTCCATGGATGTCGGGTGACGCTCTGCCGGGGAAGCGACCGTGGGGGCGGACAGCCCCCCTTGGGCGCCGACGGGGCGCCGTCCGGAGAGCGGGGTGGACGAGCCCTAGAATGGACTCCCAGGGCTCGTCCAGGTCGGATGGGGACCTAGCGCGTGAGGGCCATGCCCGCGGCCCGGTGCGCGTGGACCTTCTGGCGAATCTTCTGCCCTGCGTCCGAGTCGACTTTCTCGAGGGCGGTCACGACGGCGTGGCCGTACTCCTTGACGCCACCGCTGGACAGGGCCCCGCTCGGGCTGGTCTTGAGGGCAACCCCGAGCCAGCGGTCGTCCCGGGTCCAGTCCACGAAGCGCACGTGCTCGAGCGCCCTGGTCGGACCGTGACGGTGGGCGAGCACGCCGAGCGCTGCCATCACCGGCGGCGTGCCGATGAGCATCTCGTCGCGCGCGTCGAAGCTCTCTCCGTGCTCCGCGACGAGGCCCTTCCAGTAGGCGACGACGTCCGCCTCCAGGGTGCTCCGGTCGATGTCGTCGGGGAGGTAGCACGACCCGTTGCCGACCGCGAAGCCGGCCGTGCCCAGGACCTGGCAGACGACGGCCGTCCTGAGCGCGTTGAGGGTGAACCACTGGCTGCCCCGGACCTGACGGCCCTTCATCTCGACCCGGTCCCTCAGGGCGGGCACGTTGTTCAGGACGAGGCGCGTGATCTGGCTGCCGTGGTCGTACTGGTCGGCCGCGATGGCCGTGGACGCGTTCACCTTGACGCCGTAGCTGTTGCAGTCGTGGAAGAGCTGCGCTCCGGCCGCCGGACTGGCCTTGTGCTTGATGATCACCGGGCGGCGCCAGTCCATGATCTTCGGCTCCTCGCCCGCCGCCTCCTCGAGCGCCACCCGCTGGGTGTCGGCCTCGTAGCAGACGAAGAAGAGGCCGGTCGGGATGACGGCGGTGAACTCGTCCATCATGCTCAGCTCGACCGTCGTGAAGAAGCGCACGGGCGGCAGCTCGAAGATCTCGCGCTGGCCCCGCGCCGCCTCCAGGATGTAGCGCTTGAACGACTCCGCGTTCGTCGCCTTCGCGCCCATGAACGCCCGCTGGATCTCCTGGTGCAGCTCGATCGCCTCGCCCAGGCGAGCCACCGAGCCGGTCCGGAGCTTCGCCTCCTTCGCCGAGAGGCTGAATGCCAGGATCTCCCGGACCGCCAGGGAGGCGATCAGCTCCCCGGGCTGCTTGCCCGCGGGCTCGGAGACGGGCAGCACCGTGATCGGGGTGCCGCTGAACCGGATGGGCCTGGGCCCAGACATCATCTCAGCCACTTGAATTCCCTCCATGTGGCATTGGAGGCGTGACGCCGGTATGCTGGGCCGTGTCTGGCGGCTCGAGGCGCACGTCTCGGGTTGACCAACGATCGAGGACCGGTCGTGCGGTCCTCGATCTGTTTCTGGTGCCCTAGGATAGCAGAGTCGATCCCCTAGGTGGCTGCCGACCATGACCTAGGTCGCCCATTGAAGTCCCCTAGGTGCTCGACCCTCGTAAGGGGTTGCCGCGCCCTGGTCGCCTCCGGTCTTCCCCGTGGCAGTAGGATGGCAGTCAGGCCGGCGGCGAGGGGACGTGATGCCGGCTCGGGTCGCGGGCGGAGGGGTCGGTTCCGAACTCGGGACCTGGCGGAGAGGGTGGGATTCGAACCCACGATAGGGTTGCCCCTATAACGGTTTTCGAGACCGTCGCCTTCAACCGGGCTCGGCCACCTCTCCGGCTGGGGTTGGATCGTGGAGTTTGGCGGTCCCGACCGGATTCGAACCGGCGTTCTCGGCCTTGACAGGGCCGCGTGTTTGGCCAAGCTACACCACGGGACCGACGGCGTAGAAGTTTAGCAGCACCGGTGTAATCTCCTACCGTCCCGCCCCGTTGGAGTAACCGCGGCGGCCTTGCGCCCGTTCCATGTCACGGGCACGTACCAATCCCACTATCACAACTTCTGGAGGCATGCCGGGTGAGCACCGGTACCCCGCCAGGCCGGCAGGGCCCTGGCGCCCACTACCCGACACCAAATCCCTACGAGCCGCGCGTCCCGTACTCGCCGGGCCCTCCCGGCGGGCCGCCTGCGCCGCGCCGGCGCGCCTCGCTCTACGGCGACCCGCCTTCCGGCCGCCGGCCGGCCCG
The DNA here is from genome assembly GCA_046727275.1 of Candidatus Dormiibacterota bacterium. GTDB lineage: Bacteria > Chloroflexota > Dormibacteria > Dormibacterales > Dormibacteraceae > CF-161. The sequence continues at coordinate 7,837 of JBKPCH010000087.1, forward strand.
CGGCGGCCCGTTCCGGCGCTACGCGCCGTGGCTGGCGCTGTTCATGGTCCTGCTGCTCAGCGGCGTGTTCGCCTACGTGGCCTACACCATTCGCGACGTGCCGGATCCCGGCCAGATGCCCGAGCTCAGCCGCTCGATCGTCATCAACGACAGGAAGGGCCGCCAGGTCGAGCAGAGCAACGCCCAGGGCCAGTACTACCAGCGGCTCCAGCTGGCCGACATGGGGAACTACAACCAGTGGGCGACCCTCGCGGCCGAGGACCGGGACTTCTACAACCACCCGGCGGTCGACTTCGGCGCCACCGTCAGGGCGGCAGGCTCCGACGTCCTCGGCCGGGGCAACCTCCAGGGCGGCAGCACGATCACCCAGCAGCTCGTCAAGATCTCCGTCCTGACGCCGCAGCGGTCGGTCTTCCGCAAGATGCAGGAGGCGACCATCGCCTTCGGGCTCGAGAACCGCTACTCCAAGCCCCAGATCCTGGAGATGTACCTCAACCGGGTCTTCTACGGGCACAACGCCTACGGCATCGGGGCGGCCACGAAGGTCTACTTCGGCCAGGACAAGAACGCCAGGGACCTGACGGTCGGCCAGGCAGCCTTCCTGGCCGGCATCATCAACGGCCCCTCCTACTACGACCCCCAGCAGTACTACGAGCGAGCCAAGCAGCGCCAGCTCTACGTGCTGGAGGGCATGGTGAAGACCGGCCGGATCACCCAGTCGGAGTCCGACCAGGCCGCCCAGGAGAACATCCAGGCCGAGCTCAAGTTCGACCAGAGCCTGATCAAGAGCCGGGCGCCCCACTTCAGCCAGTTCGTCCTCGCCCAGGCGGCGCGGCTGGTGCCCCACACCGACTTCCAGCAGGGCGGCTACCAGATCGACACCACCCTGGACCTCGACCTCCAGGACCAGGCCCAGCGGGCGGTCACCCAGGGCGTGGCCAGCGCCAAGCTGAAGCGCTCGGGCGTGAACAACGGGGACCTGCTCGCCGCCAGGCCCGACACGGGCGAGATCCTGGCCTACGTGGGGTCGTCGGACTTCTACAACGACACCATCGCCGGCCAGGTGGACGAGGTCACCTCCCTGCACCAGCCCGGATCGTCGTTCAAGCCGTACGTCTTCGAGGCGGCGCTCAAGGCCCACAAGATCACGCTCGCGACCACCCTCCACGACCGGCCGACCGACTTCGGCGGCGGCTACCGGCCGCTCGACTACGACAACAGGTTCGAGGGCGACATCAGCGCCAGGCAGTCGCTCCTGCAGTCCCGCAACGTCCCCGCCGTGGAGACGGCGCAGATGGTCGGCATCGACGCGGTGATCGCCCAGGCCCGCTCCCAGGGGATCCAGACCAAGCTCGACCCGTACCTGTCGACGTCGATCGGCGGCTCCGACGTCACCCTGCTGCAGAACCTGCAGGGCTACCAGGTCTTCGCCAACCAGGGCACGATGGTGCCGCTGATGGCGATCACAAAGATCACGAACCTGACGACGGGCGAGGTCGTCTTCCAGCAGCAGCCCGGTTCCCAGCAGGGCATCAGCCGGCCGATCACTGCCGCCGAGTCCTACCTCATCACCGACACGCTGAAGGACTACCCGACCTACTGGAAGCTCGGCTGGAAGCGGAAGATGGCCGGCAAGTCGGGGACGACCGGCGGCAGCACGACGGGCAAGAACCGGGACGCCTGGATGATGGCCTACAGCCCCGACCTCGTCGTGGGCGCCTGGGCCGGCAACACCGTGCCCAACACGGTCAACGGCGGCGTCGGCACCAGCATCAGCGCCTTCGGCGTGGACGTGGGCTCGCTGATACTGGCCCCGTTCATCAACGGCCTGCCGGCGAACATGAACAACTGGTACAAGCAGCCCGACGGGATCGTGAAGGGCAGCGGCTGCCCGGGCGACCGCACCGCCGCGGGCGGCGAGATCTTCCTGGCCGGCACCCAGACGGGCCAGGACTGCCCGACGCCGACCGCCCCGCCGCCGACGCAGGCCCCGACCAACACCCCGGTCCCCACGCCGACGCCGACCGCGACACCGAGGGCGACGCCGACGCCCAGGCCCTCCGCCTCGCCGACCCCGTTGGGCCTGCCCTCGCCGGGGCCGACCCCGCACACATGACGGCCCGGGCTGGGAGGCCACTTCGCCGGCCGGCCCCGGGTGTCGTGCTACGATGGAATCGCACTCGCCTGTAGGGAGGTAATCTGAACAGCGATGATCGAGCAAGCGACAGTAACCATCACGAGCGAAGCCGTGTCGCAGCTCAGGTCGCTGCTGGAGAAGGAGGCCAACCCGGAGGTGGCGCTCCGCGTCTTCGTCAGCGGCGGCGGCTGCTCCGGACTGCAGTACGGCATGGCGTTCGACGACAACGTCAGGCCCGGGGACGAGACCGTGGAGCAGGACGGCGTCCGGATCCTGGTCGACGACTTCAGCGCCCCCTACATTCGTGGCTCCGAGATCGACTACGTCGACAGCCTCATGGGCGCCGGCTTCACGGTCCACAACCCGAACGCCGTGCGGTCGTGCTCCTGCGGGCACTCGTTCGACACCGGCGACGACGCCGGCACGGCCCAGGGCTGCGGCTGCGGGCACTGACCCGCAGCGCGGCGCGAGCCGCGTCGCGACGTCGTCACCGGGGGGCGGCCACCTGGGCCGCCCCCCCCGGTCGCTTTCTTCGGGCGCTGACCCCGCCGGCCTATCCTTGGGTGGCATGTCGCGCCTGGGCTCGCAGCGCCTGAGAGAGGTCGTCTTCCTGGTGGTCGGGGCCACGACCCCGATCGGCATCCTGGCGGTCAACGGGTCCGCCTTCGTGATGCAGCACCTGGACAAGTTCACGATCGGCATCGCGGCGTGCGCGCTGATCAGCGGCCTCTCCCTCAACGGCCTCACCGCCTGGGCGGCGCTGGACCGGGCCGAGCGCTTCGCCCCCCGGCTGACCGAGTACCGGGGGTGGCTGGTGGCGGCGACGGTCGCGTTCGTGATCGTCTTCTCGGCGCTCGGCGCCTACTGGACGTACGAGAGCATGCACGATTCGCGGCGCCTGCCCAACACCTACGCGGTCCTCACCGCCCTGTGGCTGCTCTTCCTGCCCGTGCTGATGACGCTCGTCGCCCGCCGGCTCAAGGTGAGAGCCGGCGTCCGGGGCGAGGAGAGCGCCGGCCGGGCCGGCGTGGCCGTGCCGTTCGAGTCAGCACCCGGCGACCGGCGGTAGGGCCGGCTCCCGGCGCCGGCTCACGCGAAGAACGTCCCAGCGCGGCCGCGACCCGGGTCGGGTCCTGCTCGTCAGGGCCGTTGTGATGCAGGCCGCGAGGGCGAGGACTCGCGCGCCAGGCATGACGGCGGCGGCCTACCCTGGCGCCGTGGCGATACGGCAGGGCTGGCTCTGGGCGGGGCGTGCGGCGCTCGTCGCAGCCGGGCTGCTGGCCGCGCTCGCCTCGGCCCCGGAGATCATCGCCCGGCAGCCAGGGCCCCCGGGGCAGGCGGCCGCAGCGTCCGGCCTCCTCGTCTTCGCCGCCGTCTGGGCCTGGTTCTGGCTGTACGCCGTGTCGGCGGGTGCCATGGTCTCGGCCCTGGCCGTCGGCCTGCTCGCTCCCCTCCTCGTCGTCCTCACGCTCGCAGCCCCGCCGGGCCGGGACGGGCTCGTGCTGCTGGCGCTGGCCGCCGGGGCGGGGCTCCCGCGTCGCTGGGCGGCACCGTCGGTCGTCGCCACCTGTCTCCTCGCGGGCCTGATCCAGCTGGCCAGGGGAGCTGCCCCCTCGACCGTGCTGTTCACCGTCGTGAACGACGGGGTCACCGGCGCCGCCGCGATCGGCGGCCGTCTGCTGATCGATACCAGCGAGCGCCTGCACACTGCGCGGGCGGAGATCGCCCGGCTCGCCGTCGCGGAGGAGCGGCTGCGCTTCACCCGCGACCTGCACGACCTGATCGGACAGAATCTGACCGTGGTGGCGCTCAAGACCGACCTGGTCTCCAGGGCGCTTCCGGCGGACGTGCCCGGCGAGCTCCGCGGCGAGCTGGCCGACGTCGGCGCGATGGCGCGCCGGTCCCTGGACGACATCCGGTCGCTCGTCGCCGGCTACCGGCAGCCGGGGATCCCGGACGAGCTGGCCGACGCCGGCGCGGCGCTCGAGGCGGCCGGGATCGCCCTCTCCGTGGAGGACAGCCTCGGCCCGGTGCCCACCCCCGTCGAGGCCGTGTTCGCCTGGACGATCCGCGAGGGCGCGACGAACATCATCAAGCACAGCCGCGCCAGCCACGGCCGCCTGCGCCTCCGTCGCCGGGGCGCGAGCGCGGTCCTGGAGCTGGAGGACGACGGACCGGGGACGGCGTCCGGGACCCCGGGGACCGGGCTGCGGGGGATCGCGGAGCGGGCGGCCGCGCTGGGCGGCACCTTCGAGGCGTCCGGAGCCGGTGAGGGCCGGGGCTTCCGGCTGGTGCTCTCGCTGCCGCTCCCGCGGCGATGATCCGCGTCCTGATCGCCGAGGACCAGGCGATGATCCGGGGCGCCCTCGCAGCGCTCCTCGGCCGTGAGGACGACATCCAGGTGGTTGCCCAGGTCGAGCGCGGCGACCAGGTGGCCGCGGAGGCCGTCCGGACCCGGCCCGATGTCGCGGTGCTCGACATCGAGATGCCCGGGAAGGACGGTTTCGCCGCCGCGTCGGACCTCCGCAGGGCGCTGCCGGCGTGCCGGGTCCTGATCCTGACCGTTTTCGGGCGTCCGGGCTACCTGCGCCAGGCGATGGACGGCGGAGCGGCCGGCTTCCTGTTGAAGGACGCTCCGCCCGAACAGCTCGCGGACGGCATCCGCCGGACGGCCGCCGGAGAGCGGGTGATCGATCCCAAGCTGGCGGTGGCGGCGATGGCCGCCGGCGGGAACCCGCTCACGCCGCGCGAGCGCGACGTGCTGGCGGCCGGCATGCGCGGCGCCAGCGTCGAGGAGATCGCGGCTGCCCTGCACCTCGGTCCCGGCACCGTGCGCAACTACCTGTCCATCGCCATGCAGAAGCTGGGTGCGAAGAACCGCGTCGAGGCGGCCCGGATCGCCCGGGAGCAGGGCTGGCTCGGCCCCGACCGGCCGGGTCGGGGCCCCTGACGGATGTCACGGTCGTTTCCCTGCCGGCCGTGACTATCGTCCGGACCCGGCCGGCCCTACGTTGCCCGCATGAAGACATCGTCCCCACTCGACCGGCTGAGGCAGGTCGGGCTCGCCGGTCTCGCCGGACTCGGCGTCGCCGCCGCCGGTTCGATCACCTGGGGCGCGCTGCTGGTCACCAACCTGAGGACCACCCCGGCCATCCCGTGGTCGGGACCGGCCATGGTCGTGGTCCTGGTGCTCCTCTGGCAGTACCTCGGCGGCCGGTGGTGGCCGAGCCGGACGTCGGCGGCCCGCCGGAGCCTGCTCCGCAGCCGGCTGGTGCCCGCGCCCGTCCTCGCCTGGTCGTTCGTCGCCGGGCTGCTGGCGCTGGCCGGGCTCGCCGGGCTGTGGATCGTGCTCGTCCGCCTGACGGGGGCCGGGGGCAACCCCACCCTTCCCGGCGGCGCGGCGGTCCCGGCGTTCGCCGTCGCAGTGGGGATCGTGGTCGGATCGCTGGTGTCGCCGCTGACCGAGGAGGCGGCGTTCAGGGGCTACAGCCAGGTGCTGCTGGAGCGGCGCTTCTCGCCGGTGGTGGCCGTCGCCATCTCCTCGGCGTTCTTCGCGCTCTGGCACGGCCCCACGCAGGGCTTCGCCTGGTCCAAGCTGCTGTTCTACTTCCTGGTCGGCGTCGTCTTCGGCACCATCGCCTACCTGACGAACTCGGTCGTTCCCGCCATCCCGGTCCACGTCGCGGGCGACCTGCTCTTCTTCACCCTGATCTGGCCCAACGACGCGACCCGGACGCTGGTCCGGACGCACGGAGCGGACGCCTGGTTCTGGCTGAGCGTGGCCCAGGTGCTGGTCTTCGCAGCGCTGGCGACAGTCGCCTTTCGACGGCTCGCCCGGCTGCGGTCACGCGAGTGACGTCCCGAGCTGGCGCCGGCGCCGCTCAGGCCCCGGTGCCGGCCACCCGCTCGGCGGCCAGCTCGCTCAGGACGTTCTTCGCCACCTTCCCGAACCTGGACAGCGGGAGGTCGTCGACCAGCTCCAGCCGCTCGGGCAGCTTGAACCGGGCCAGCCCCTTCTCGGTGAGATAGGCCGCCAGCTCCTCCAGCGTGAGGGACCGTCCCTCGCGCAGGATCGCGAAGGCGCACATGCGCTCGCCGAGGACCGGGTCGGGCATCGGGACGCACGCGACGTTGAGCACCGCCGGATGGGAGAGGACCAGGTTCTCGACGTCCTCCGCGCTGATCTTCTCCCCGCCGCGGTTGATCAGGTCCTTCTTGCGCCCCTCGACCACGTAGTTCCCGGACGGGTGCCGGCGCATCAGGTCGCCCGACCGGTAGAAGCCGTCCGGCGTGAACGTCCGGGCGTTGTACTCGGGCACGCCGTAGTAGCCCCGAAGGGTGTAGGGCCCACGGACCAGCAGCTCGCCGACCTCGCCGTCGGAGACGGGGCGGCCGTCGTCGTCGACCAGCACGAGCTCGTCGTCCGCGCAGACGGGGCGGCCCACCGTCTCGTGCCGCACGTCCGGCGGGTCGTCCAGGCGCACGAAGCAGAGCAGCCCCTCGGCCATGCCGAAGACCTCCTGGACCCGGCACGACGGGATCAGCTCCTCGGCGCGGCGCTTCACCTCCGGCTGCAGCTTCTGCCCACCCGTGTTGACGACCCGGATCGACGACGTGTCCCGCGTGGCGATCGCGCCGGAGTTGTTGCAGCGGATGAGGAGGGCCGGGACCAGCTCCAGGTGCGTGACGCGCTCCCGCTCGACGAGGGCGAAGACGTCGTCGGGGCGCGTCGAGGTCGAGAGGACGATCCGCGCCCCCCGCATGAAGAACCCGGAGATCCCGGGACAGGCGAGCGGGAAGTTGTGCGCGATGGGCAGCGTGACCAGCAGGCAGTCGTCCGGCCGCACGTCGTTGACCGCCACCGCCGCCTTCGTGTTGTAGACGTAGTCGTTGTGCGTCCGCGGGATCAGCTTGGGGACCCCGGTGGTGCCGCCCGAGAGCTGGAAGACGCACGGCTCGTCAGGGTCCACGGCCACCTGGTCCAGGGCCGAGGCCGGGCTCGCGGGCTCCCGGCCCAGGAGGTCCTCCACGGCCGTGGCACCCGGGAAGGTGCCGCCGGCCGAGAGCACCAGGTCCAGCCCCGGGAACCGGGACCGCAGCCGGCCGGCCAGCTCGGCGAAGTCGAAGCCGTCCCGGCGGCCGGGCACGACGTACCCCCGCGCCCCCGCCAGCTCCACGAAGGCGCTGACCTCGCTCCAGCGGTGCGAGGCGAGGGCCATGATCGGTATCGCCCCCACCCGCTGCAGCGCGAAGTACAGGTAGACGAACTCGGGCACGTTCGGCAGCTGCATCACGAAGCGGTCGGAAGGGCGCACGCCCAGCTCGAGCAGGTGGCGGGCGAGCCGGTCGACGCGCTGTCTCAGCTCCGCGTAGGAGACGGTCTGCTCGCCGTCGACGATGGCGGTCCGGTCGCCGTGCCGCGCGAACACCTCGTCGTAGAACGCGCCCTGCGGCCGGTCCTCCCAGTAGCCGGCCGCCCGGTAGCGCGCGGCGAACTCGGGTGGGAATGGCGTGACGCCCGGCAGCCTGCTCACGGCCGGCCCGCCGGCGGTCGCTCACTCATTGACCACGTCCTCCGCTTCGCTGGCCTGGGCCAGGAGGTGGGCCTGCAGCCTCCCCAGGAGCCCGATCAGCAGCTCCTTCTCGTTGGCGTTGAGGCAGGCCGCCATGGCGCGCTCGGCGGCGAAGTGCTCGGGCAGCAGCTCCCGCAGCACGCCCTGGCCGCGCTCGGTGATCTCGATCAGGGACATCCGCCCGTCCTGCGTGCTGCGCAGGCGCCTGGCGTAGCCCCGTGTCTCCAGGGCGTCGAGGAGGGCGGTGACGGCGGCGCGGGTGACCAGGAGCCGGTCCGCGATCTCGTGAGGGTGGAGGCGCGAGTGCGACTGGCGCAGGATCACGAGCGCGTTGAAGCCCGAGAGCGACAGGCCGTAGCGCCGGAAGCGCCGGGCCAGCAGGCTGCCGACCAGGCTCTCGGTGCGGATCAGGTTGATCAGGACCTCGGTCGCGCGCCGGTCCATCACCGGGAACTCCCGCTGCAGCTCGGAGGCGACCCGCACCGGGGCGTGGATGTTCCTCGCCCGCCGCCGGGGCCGGGGCCCGCCGCCCTGCACATCGCCGGAGCTCACGACCGGCATAGTACAAGACTGAACTAGTTTGTGTACAGGGATTCTCGGCCCATCCCGGCCGAGGGTGGCCAGGACGCTGTTATCGAGGTCAAGATCTGACATCTTGACTTTTATCTGCATGCAATTAGACTACCAGCTAGTACACAGGTTAACCACATCAAGCGCTCACGCGCCCGAATCGAACGAATGAAGAGGGGAGGAATCTCCGTGCTCGACGCTGATCAGGTCGGCAGCCGGCGGCCGCCGTCCGGGAACGTCATCGACGACGCCTCGGCCGCCGCGCTGGCGGAGGAGCTGAGGCCCTCGTTCACCGGCCAGGTGGTCCTGCCCGGCCAGGCCGGCTACGACGAGGCACGGACCATCTGGAACGCGATGATCGACCGGAGGCCGGGGCTCATCGCTCGCTGCGCGACCGTCGACGACGTCGTGGCGGCGGTCCGGCTCGCACGCCGGCACGGCGTGCCGGTGTCGGTGCGCGGCGGTGGCCACGGGGTCTCGGGAAAGGCGCTGTGCGACGGCGGGCTCACGATCGACCTGAGCCGAATGCGGCACGTGGAGGTGGATGCCGGCGAGCGCCTCGTCAGGGTGCAGGGCGGCTGCCTGCTCGGCGACGTCGACGCGGCGACGGCGGAGCACGGCCTGGTGGTGCCGGCCGGCATCGTCTCCGAGACGGGAGTCGGCGGGCTGGCCCTCGGAGGCGGCATCGGCTGGTTCTCCCGCAAGCACGGGATGACGTGCGACAACTTCGAATCGCTGCAGCTGGTGACGGCCGCTGGCGAGGTCATCAGGGCGAACGCCGGCGACCGCGGCGACCTGTTCTGGGCGCTGCAGGGAGGGGGCGGGAACTTCGGCGTGGTCACCGAGTTCCAGTTCCGGGCGCACCGGTTCGGGCCCGACATGCGAATCGGGATCTCGCTCTACCAGCCCGAGGACGCCGTCCCGGCGCTGGCCGAGTACGCCCGCATCTACCCCGACCTGCCCGACCACGTGGGCTGGCACGCGGCGCTCAAGCAGTCGATGCCGCCGCTGCCCTTCGTGCCCGAGCACCTTCGGGGCAGGCGCATCCTGATGCTGATCGCCATGTACCTGGACGACGCCTTCTCGGAGGAGGGCGTGCGCCTGGTCGAGCGCCTGGGCAGTGTCGGCAGCCCGGTCACCCGGGCCACCACCGTGCTCCCCTTCGGCGCCCGCGTCCAGCGCCTCATCGATCCCGAGTTCCCCGACGGCAACCGCTACTACACCAAGGAGGCCCACATCGACTCCCTGCCGGAGGCCGCGCTCGACCGGCTCGTACAGGCCTGGCGGTCGATGACGATGCAGGGCGAGATCGAGATCATCGGGCTGGGCGGCGCCATGGCGCGCGTGGCCGACGACGCGACGGCCTTCCCCAACCGGCACAACCAGTGGTGGCTCAACTTCGCCCTGCACTGGGACGACGGGTCCCAGGACGCGGCCAACGTCGCCCAGATCCGCGCGGCCCACGACTCGCTGAAGCCGTGGCTCAGCCGTGGGATCTACGCCAACATGCTGAACTTCGACGAGACGGATCGACTGGTGGACGCCTACGGCGGCCCCGAGCGGTATGCCCGACTGGGTCGGGTCAAGGCCGAGTACGACCCGGACAACTTCTTCCGCTCGAACGCCAACATCGCGCCAACCCCGTAGCGGAACCGGCTCGGGGGTGAGGGCGAGGACAGCGGCGGCACAGTCGGACAGGAGGTGTCAGTGATGGGCGATCTCGACGAGCTCGCCGCAGTGCTGCGGGCGGCGGGGCGCCGGCCCGATCCGGCCGAGGTGGCGGCGCTGCGGCGCCGCTACGACATCGAGCAGCTCACCCCGCTTCGCAGCGGTCCATTGGAGCCGACGTCCACGCAGCCTTGACGAGGAGCAGCCGCATGTCCGACCGCGCCATGGGCTTCATGTGCCACACCGGCGACCTCGGGTGGGAGGAGCTGATCGCCTGGGTCCAGGAGGGGGAGCGCCTCGGGTACTCGGCCTTCTGCACCACCGAGGAGTCCGGCAAGGACGCCTTTGCGCTCCTGGCGGTCCTGGCACGGGAGACGTCCAGGATCAACCTGGCCACCACCATCGTCAGCTTCTACACGCGGACGCCGACCCTGCTGGCGATGAGCGCCCGCAGCATCCACGACCTGTCCGGCGGCCGCTTCGGCCCGCTCGGGCTGGGCACCGGGGGCATCGGCTTCATGCACCGGGGGCACGGTATGGAGATCGAGCGGCCCCTCGCGCGGGCCAGGGAGTCGGTCGAGATCGTGCGCGGCCTCCTGACGCGGCAGCGGTTCTCCTACGACGGCCAGTGGTTCCGGCCGCGCGACTTCCACCTGCGCGAGGGGCCGGTCGAGCGGCGGATCCCGATCTGGCTGGCCGGCCTGGGGCCGAAGATGGTCGGCACCGCGGCCCGCGTCGCGGATGGCGTCATCGCCAACTGGTTGACCGAGGAGTCCCTGGCGGAGTACCGCGGGATCATCGCCAAGTCGGCCGCGGCAGCCGGGCGCGATCCGTCCGAGGTGCAGGTCGCGACGCTGCTCATGACGTGCGTCGATCCGACCGACGAGGACGCCCTGTTCGCCGCCCGCCGCGGCATCGCCTTCTACTGCGCCTCGCAGCACTACCTGCACATCGCGGACATCTGCGGGCTGGGCGACGACGCCCGTGCGGTCAAGGCGGTCTGGGACGCGAGGGACTTCGACCGTGCGACCAGGCTGGTGTCGGACCGGCTGCTGGAGAAGTTCTGCCTCGCGGGCACCCCGGAGGAGAACGCCCGGCGGGTCCGGTGGCTGTTCGACAACGACGTGTACCCGGTGGTCTACCCGCTGCCCCGCCACGCCCGCATGGTGGAGGACCACCACGCGGTCATCCGGCTGGCCGCGGACTGGGCCTGGAGTGGGGAGCGGGTCCCTTGACTTTTAACTGCATACAGATAGACTGCAGATAGTACACGGCTTAACTACCCCGGGAGAGGCGCATGTCGAACGAGTTCTTCGCCCTGGACGCCGAAGGCGGCAATCCCATCTGGTACCTCCAGATGCTCATGACGATCAAGGCCAGCGGGGACCGCACGGGGGGCGCGCTCGGCCTGATCGACCTCAAGTGCCCGGCCGGGATGACCCCGCTCCACGTCCACCACAAGGAGGACGAGGGCTGGTACCTCCTCGAGGGCCACGTCACCTGCACCTGCGGCGACGAGAGCGTGACGGCGGAGCCGGGCGCCTTCCTCTGGCTGCCCCGCGACATCCCGCACCGGCTGCGCTTCGAGACCGAGTGCCACCTGCTCCAGATCGCGATCCCGGCCGGCCTGGAGGTCTTCCACGAGCGGATGGGCGAGCCGGCGCCGGCGCTCGTGCTGCCGCCACCGGGACGGGTGCTGGACACCGAGAAGTACCGCCGGCTCGCCGCCGAGCAGGGGCTCGAGATCGTCCAGCTCCCGCAGTGGGACGAACCGGAAGGAGCGAAGCGATGACGGTCCTCGAGTACGACACCTTCACGGCCGGAGCGGTCGACCCCCGAAAGTGGCAGGTCCTCCAGCTCCCCACGCCGGACGGCAGCCTCTGGTCCTACGGCGACGACCAGGCGCGGGTCGAGGCGCGCGACGGGACGATGCAGATCACGGTCGACCCGTTCCGCCTCAAGCACGACACGGTGCACATGCTGGACGACCCCAAGCACCTGCTGGTGACGCCGGAGCCGATCCCCCTGGCGCCGGGATCGCGGACGACCGTCTCGGTGGAGATGGCCTGCGAGACGTTCAACGGCAACCCGGACGACCTGCTGGACGGCATGATCGGCCTGGTCGTCGCCGACTTCTCGACGGGCATGATCTTCGACTGGGTGCTGAGCGCGACCCGGGCCGGCGTGATCTACGAGCGGCTGCCGATCCCGGGCATCACCCCGGACGGCGAGGCGTTCAGCTACGTGGTCCAGTCTCCCTTCGTCGCGACGAACAGGCCCGGCGAGTTCCGCCGCTACGAGGTGGCCCTGGACCCGGCAGGGCGGACCGCCGAGTGGAGAGTCGCCGGCCGGCCCTTCTACCGGACCCAGGCAGTCCCCGTCGAGATGGCCTCGGTGACCCTGGGGCTGATCGTCTGCACGCTCCTGCCGCCCGACGCCGAGCGGGGCAGCGTCTCGGTGCACGGCCAGGGCGCGCGTGGTTCGTGGCGCCACCTGAGCGTCAGCACCGAGTAGACGAGTGGCGGCGGGTCAGGGCTCCAGCGCCGAGAAGAGCTGCAGGGCTGTGCGGACCAGGGCCGGCTCGCGCTCCGGCGTGATCTGCGCCATCAGCATCAGCGCTGCCCGGGCCGAGTGCCGCGCGACCAGCACGGCCGCCCGGCTGGCGTTGCCCTCCTCGCAGGCGCGGAGGATAGTCTCGTGCTCCTCCTGCAGGCGGACGCCGCTCAGGATCTCCTCCCGCTGGAAGGTCCGCCGGAAGCGCTCGCCCCGCTCGAAGTACGTCGACAGGACGCGGGCGAACTCGTTGCCGGCCTCCGGCACCAGGGCCCGGTGGAAGCGGCGGTGGGCCCGCGCCCACTCCTCGGCATCGGGGTCCGCCGCGTGCTCGCGCATCGCGCCGACCGATGCCCTCAGCTCCTCCAGCTTGGCCGCGTCGAGCGTCCGCACCGTCACCAGGACGCCGGTCGCCTCGAGCAGGACCCGGCAGCCGTACACGGTGTCGATGTCGCCGACGTCGAGGGCCGTGACGTGCGCGCGCCGGTTGTGCTCCGCCGCGATCAGCCCCTCGGCCTGGAGCATCCGGAGCGCCTCCCGCAGCGGCGTCCGGCTGACCCCGAGCCGCTCGGCCAGCTCCACCTGCGAGATCGTGGCCCCGTTCGGGATCGCGCCGTCGAGGATGAGCCGGCGCAGGTGCTCGTGGAGCGATCCCGCCGAGCGGGAGCCGTCGCGGGGAAAGGCGTCGATCGCGTCGAGGGGGGCGCTCGAACGCCGCCTCCGGCGCACCTGCTCGCCCATCGGAGCGATAAGTGTATACAGCTGGTGATTGCGCCCGGCGCATCGACGTGCACTGCCACCCCAACACCGCGGAGTGGTTCGGCGCCATCGGCCCCTACGTCGAGGGGCTCCGCGCCTACTGGAAGCGGCCCTGGGAGCCCCTGCCGGAGGCCGAGGTGATCGACGAGCTCCGGACGGCCGGGGTGGAGGTCCTGATGGTCGCCTTCGACGCGGAGACGGTGACCGGCTGCCCGCCCTGCACCAACGACTACGTGGCCGGCCTGCGCGACCGGCACCCCGACGTCGTGCTGAACGCGTGGGCGTCGGTCGACCCGTGGAAGGGCGCCCGGGCGCTCGCGGAGGCCGACCACGCCATCAGGGACCTGGGCCTCATCGGGTTCCACTTCCATCCCATCTGCGGCGGCTTCTCGGTCGGCGACCCGGAGCACCGGCCGCTGTTCGAGCGGATCGCTGAGCTGGGCGTGCCCGTGCTGATCGACGTCGGCACGACGGGCATGGGCGCCGGACTGCCCGGCGGCGCCGGCCGCCGGCTGAAGATGGCGCGGCCGTTTCCGGCGCTGGACGACCTGGCGGCCGACCTGCCCGAGCTGACGATCATCGCGGCCCATCCCGGCTGGCCGTGGACCGAGGAGGTCCTGATGATCTGCCTGCACAAGGCCAACGTCTACTGGGAGACGTCGGGCTGGGGCCCCGAGCACTTCCCCGAGCCCCTGAAGCGGGACATCCCGCGCCGCCTCAAGGACAAGGTCATGTTCGGCAGCGACTATCCGAGCCTCAGCCACCGCCGCCTCTTCGACGGCTGGTCCCGGCTGGACCTCGCCGAGGCCGTCGCGGAGCGGGTCTTCCACGGCAACGCGGAGCGGATCCTCGGCCTGTGATGGGAGGAGCTTCATGATCAAGGCGATCGGGCACGTGGGGCTGCGGGTCCCCGACCTGGACGCGTCCGTGGCGTGGGCGACGACCGTGATGGGGCTGCGCGAGGTGGCCCGCGAGGACGGGACGGCGTGGCTGACGCACGGAGGCGTGCACCACTCGCTGCTCTACCGGCAGGCCGGCGAGGCGGCCCTCGACCACGTCGCGCTGGAGGCCCGCGACGAGCGCGCCCTGCACGAGCTGCGCGAGGTGCTCGCCAGGCACGGCGTCCCGGTCGTCTCGGAGCGGCCCGAGGAGCCGGGCATCGAGCACGCGATCCGGTTCCTGGGCCCCGATGGGCACCTGTTCGAGGTCTTCTGGGGGATGGCCGCCGACCAGCCCCGGCACACCGGGCGCGGCGTCCAGCCCCGCAGGTTCGGACACCCGATGCTGAAGTGCGAGGACACGCGGCCGACCCGCGAGTTCCTGGAGCGGGTGCTCGGCTTCCGGCTGTCCGACGACGTGGGCGAGGGCACCCTGGTCTTCCTGCGCTGCAACGCCGACCACCATGGCATCGGCCTCACGAAGGGAGGGGACGGGCTCCACCACTACGCGTGGGAGGTGGAGAGCCTGGCGATGCTGGGCCAGCTCGGCGATGTCCTGGAGAGGAACGGCGGGCGCTTCCTGTGGGGGCCGGGCCGGCACGGCGCCGGCGGCAACCTGTTCACGTACCACCTGGACCCGGCCGGCTGCGTGGTCGAGTTCTACGCGGACCTGATCAAGGTCTACGACGAGGCCGGCTATCGCCCGGGCCGGTGGGCCCTGTCCGACTACCGCTTCGCCAACCTCTGGGGCCCGGGCATTCCAGGGCACGAGTTCTTCGACGCAGGGGCGCCGCTGCCCCGCGCCGGGACCGCGGCACGGCAGGGATGACGGCCTGGAGCCTGGTCAGCTGCCGCACCAGAGACGGCGCGCCCCACGCCGCCGCGCTGCATGGGGGCCGCGTCGTCGAGCTGCCCGTGGCCGCCTCCGGCGTGCTGGAGCTGGTCGAGCGGTGGCCGGAGGTCGAGCCTGTGCTTCGGACGTTCGACCCCGCCGGCGCCCGGGAGCTGGCGGGGGCCGGCCTGCTGCTCGCCCTGCGGTTCCCGCGCAAGCTGATCTGCGCCGGCGCCAACTACCACGGGCACCTGGTAGAGATGGGGGCCAGGCGGCCGCCGGGCGCGCGCCCGTTCTTCTTCCTCAAGCCGCCCACCACCGCGCTGATCGGCCCCGGCGAGGCGATCGCGATACCGCCGGACCCGGCGGCGAAGGTCGACTGGGAGGCGGAGCTGGCCATCGTGATCGGCGCGGGGGGCAAGCACATCCGGGAGTCGAGCGCCCTCGCCCACGTCGCCGGCTACTCGGCGCTGAACGACGTCTCGCTGCGCGGGCCGCACCACGTGCCCGACCCCATCGCGGACCCGTTCGCCTGGGACTGGCTGGCCTCCAAGGGCGCCGACCGTTCGGCTCCCTTCGGGCCCGGAATCCGCCCCGCGTTCCTGGTGCCCGATCCGCAGCGGCTCGACCTGCGGCTCTGGGTCAACGGCGAGCTGAAGCAGGAGGCCAGCACGGCGGACATGATCGACGGGGTGGCCGCGCTGATCGCGGCGGCCAGCGAGCTCGTGACCCTGGAGCCGGGCGACGTCATCGCGACCGGCACCCCGCACGGCGTGGGCCTGCCGCGCGGGGAGTTCCTGCGGCCCGGCGACGTGGTGGAGCTGGAGGTCGCCGACTTCGGCCGCCTCTCCAACCCGGTCGTCGCCGAGGCCCCGAACGGCCGCCCTCCGGTGCTGCCATGAAGGCGGCGGTCATCCACGAGTTCGGGCCGCCCGAGGTGCTCCGGATCGAGGACGTCCCGGAGCCGCGGCCGGGGCCGCGGGAGGTCCTGGTCCGGGTGCGGGCCGTGCGCGTCGGCGGGCTGCTCGACGTGGGCACGCGCGCGGGCCGCAACCCGTTTGCCCGCGTCACGTTCCCGCACGTCCTGGGCGCGGACTTCGCCGGCGACGTCGTCACGGTGGGCTCGGACGACGTCCGGCTCGCGCCTGGCGACCGCGTGGCTGGCGTCCCGTTCGTCAGCTGCGGACGGTGCCGCGCCTGCGACATCGGGCGCGACGACGCGTGCGGCAGCGCGGAGCTGGTCGGGGTGCACCGCCAGGGCTCGTACGCGGAGCTCGTGTCCGTGCCGGCCAGGGTGCTGCGCCGGATCCCGGCGGCGATCAGCTACGAGCAGGCCGCGGCCATGGCGGTGAGCGGGCCGGTCGCCCTCACCCAGCTCCAGATCGCGGGGCTCCAGCCCGGCGACTGGGTGCTGGTGACCGCCGCGGCGTCCGGCCTCGGCCTGGTGACGTCGCTGGTCGCGAAGCGGCTCGGCGCGCGGGTGATCGCCACGTCCCGCAAGGCGTGGAAGCGCGAGATGCTGCGGGGCCACGGGCCGGAGGCCGTGCTCGACACCGGGAGCCCTGACTTCGTCGAGCGCGTCCGCGAGGTGACCGGGGGCGAGGGCGTCTCCATCGCCATCGACAACACGTCGTCGGCGACGATGTTCGCCAGCCTGTGCGCCGTCCTCTCGCCGCTGGGGGTCATCGTGACGTCGGGCGCCCTCGCCGCCGAGACCGTCCCGCTCGACATGCGGACGCTCTACCTGAGGAGCCAGTCCGTGATCGGCGTCCGCACCCACACGCAGGCTGGCCTGGACGGCTTCTGGCGCCTGGCGCAGGACGGCATCGAGCCGCACGTCGACCGGTCCTTCCCGCTCGACGAGGTGGTCGAGGCGCACCGCTACGTGGAGGCCGAGCGCAACTTCGGCCGGGTGCTGCTGACGATCGACGGGGGGACGCCGCCGGGCTGACCGCCGGCGGGCCCCCGCCGCCTGTGGCCACGAGAGGCGCCGCCTTCACACACCGTCTTGACAGCCCCACCGCCGCACCGCAGGCTGGACCTCCGGCTGTGGGCCCGCCCCCCTTGGCGGGTGGGGGCGTGCAGATGAGGGCGGACAGGAGGCGGACTCGCCGCCCCCGGCTACGCGGTCGCCCCGGCTGGCGACCTCGTCCGGCCGGCCGGCACGCGCGGCGCCGGGCCGAGCGGCGCCGGCACGAGC
>JBKPCH010000088.1:0-9784 GCA_046727275.1 Candidatus Dormiibacterota bacterium
AGTCCAGCCAGTTCGTTACTGAACCCTGCCCTCCCCCGCGAGGGGGGAGGGTTCCGATGGCTGGCTGCTCCCCCCTCAGCGCCCGGCGTGCCGGTCGAGCAGCCAGCCGGCGACCGCCATCGCGCTGGTCAGCGCCGCGCCGAACAGGTTGGCCGGGACGCCGGCGACCCGGCCTACCGGGTACGGCTCGTCGTCCACGCCCGTCCCGCGCACCAGCGCGGCCGGGAAGAACGGGCCCCAGTAGGCGATGGGGATGGCGGCGGCCAGGTCCCTGCCCGCGGCGCGGTCGGCGGACGGGGCCCACAGTCTCCACAGGCCGAAACCGGCCAGGCCGACCGCCATGCCCAGCGAGGCCGCGCCGTGGAACCGGGCGTGCGAGGGCCAGCGATCGTTGAAGACGTGGGACGGGTTCCAGTCGGCCAGGACCGGTGCCACGATCGTCGCGATCCCGGCCCCGGTCAGCAGCAGGCGGCCGCCGTTTCGCGCGAGCAGTGCGGTCGGGGATGACTTGCTCATCCGCCAAGTCTCCCCCTGGCGCGCCGGCTGGGGAGCGCGCGGCCACCTGGGTAAGCTCTAGCACCACCATGTCCGCCTCGCTCTGGGACTGGCTGCGCGAGCGCGCCGTCGAGATCCACGTCGCCGACCACCTGTGCGAGCGCCTGCGGCGCGGTGACAGGCTGCGCGTCAAGCTCGGCCTCGATCCCACGGCGCCCGACCTCCACGTCGGCCACCTGGTCCAGCTCGACGTGCTGCGCGCCTTCCAGGACGACGGCCACACGGTCGTGGTGATCGTGGGCGACTACACGGCCAGGATCGGGGACCCCAGCGGCCGCTCGGAGACGCGTCCGATGCTGAGCCGCGAGCAGGTGGCCGCCAACGCCCGGACGTACTTCGAGCAGCTCTACAAGGTGCTGGACCCGGAGCGGACCGAGGTCCACGGCAACTCCGAGTGGCTCGCCGAGATGGAGGCGGCCGACATCCTGCGCCTGCTCGGCAAGCAGACGCTGCAGTCGGTGCTGCAGCGCGAGGACTTCGCCAACCGGCTGCGGGACGGCGAGCCGATCGGGGCACACGAGATCCTGTACCCGTTCAACCAGGCCTACGACTCCGTCGCCATCGGGGCGGACGTCGAGATCGGCGGCACCGACCAGCTGTTCAACCTGCTGTTCGGTCGCGAGATCCAGCGCGGCTACGGCCAGCCGCCGCAGGACATCGCCGTCTTCCCGCTGCTGGAGGGCCTGGACGGCGTGCAGAAGATGAGCAAGTCGCTGGGCAACTACATCGGCATCTCCGAGCCGCCGGCCGAGGTCTACGGCAAGACGATGTCGATCCCCGACCAGCTCACGGAGAAGTACCTGCGCCTGATCTCCGGCCTGCCGGCGGAGCGGGTGGCGGAGATCCTGGCGCTGGGCCCCCGCGACGCCAAGGCGGCGCTGGCCCGGCGCCTGGTGGAGCGCCTGCACGGCCCGGAGGCCGCCGGGGCCGCCGAGGCCGACTTCGACCGCCGCTTCCGCCGGCGCGAGGCCCCGGCCGCGGCGGACATCCCCGAATTCGAGATTGGGTTTCCAATGCGCATCATGGAAGCTATGGTGAAGAGTGGGCTGGCGACCTCCATGCGCGAGGCGCGCCGCCTGATCGATCAACGGGGCGTCCGGCTAAACCACCGCCTGGTGGGGGCTGACGATCCGTTGCTCCCAGCGGACGTTGTCGAGGTGCACGACGGAGACGTCGTGCAGGTGGGGAGACGGCGCTGGGTGCGATTCGTCGTAAGGTAAGATCACCGAAAGCATGTTCGAAGAGGAGTTGAGCGCATAGATGTCCGGGCATTCCAAGTGGGCCGGCATCAAGCACAAGAAGGCCGTCGTGGACGCCAAGCGCGGCCAGGCGTTCACGCGGGCCAGCCGTGAGATCACCATCGCCGCCAAGGAAGGCGGCGGCGACGTCGACGGCAACTTCCGGCTGCGGCTCGCGGTCCAGAAGGCGCGCGAGGTCAACATGCCGGCGGACAAGATCCAGGCCGCGATCGACCGGGGGACCGGCGCCGGCAAGGGCGAGTCCCTGGAGGAGCTGCGCTACGAGGGCTACGGCCCCGCCGGCGTGGCGATCATGGTCGACACGATGACCGACAACCGCAACCGCACGGCGCCCGCGATCCGAAGGGTCTTCTCCAAGAACGGCGGCAGCCTGGGCGAGACGAACTCGGTCGGCTGGATGTTCGAGCGCAGGGGCGTCCTCACGGCGCAGGTCGGCGACAAGGACCCGGAGGAGGTCGAGCTGGCCGCCATCGAGGCGGGCGCCGAGGACATCCAGGTCGACGGCGACACGCTGGAGGTGACGACCGAGCCGTCGGCGTTCGAGGCCGTGCGGAAGGCGCTGGAGGCCACCGGCGTGGCGATCGAGAACGCCGAGCTCACGATGCAGCCCAGGCAGACCGTGCCGGTCGGCGAGGACAAGGCCGCGGCGGTCCTCAGGCTCATGGAGGCGCTGGAAGAGGAGGACGACGTCCAGCAGGTCTATGCCAACTTCGACATCCCAGCAGACGTCCTCGAACGAATCTCAGCATCGGTCTAGCGCATCCGCCCAGGGCCTGCTCCTGGGCATCGACCCGGGCCTGGCCGCCACCGGCTGGGGCCTGCTCGACGACCGCGACACGGTGGCCGCGTGCGGGACGATCCGCACGGCGCCCGGTCCGGCCGGCCAGCGGCTCCTCCAGATCGTGACCGGCCTGCGGGCCGTGCTGGAGGCGCACCGCGTCCGCGAGTCGGCCCTGGAGGAGCTCTTCATGGGCCGCAACGCGACCAGCGCGATCGGGGTCGCCCAGGCCCGGGGCGCCATCCTGGTCACGCTGGCCGGGGCCGGCCTGCCCGTGTTCGAGTACAAGCCGGCCCAGGTCAAGGCGGCGCTCACGGGCTATGGGATGGCCGGCAAGACCCAGATGGCGCGGATGCTCGCGCTGCAGGTCAGGGCTCCCGGGCCGCTGGACGACCACGCGGCCGACGCCCTGGCCATCGCCCTCTGCCACTCCCGCAGCCGCCGGCTCCGCTCGCTCACCGGCGCGCGGCTGCCATGATCGGCTACCTCCGCGGCCGCGTGGTGCGCAGCACCGGGGAGCAGGTCGTGGTCGAGGTGGCGGGCGTGGGCTACCTGGTCAGCATCCCGGCGACCGCCCGCGAGAAGGTCGGCCCCGTCGGCAGCCAGGTCGAGCTGCACGTCCACACCCACGTGCGGGAGGACCAGCTCGCCCTGTTCGGCTTCGCGAGCCCGGACGAGCTGGAGCTGTTCGAGCACCTGATCCAGGTCGACGGGGTGGGGCCGAAGGTCGGGCTGGCGATCCTCAGCGTGGCCAGCGTGGAGGTCCTGAAGCGCGCGATCCTGCAGGAGGACGTGGGGCCCATCCGGCGGGCCCCCGGCGTCGGGCCGCGCACCGCCCAGAAGGTCATCATCGACCTGAAGCCCCGGCTGGAGGCCGAAGCGGCGATGCTCGCGGTGCCCCGCGCCGCCGCGGCGGCCGGCGACGGCGAGGTCCCGCGCGCCGTGGAGACGGCCCTGCGCGGGCTCGGCTTCTCCGCCCAGCAGGCCAGGCAGGGCGTCGAGGCGGTGGACTGGACGGCCCAGCCCGACGCGCAGGCGGCGCTGGCGGCGGCGCTCAAGGCGCTGGGACGCTAGGGTGGACAGCCAGGTGGACGACGAGCGCGTCCTCGACCCCCAGCTGGGCGGCGACGAGGACCAGTTCGACCGCACGCTCCGGCCGAGGACCCTGGCCGACTACGTGGGCCAGGAGCAGGTCAGAGACAACCTGGGCATCCTGCTGGAGGCGGCCCGCCGGCGGGGCGAGCCGGTCGAGCACATCCTGCTCTGCGGCCCCCCCGGCCTGGGCAAGACGACGCTGGCCAACATCGTCGCCAACGAGCTGGGGGTGGTGATCAAGACCACCAGCGGGCCCGCCATCGACCACGCCGGCGCCCTGGCCTCCATGCTCCTCAACCAGCAGGACCGCGACGTCTTCTTCATCGACGAGATCCATCGGCTGAACAAGCTGGTCGAGGAGTCGCTGTACCCCGCGCTGGAGGACTTCCGCTTCGACTTCGTGGCCGGCAAGGGAGCCGGCGCCAGCGCCATGCGGCTGCAGCTGCCCCGGTTCACGTGCGTCGGCGCGACCACGCGCCAGGGCCTGCTCAGCGGGCCCATGCGGGACCGCTTCGGGGCCGTGTACCGGCTGGACTTCTACACGCGGCCCGAGCTGGAGCGGATCATCGACCGCTCGGCCCGGATCCTGGGCTTCGAGGTCGAGGCCGAGGCGGGCGGCGAGCTGGCCAGGCGCTCCCGCGGCACCCCGCGCATCGCCAACCGGCTGCTGCGCCGGGTTCGGGACTACGCGGAGGTTCGGGCGGACGGCCGCGGCACCCTGCCCGTGACCCGCGCCGCGCTGGCGATGCTCGAGGTCGACGAGCTGGGCCTGGAGCCGCTGGACCGCAGGCTGCTGGAGACGATGATCCTGAAATTCCGGGGCGGCCCGGTGGGCCTGGACACGATCGCCACCTCGGTCGCCGAGGAGCCCGAGACGATCGAGGACGTCCACGAGCCCTTCCTGATACAGACGGGCTTGCTGGCACGGACGCCCCGCGGCCGGGTCGCGACCGAGCTCGCCTACCGCCACCTGGGCCTGGCGCCGCCGCCCGAGAGCGCCCTCCAGCAGCCCCTGCTCTGAGGCGGCCCGGGCGGGCCGCGGGGGGAGAATCCAGGCCGGAACCCTTCGCGCAAACCTCGCTAAACTCTCTAGGCCTTGCAACTCGTACTCAGCTGGCCCGTGAGACTGATCGTCGTCGGCCTGCTGCTGTTCTCGCTGTTCGTGGACGGCGCTGGCTACGTCTACCGGGTCGTAAACCACTACCCGCTCACCGGCTACGCGCCGGGGATGCCGCCCAACTTCGGCGGCTGGCAGCTCTTCGTGCACAAGGGCCTCGACCTGGCCGGGGGCACCGACCTGCAGCTGCAGATGAGCAACTTCCCCGAGGGCCAGGACCGGGGCGCGGTCCAGCAGAAAGAGATCGACATCATCCAGAAGCGCGTCAACGCCCTGGGCACGAGCGAGCCCGTGGTCCAGGCGGCCGGCGGCAACCACGACCGCATCGACGTCCAGCTCGCCAACGTGAAGGCCTCCCAGGCCCAGCAGGTGATCGGCAAGACGGCGCAGCTGGTGACCACCAAGTGGGTGAAGGACGCCTCCATCACCAACGGCCCCTACCCGGGCTACAAGCCGCAGATCACGGGGCTGAAGAGCGACATGCTCACCAATGCCAACGCCCAGCTCGACACCAACGGGGGCGGCGGCTGGGTGATCCAGTTCTCCCTGAACTCGGCCGGGGCCAACATCTTCAGCCAGCTCTCGACGGACGCCTACAACGCCTGCACGCAGAGCGACTGCCCCGAGCGCCACATCGCCGAGTGGCTGGACCTGACGCAGGACGACGTCGACCACTGGAACGAGCGGGCCAACAAGCTCTACACGCCGTTCGACAACGGCGGCGCGCTGCTCACCGACCCCACGATCCAGTCGCCGATCACCGGCGGCCAGGGCCAGATCAGCGGCCAGTTCAGCCAGGACTCGGCCAAGAACCTGGCCACCCTGCTCAACTCCGGCTCGCTGCCCGCGAAGCTGGACGTCATCTCGTCCACCGACGTGGGCGCCACCCTGGGCCAGGACTCCGTCAAGCGCAGCATCGCCGCCGCGCTGCTGGGCCTGACGATCGTGGTGCTCTTCATGATCGCCTTCTACCGCCTGCCCGGGGCCCTGGCCAGCATCGCGCTGCTCTGCTACGGCGGGGCGGTGATCGCCATCTTCAAGCTGGTCCCCGTGACCCTCAGCCTGGGCGGCCTCACCGGCTTCATCCTCAGCGTCGGTATGGCGGTGGACGCGAACGTGCTGATCTTCGAGCGGTTCAAGGAGGAGATGCGCTCCGGCCGCACCATCGGCGCGGCCGTGGACGCCGCCGTGCGCCGGGCGTGGCCGGCGATCCGCGACTCGAACATCTCGACCCTGATCACCAGCACCCTGCTGATCTTCCTGACGTCCGGCACGGTCCAGGGCTTCGCAGTCACGCTGGCGATCGGCGTGGTCGTGAGCCTGATCTCCTCGATCATCATCACGCACAACCTGCTCGCGATCGTCCTCAACTTCAACTGGGCGCGCTCGCAGGGCGTGCTGGGGGTGGCTCGTGGCCGAGCTTAGCCGCCCCTCCGACGCCGTCGCCGACCAGGCCGCCCAGCCGCCGGTCGCGCGCGTCCGGCGGCTCGACATCATCGGGCACCGGAACGTCTTCTTCATGATCTCGCTGATCATCATCATCCCGGGGATCATCTCGATGGTGACCCGGGGCTTCCTGCTCGGGATCGACTTCCAGGGCGGCAACGAGTTCGTGGTGCAGTTCCAGCAGCCGGTCACCCTGCAGGCCGTGCAGAACGCGGTGAACCACGAGAACGTCAACGGCGTGGTCCAGCCCGCTTCCAACGGCAAGTACCTGATCCGCACCTCGGTGCTGGACCCCGCGCAGTCGGCCCGCTTCCAGGACGACATCGCGAAGTCGGTCGACGTGCCGATTAACGCCGCCGGCAGCAGCCAGACCCAGGTCGGCCCGACGATCGCCAGCGAGATCGTGTTCCGCGCGCTCCTCGCGATCGTGCTCGCCTCGTCGCTGATCCTCATGTACCTGGCGTTCCGCTTCCGGCGCGTCCAGGGCGGCTGGCGGTCGGGGTTCCAGTTCGGCGGCAGCGCGCTGCTCGCGCTGCTCCACGACGTCTTCCTGCTCACCGGCATCTTCTCGATCATGGGCCGCGTCCTCAATCTGCGCATCGGGGAGATCGACAGCTTCTTCCTGACCGCTGTGCTGACGGTGGTCGGCTTCTCGGTCCACGACACGATCGTGGTGTTCGACCGGATCAGGGAGAACATGATCGTGTCCAGCCGGCTGACGTTCGAACAGGTGGTCAACCTGAGCATCATGCAGACGGCGGCGCGGTCGATCATCACCAGCTTCACCGTGGTCCTGGTGCTCATCTCCCTGTTCCTGTTCGGCGGCGACACCCTGAAGGGCTTCGCGCTGGCGCTGCTGATCGGGATCGTCTCCGGAACGTACAGCTCGATCTTCAACGCGTCGCCGCTGCTGGTCGTGTGGCGGAGGCTGCAGCCGGTCCGCTAGCGCAGAGCCGGCGGGAGCCCGCATCCATGCCAACCTGGCCAATCGGGGAGATCAAGCAGCTCCTGGAGCCGTCGCTCTCGCACATGGGGTACTCGATCTATTCCGTGGAGCAGTCCGGCAGCGGCGGCCGCACGCTGCGCATCGCGATAGACAAGCCCGACGGCTTCATCTCGCTCGACGACTGCGAGCGGGTGAGCCGGGTCGCCGGGCCGCTGCTGGACCAGGCCGGCCTGATCCGGGACTCCTACACGCTGGAGGTGTCGTCGCCCGGGGCGGAGCGCAAGCTGCGCGACCGGGCCGAGTACGAGCGGTTCGTGGGCCGGAAGGTGAACGTCCGGTACCGTTCCGGCGAGGCCGAGGTGGCGCTGGAGGGAGTGCTGGCCGCCGCCAGCGACACCGGCATCACCATCCGAGGTCGACGAGACGAGGTTACCCATCTGCCATGGACAGACATCATCGCCGGACGTCTCGTGGCGTCCCTGTAGCCGTGGCCGAGCCGGAGTCGCCCCTGGCCGCGCTGGAGCAGCTCAGCGCGGAGGTGGGCGTTCCGCTCGACGACCTCCGCCGGACCGTCGAGGAGGCGCTTGCGGTCGCCTACCGGCGCGCCTTCGAGCCGCCCGGCGACATCACCGTGCACCTATCGGTCGAGACCGGTGCCATGGAGGTGCTGCTCCGGCAGGAGACGGCCGAGGGCGTGACCGAGACGCAGCTGCCGGTCGAGGACTTCAAGCGGCTGGCCGCCCAGACCGCCCGCTCGGCGGTCATGCGCCACCTGCGCGACCTGGAGCGGGACCGGGCCCTGAGCGAGCTGGCCCGCAGGCAGGGCGAGCTGGCGACCGGGACCGTGGACCGTATCGAGCGGGGCACGGTCTACGTCGACCTGGGCAAGGCCGAGGGCTGGATGCCGCCGGACGAGCAGATCCCGGGCGAGCACCTGGTGCCGGGCCGGCCGGTCACAGTGGTGGTGCTGGAGCCGAAGTCGCCCCGGCCGAGGCAGGCCATGGTCCGGGTGTCGCGGGCGAGCCGGGTCTTCGTGCTGCGCCTCCTGGAGGCGGAGGTGCCGGAGATCCACGCGGGGAGCGTCCAGATCCGGGCGATCGCCAGGGAGCCGGGGCTGCGCACCAAGATCGCGGTCGCCAGCACGCAGCCGGGCATCGACCCGGTGGGCGCCTGCGTCGGGCCGAAGGGCGTCCGCCACCGCTCGCTGCTGGCCGAGCTGGGCAGCGAGCACGTGGACATCGTGCCCTGGGACCAGGACCCGGAGCGCTTCGTGGCAGGCGCCCTGGGGCCGGCGACGGTAGTCGCGGTGAAGGTCGAGACGGACACCCGGACGGCCCACGTGCGTGTGCCCCGGGACCAGTTATCGCTGGCGATCGGGCGCGACGGCCAGAACGCCCGCCTCGCCGCCAAGCTCACCGGCTGGCGGGTCGACATCAAGGCGGTCGAGCAGGATGCCCCGGCCGGGTCGTGAGCCCATCCGGACCTGCGTGGGCTGCCGGGAGGAGGGGGGCAAGCGGGGCCTCGTCCGCCTGGTCCGGGCCGGCGGCGTGGTGCGGTCCGACCCGAGCGGCCGCGCGCCGGGCCGGGGCGCCTACCTGCACCCCGACCAGGCCTGCCTGGACCAGGCCCGCCGCCGCCACGCGCTGGAGCGGGCCCTGAAGGCCCAGGTCCCCGAGGAGCTGTGGGCGGAGCTTTCCGTAGCTCCCTCCCCCCTTGCGGCGGAGGGTCGGGGTGGGGGGGAGGAACGGCCAGCGGCCCCCGAGCGGTGACCGCTCGCCGGGTTTGTGTAACCTTGCGTCTCCTGGCGGGGCCGGACCGGAGTTCCGTAACCTGACAGCGGTGGAGCAGGGAGGCACGCACAGGCCGGCGGCCGCCCTGCGGGTTTGGAAACGGCCGAAAGGGTGATAATCACTAACCCGGTACATGAAAGCGCACGAGCTGGCACGCGAACTCAACATCAGCCATAAGGAGCTGCTGAACTACCTTCAGCAGAACCGGCTGACCCGGAATCCCACGGCGCCTCTTCCGCCCAGGGCGATCGAGGCTGCCCGCGGGCAGTTCGCGCGCACCAACGCCGTGCGGACCCCCCAGGTCAACGGGGAGCGCAAGGTGGTGCTGCCGCCGACGCTGTCCGTCAAGGACCTCGCCGAGCGGCTCCGCGTGAGCCCGGTCGACGTGATCAAGAAGCTCATGCAGAGCAACATCATGGCGACCATGAACCAGGTCATCGACTACGGCACGGCCGAGATCGTGGCCGACGACTTCGGCTACAAGGTGGAGCCGATCGCGTCCGAGGACGTGGTCGCGGTCGAGTCCAGCCAGGAGGGCGCGCTCGTCACCACCTCGCGCAGCGAGCTCTTCTCGCTGGCGCACGAGGACCCGAGGAAGCTGCGCCCGCGGCCGCCGATCGTGACGGTCCTCGGCCACGTCGACCACGGCAAGACGTCCATCCTCGACGCGATCCGGCGCACCCGGGTGGCGGCCGGCGAGGCCGGCGGCATCACGCAGCGCATCGGCGCCTACCAGGTCACGACCGCCGAGGGCGACGCGCTCGTGTTCATCGACACCCCGGGCCACGAGGCCTTCAC
>JBKPCH010000089.1:0-6149 GCA_046727275.1 Candidatus Dormiibacterota bacterium
CGATCCTCCGGTGACTCCAGCCGAGTTCGAGAAGCGCGTAGATCCGCTGTCGATCCGCCATCTTGAGGTGGTTGGCCACGCTGCCCATCGTCGAGCAGCCCTTCCGCGCCCTACCTCAGTGGCTGGTTTTCACCTGATCGGCCCTGGCTGGTTTTGCCTGATCGCTGACATCCTCTACCAGGCCCTCGATCGCCGATGTCTGGGCGGTCGTCGGGGGTTCGGGCAAGGCCATCCTCCGTCAGCGCGGTTGCGACGATGTCGCTCTTCGGCACCGCTACCTTCCGGTTCTCGCAGGCAGACTACAGGCGCTCGGAGGGAGGGGGCAACCGCCCGAAATGGCGGCGAACGAACTCGAATTGAGACGAAGGAAGGCGCTGGAGCGGGAGACGGGACTCGAACCCGCTACCTCAACCTTGGGAAGGTCGCGCTCTGCCAGGTGAGCTACTCCCGCGCTGACGGGTTCAGAGTTTAGCGCGGCCGTCCGCGAGCCGTGCCGGCGGCCCGGCCGGCCCCGACGAGGCCGGCCGCGCCTGCACTTAACATTGCGGGGTCTTGCTGCACCTCGAAGATTCCCCGCACCCGACGACGCCGTGGACGCGATGCTCGACGAGCTGAGGGACATCGCTCTCGACCTGACCTGGACCTGGAACCACCGCATCAGCGCCTTCTTCGAGGCCCTCGATCCGGACGGCTGGGAGGCCTCTGGCCACAACCCTGTCGCCCTCCTCGCCCGCCTCGGCGAGGACGGCGTGGAGCGGGCGCTCCAGCGGCCTCACGTGCGGGAGGCGCTGGAGCGGGCCCGGGCCGCCCTGCGAGCCTACCGCGAGCGCCAGCCCGCCCACGACGTCGGCGCCCCGCTGGTCATCGGCTACTTCTCCCTGGAGTTCGGCCTGACCGAGGCGCTCCCGATCTACTCGGGCGGCCTCGGCGTCCTGGCCGGTGACCACCTGAAGGCGACGAGCGACGTCGCCCTGCCGCTCGTGGGCGTCGGCCTGCTCTACCGCCAGGGCTTCGGCCGCCAGCGCATCGACGAGGCCGGGGGCCAGTACGAGACCTATCCCGCCAACGCCTTCGACGATCTGCCCCTGCGCCGCGTCGAGGGCCCCGACGGCCCGCTCGAGGTGTCCTGCCCGCTCGGCCGGCAGGACGTGCGTATCGCCGTGTGGCGGGCCCAGGTCGGCCGGGTGCCGCTGTACCTCCTGGACACCGACATCGAGAGCAACCCGCCGGAGCTGCGCGGCATCACCGACCGCCTCTACGTGCCGGAGCCGCGGCGGCGCCTGCCGCAGGAGATCGTGCTCGGCATCGGCGGCATGCGGGCGCTGAGGGCCATGAGCATCGACGCGACCGTCTTCCACATGAACG
Organism: Candidatus Dormiibacterota bacterium; assembly: GCA_046727275.1. GTDB lineage: Bacteria > Chloroflexota > Dormibacteria > Dormibacterales > Dormibacteraceae > CF-161. The sequence continues at coordinate 1,366 of JBKPCH010000089.1, forward strand.
AGGGCCACGGCTTCCTCCTGGCCATCGAGCGGATCCGCGAGCTGCGCCGGGGGCGGCAGCTGACCCTGGAGGAGGCCCGCCTGATCGCCCGGGCCGGCTTCGTCTTCACCACCCACACGCCCGTGGCCGCCGGGAGCGACTACTTCGAGCCGGCCCTGGTCCAGGAGCTGCTGGGTCCCTACCTGGCCGACGTGGGCCTCAGCTTCGAGCGGTTCATGGACCTGGGCCGGCGCGTGCCCGGGGACACCCACGAGCTGCTCTGCACCACCTACGTCGGACTGCGGATGGCGGACCACGCCGTCGGCGTCAGCCGCCTCCACGGAGCGGTCTCGCGGCGGCTCTGGAGCGACGCCTGGCCGGGGCTGCCCGAGGCGCAGGTGCCCATCTACTCGGTCACCAACGGCGTCCACATGCCCAGCTGGCTGGCGCCTGAGATCGCGGATCTGCTGGAACGGCACGTCAGCCCGGACTGGTGGGACCTCGACCCGGACGACCCCCACTGGGCCAACGTCGAGGCGATCCCCGACGAGGAGCTGTGGGCGTGCCACCGCGACCTGCGCAGCCAGCTCGTGGCCGCGGCCGCGCGCCGGGGCGTCGGCGGAGGCGGGCTCGACCCGGACGCCCTGACGATCGGCTTCAGCCGGCGCTTCGCGGCCTACAAGCGGGCGAACCTCATCCTGACCGACCGGCCACGGCTGGAGCGCCTCCTGCACCTGGAGCGGCGGCCGCTCCAGTTCGTCTTCGCCGGCAAGGCGCACCCCGCCGACCAGGAGGGCAAGCGCATCCTCCGCGAGATCGTCCAGCTGGCCCGGCAGGACCCGCGGATCGTCTTCGTCGAGAACTACGACATCGAGGTCGCCCGCCGGATCGTGCAGGGCTCCGACGTGTGGCTGAACAACCCGCGGCGCTTCCTGGAGGCCAGCGGCACGTCGGGCATGAAGGCCGGAGCGAACGGCGTGCTCAACCTCAGCGTGCTGGACGGCTGGTGGGACGAGGGCTACCGTCCGGACGCGGGCTGGGCCATCCCGTCGGGCGCGACGATGGACAGCCCCACGACGGACGACGCCGCGGAGGCGGAGGCGCTCTACCGGCTGCTCGGCCGCGAGGTCATCCCCACCTTCTACGAGCGCGACGAGCGCGGGCTGCCGACGCGGTGGCTGGCGATGATGCGCTCGTCGATCCGGCACACGGTGACGCAGTTCTCCGCCCGCCGCATGGTCCTCGACTACTTCCGGCAGTGCTACGCCCCCGCCGCCCGCCGGGTCGAGCAGCTGCGCCTGCTCCCGGACTGGGGCGGCTGAGGCCGGCCGGGACCGGATGGGTCGCGCCGGCGGGCCCCCCGTCCGGGCCGCCCCCTTCCGAGTCGGTGCCACCCTGGGACGCCCTTTTTCGAGTCGGTTCCACCTGCGCGGGGCGCCCCCCTTTCCGGGTCGGCCCCCCTTCCAACGGAACCCCCCGCCCGGGGGTTGTCAGATGGCGCGCCTGAGCATACGGGCGGGCCCGTGGGCGGTCAAGACGAGGTGTTAACCGTCAACCGTCAGCTGACGGGCCGCGGTGGGTCCGCCGGCGGCGCCCCCGTGGCCGTGGCCGGGGCCGGCACGTGGGGGTCGGCTCGGCGGGCCGTCTCGGCGATCGCCGCCACGATCTGCGGCCAGTAGACGGGCGGGAGGTCGTGGCCCATCGTGGGCAGGATCAGGAGGCGGGCGCCCGGGATCGCCGCGGCCGTGCGGCGGCCGTTCTCGACCGGCACCAGCGGGTCGACCTCGCCGTGCACCACCAGGGCCGGCAGGTCCAGCGTGCGCAGTGCCTCCACCCGCGACCGCGCCGCCGCCACGGCGGCCAGCTGGCGGGCCGTCCCGTCCGTGCTGACGCTCCGGTCCACCGCCCTCGTGCGCTTGCGCCGGCTCTCCTCGGGGTCGAAGTGCTCGGGCCCCGAGATCCGGCTGGAGATCCAGACCCCGTGCTCGATCAGGGCCTCCCGTCCGTTGGGGGGCGGCGCCATCAGGGCCTCCGTCGCCGCCGGTGTCGCCGGCACGTTGTCCACCAGCCCGCCCGGCGCCGACATGATCGAGGCCAGGCTCAGTACACGACGCCGGTGGCGGATGGCCACGATCTGGGCGATGAAGCCGCCCATCGAGGCGCCGGCCAGGTGGGCCGCCCCGATGCCCAGCCCGTCGAGCACGCCGACCGCGTCGTCGGCCATGTCCTCCAGCGTGTACGGCGCCGGCACCGAGCCCTTCACGACCGCGGAGGGGCTGGGCGTGCCCAGGTGGTCGAGCCTGCTGGACAGCCCGACGTCCCGGTTGTCGAAGCGGACGACGTGGAAGCCGGCGCCGGCGAGCAGCTCGCAGAACGCCTCCTCCCAGGAGATCAACTGGGCGCCCAGCCCCATGATCAGCAGGAGGGGCGGCCGGCCAGGCTCCCCGAACGTGTCGTATTCGAACTCGAGGCCGTTGGTCTTCACTCGTGGCACGAGCACGATCGTAAGGGCCGCAGGCCGGCGGCCGTACGGCTCGGGTATTGACATTGGGCAAAGGAGGGGTGAAGATGGGACAAACGTCGGGATAAGTTACGGAGGTGCCTATGGCGGAGCCGCCGGACAAATCCTCAGCTGTTGCGCTTGGTGTTTTCACGTAGACCCCACACAGCACGGCAGGTTGAACAGTGCCGCTGAGGCGGCCCAACCCGTGAACGTGAGAGCTTCTTGAGCTTCGAGGTCACAGAAGAAAAGACCAGGCGCGGCAGCGCTGCAGCAAGCAAGTAACAGAGGGGCCGAGTTGACGAGCTCGGCCCCTTTTATTTATCGGCTCTGTCAGGAGGAGCGGCCGAGCAGCGTCGTGGGACCCCCGCTGCGGTGGCCCCGGCGCCCCGCCATCGCGCTGCGGTAGAGCGCGGCGTACTGCGCGGCCGAGCGGGCCCAGGAGACGTCCTCGCGCATGGCCCGGCGGACCAGCCTCGTCCACGTCGACGTGTGCCGGTACGTCTCCACCGCGCGCACGACCGTGCCGAAGAGCTGCCAGGCATCGTACGGCTCGAAGGAGAAGCCGAAGCCCCTGTCCGCCATCGGGTCGAAGTCCTGGATCGTGTCGGCCAGCCCGCCGGTGGCGCGGACGATCGGGATCGTGCCATAGCGGAGGCTGATCAGCTGCGCCAGCCCGCACGGCTCGAACCGCGACGGCATCAGCAGCAGGTCCGCGCCCGCGTAGAGCCGCTGCGCCAGCGACGAGTCGAAGCCGATGTAGGCGGCGATCCGGCCGGGGTTCTGCGCGGCGGCGTACCGGAACATGTCCTCGAAGCGCCGGTCCCCCGCGCCCAGCACCGCGAGCTGGATCTGCAGCCCCGTCAGCGCGGGCAACGCCTGCTGGATCAGCTCCAGGCCCTTCTGCTCGTAGAAGCGCGAGATGAAGGCGATCAGCGGCGTCGTGCCGTCGACCAGGCCCAGCTCCGTGCGGAGCGCGGCCTTGTCCAGCGCCTTGGCGGCCGGCTCGTCGGCCGAGTAGTGGTGCGGGACGGCCGGGTCGGTGGCCGGGTCGAAGATCTCCGTGTCGATCCCGTTCACGATGCCGTAGAGCTTGTGCGCGTGCGCCCGCAGGAGCTCGTCCAGGCCCTCTCCGTACTCCGTCAGCTGGATCTCCTCCGCGTACCGCTCGCTGACGGTGTTCACGACGTCCGCGAAGTAGATGCCGCGCCCGAGGAAGTTGACAACGTCGTCCAGGTGCGAGATGCCGACCCGGATCAGTCCCCAGCCCTCCAGCTCGGCCAGCCGCAGCGTCGCCGGCCCGAACTGGCCCTGGAACGCCAGGTTGTGCAGCGTCAGCACGGTGGCCACCCCGGACAGCTCCGGGTCCTCGGAGTACAGCCGGTCCAGCAGGTTGGGGATCAGCGCCACGTGCCAGTCGTGGACGTGGATCACCTCTGGCATGAAGCCGAGCGGCCGCAGCATCTCGATCGCGGCCCGGGAGAGGTAGATGAACCGGGCGTCGTCGTCGGCGAAGCCGTACATGCCGTCGCGGTCGTACAGCGCCGGGCAGTCCACGAAGTAGACCGGGACGTCACCGCCCAGCCTGCCCTCCATGATCGAGCACTCCAGCGAGTCCTCGCCCAGCGGCACGCGCAGCCCGCTGACGACCACCTCCAGGCCGTGCCGCGCCGGCGACACCTGGCGGTACCGCGGCATCACCAGCCGCACGTCGTGGCCCTGCCGGCGCAGCTCCTTGGCAAGGGCCGCAGTCACGTCCGCGACGCCGCCGGCCTTCGCGAACGGCGCCACCTCGGCGGCCGCCATCAGGATCCGCAGCGGCCGGCCGTCGACCTCGCCGGCCGGCCCCGCGCTGCGGGGCACGCGCAGGCCCAGCGAGCCGACCGGCGGCACGTGCTCCACGTCGCGGTCGTCCCGCGTGACCACCAGCGCGAGCTGCAGCGGCTCGCCGCCCGCCTTGCCCAGCGCCCGGAAGGGCACCGAGAACCAGGTGGGCCCCGGGGTCTCATCAGTGGCCACGGGCACCGCCCCGGTCCGGCTCTCGTTCAACCGCGCGATCGTGATCCGGCCGCCGGCCACCCGCAGGACAGTGCCCGGCTCGAAGCCCAGGTCGCCGATCGCCGCCGGCCGCAGCGGCGCCGCGAACGGCTCGCCGATCTCGTCACCGACGGCCGTCCCGGACACGTACAGCCAGAAGCCGACGCCGGCGTCGGCGAGCTGGGCCGGCGACAGCGGGCTGTCGATCCGGACGTGGAGGCGGGTCTCGTCGCTGCCGTACAGGAGCCGCTCGACCAGCTCGACCGGC
>JBKPCH010000090.1:0-10409 GCA_046727275.1 Candidatus Dormiibacterota bacterium
ACGTCCAGGTGTCCGACGCCGACATGAGCGCCATCGGCCTGCTCCCGCACGAATTCCACGGCGACTGGAACTACACCGTCGACCCGCATCCGTGACTGTTCAGTTCGTCCGCATTATTCCGTCGAAGGCCCTAAGGCGGCCCCGGCAGATCCGCCGCGGCCGGGATTACGTGCTCGCCCATGATCTCTAACGGGCGGATCGTGTTCACGTGCGCAAGGGAGCCGTGCACCGCCTGGATGCCCATCCCGGCCAGCCGGCGCAGCGTCCCCATCAGCTCCCCCACCTTCTCGCCCCGCTCGCCCACGTCGAAGGAGTACAGGCAGGTCTTCTCGATCGAGTCGTAATCGCGGCCCTCAGCCTCGCAGTGCGCTCGCAGCACCTCCAACTTGTGCGGCAGGTCCGCGCTCACACCGAGGTTGCAGGCATCTGCGTACCGGGCCACGAGGCGCAGCGTCCGCCGCTCCCCGCTGCCGCCGATCAGGATCGGCGGGTGGAGTCGGCTGAGGCTCTGGGGTGAGTTCAGCGGCCGCTCCAGCCGGAAGCGCCGGCCCTCGAACGGGGTCTCGTCGTCGCTCCACATCTTGAGGCAGATCCGCACCGTCTCGTCGAGGATCTCGAAGCGCTCGGCCAGCGGGGGGAAGGGGATGCCTAGGGCGCGGCTCTCCTCCTCGTTCCAGCCTGCTCCGATGCCCAGCCAGGCCCGGCCGCCGGACAGCACGTCCAGCGTGGTCACGATTTTGGCCAGGATGCCGGGGTACCGGTAGTGTGCCCCGGTGACCAGCGTCCCCAGCCGAGCCCGTGACGTGTGGCCGGCCAGGAAGCCGAGGGTGGTGTAGGCCTCGAGCATCTCGTGCTCGGGCGGCCCCAGGCTCGAGATCTGGAAGAAGTGGTCCATCACCCAGATGGCGGAGAACCCGGCGTCGTCGGCGGCGCGAGCGACCCGCGCGAGGTCGGGACCGAGTCGAGCGGGACCACCATGCCAGGTGAAGTCAGGGATCTGCAGGCCGACCTTCATAGCGCTCTCCCCACGGAATGCGTTCTTCAGCTGTGCTCGGCGAGGAGCTGCCGGACGGTACCGGCGGATAGGCACCGCCGAACTCGCCTACTGGTTCCGAGTTCGTTACATGGCCTCCACGTCCTCCTCCTGTAGCGAAGGGCGAGGTCCCTAGATCGAGCTCGCCTGTCGGCCTTGCCTGTCCTTGGCGATGATGCTCATGCTGCCTGCGCTCGGAAAGAAGACGCTCTCGTGGCCGTCGGCCCAACGGACCCGGTAGTGGATGCCGGACCGTGATGACAAGACCTCGAGCACCACGCCCTCACGCATCGGCAAACCCACGCGCTCCGACTCGACCGCGATGCGGTCCCCGGCCCTGGCCTCCATATTGCGACCTCCTCGCTCGCGAACGTCGTGCCGCTGACACCGGCGAGTACCCAACCGCCGACCACGAACCTGATGGCCAGCCCTGGGTCATCGTCCACGGTAGGATGTGCTCCTCGACCTCAACCGCGTCCTCGACCTCTCCCTCATCTTCGACCAGCTGCTCGGCCACGAACCGCGATCGCTCGCCAGGGGGCAGCCAGCCAGCCAGGCGGGCCGATGTCTCGAGCTGCGACCTCGGCCGCGTCCTCGTCCGCGGGATCGACATTGCCCACGACTTCCGCCGTGCCGGCCTCGACTGCGACCTCGATCTCGGCCCCGAGCTGACCCGGGAACTCGAATCCGGCCACGTTCCCACCACCGATGCTCTCGCCGAGAACCCCGCCCGTCGTCTGGGCAAGTCCAGTGTCGACCTGCTGGGCAGAGGTCACGCGGCAGAAGCGCGGATCCTGGCCCGCCTGGCAGGCTGGCTGCTGCCCCCTGGCGAGCGATGGCGGTTCGTGGCCGAGCAGCTGGGCAACCTGGGCGCCTGTGCGCATTTCAGCGAAAAGCGTCCACCGAATCCGGCTGAAAGCGTCCAGCGATTCGGCTGAATCCGTACACCGATCCGGCTCAAAGCGTCCAGGTGCGCGGAGCGGCGGTGCCGGGACTGGCTGCTGATCGTGGGTAGACGGCACCTGGAGGCGGTCCTGGCCGAATACTTGGAGCACTACAACGGGTTCCGGCCCCATCGCAGCCTGGAGCTGCGGCCGCCGCGGGCACCCACCGCGGACCCCGCGGTGGTCAGCGGTCCAGTGATCCGCCGCGCACGGGTGAACGGACTGATCAACGAGTACTCGCGGCTGGCCGCCTGACCGAGCGCCACGGTTGGGGGCCCGGAGCAATGCCTGTCAACCTGCCAACACGCCATCATGGGTGTCGGGCGGCGGAAACGGGCTGGACCACGGCCGCCACTGTGAATGCGATGCCGCGACTGCGACCCTCCGAGTTCCATACCGGAGAGGCACTCCGTCCAACGTGGACATTGACGGCGTTCGACGAGTAAAAGCACCCCACGCCCTCCTGAGCCAGCTCAACCCGGACTCCGCCCTCGGCTTGGAGAGGCGAAGAGCTGCCGGGCGACCGCACGGGCGGTGGCCTCCGGATCGTCGCCGACCGTGTCGGGCAAGTTTCCGTTCAACCAGAGGGTGGCCAGCCCGTGGACCAGCGACCAGGCCGCGAGGCCGGCCAACCGCTGGTCGAACCCTTGATCCTCGGCTCCGACCGAGGCGACCGGGCCGTAGAGCAGGCCCGCAGCCGCCCGCTTCGCGGCAACCAGCGCGGGGTCTTCCGGGCGGTAGAGGTCTGGCCGGTACATGACTTCGAAGTGTGCTCGCCGCCGCACGGCGAAGCGGACGTAGGCGACACCGACCTCCAGGAAGCTGCCGGTGTTCTCCCAGGCCGAGCGCAGCTCCTGGGCGAGCAGTCGGTAGCCCTGCTCGGCGACCGCCGTCAGGAGGCCGGGCTTATCGCCGAAGTGATGGATCGGCGCGGCGTGGGAGACTCCCACGCGGCGGGCCACCTCCCGGAGGCTGAGAGCGGTTGGCCCGCGCTCGGTGATTGCGGCCACGGCGGCGTCCAGCAGCGCGCGGCGGAGGTCCCCGTGGTGATAGCGCCGACGTTCCTGGTCCGCTTCTGGCAAGGCCATGCGCGAATTGTACTGCCGGATCTTGGCGTTGACAAGATTGGGTTCTCAGCGGTATGGTGGGCGATGTTGACAGTGACAAGATTCGAGGAGGCGGTCATGACTGATCTGGTCACCCTTTCCCCAGATTCGAGGAGCACGGCCGGGGTGATCCTGCTGGCCATCGTCGCGATCGAGTGGGGCGGTCTCTTCATGCTGCGTGTGGTGAGAGGCGGCCAGGCGGCGACGGGCTTTCAGAAGGCGTTCTTTCGCGCCGGCCATGCGCACGCCGGCGTCCTGGTGACCCTTTCTCTGGTGTGTCTCATCCTTGTCGATGCCGCTCGGGTCACCGGCCCGCTGGCCTTCCTGGCCCGCAACGCGATACCGGCTGCCGCGATACTCATGCCGGCCGGGTTCTTCCTGTCCGCAGCCGGGCGCGGTGTCGAGCGGCCCAACCGGTTGCTCACCCTGCTTTACCTGGGTGCTGTCTCGCTCGGGGTGGGAGTCGTCGCCCTGGGGATCGGCATGCTGGCCGGCTAGAGGGAGGGCATTATGAGGATCCAGCTAATCGCCGGTAGCCTGATCGTTGCGGGCGTGGCGGCGTTCATAGCGGCGAACGTCGCCGTGACCGCGACGCGTTCGGGCGCGTACCCCGCCTACTGGCGCGACCAGATGCGCGAGCCGGTGCTGCCAGGCGCCATCCGACTCGTCGCGCTCGGCGACTCGAGCGTGCAGGCGATCGGGGCTGCCCAGCCGATGGACGGGTACGTGGGTCTGATCGCCGACTACGTCGCCCAGCGAACTTGCCGCCCGGTCCACATCGCGAACGTCAGCAGCGCTGGCACCACCGCGGACATTCTTCAGCGGGAGGTGCGACAGGTGGACCCGGCCACCGCCGACCTGGTCATCGTCGCCAACTCGAATGACATGGAGCAGCGAAGACCGGTCGAGCGGTATCGCCAGGACCTGATGGCTCTCACGCGGCTGCTGCCGGCCGACCGGACGGTGTTCTCGGACCTGCCGATCTTCCCGGGTCGGCAGCCCTACCAGGCGGTGCTGCAAGAGGTTGCGGACGCGCACGGCATCAGGCGAGCCGACTTCGCGGCTATGTTCAACGGGGTAGGACGCCGGCTGGACATCTTTTCCTGGCTCCCTCCTCACCTGAACAGCAAGGGCTATGAGTACTGGTTCAAGGCCTTCCAGCCGCAGGTCGACAGGATCGTCCTCGGGCTGCAGCGCGACTGCCCCGACACGTGAGCGCTATTACGATCTTCCGTCGTCCACGCTGGTCTTTCTTGGATGCGTCACGGCGGTAGCTTCAGGTGTTCGGCGAAAGGTGCTGAAGCTGACCGGCTTGGCTGAGGACGCTAGACATCTGCACGAGAGCCGTTCCAGCGCCCCGTTGCCACCGCCCCGCTCGCTGCGACCACCGACGGCGAGGGTGTCCCGTTACCGCTGTCAGTCAGCTCGGAAGCTGGTCTTGTTGCAGCCGGCGCTCCGCGTGCCATGCTCCCCCGTCATGTCCTTCTCCCTCCTGTACTCCCCGGTCCGCTTCTTGCTGGACGCCCTGCTGACTCGCCGCCAATCAGAGCTCAGGCTGCGGGCTGAGGTGCTGGCCCTATGTCACCAAATCCGAGTCCTCGAACGCCAGGTCCGCCGCCCTCGCTGGCGGCCCGCCGACCGCCTCCTGCTCACCGCCTCGAGCCGCTACCAGCACGCGGCCGCCGTCCGCTCCTTGCTCGCCGACCACCGAGCGCCGTCCACCGCGAACACGTATCGCTCGGCGCTGCGCGGGGTCATGCGCGAGTGCTGGCGCCTCGGCCACCTCGAGTACGCGGAGCTGGCCCGGATCCCGGAGGTGGAGCCGGTGCGGGGCTCTCGGTTGCTCCGCGGCCGCGCCCTCAGCCGCGGCGAGCTGGTCGCCGTCTTCGGCCACCTGGTCGATCAGCCGGCTGCGGCCGCCCGCCGCGACGCCGCCCTGGTCGCGATCCTCTACGCCTCGGGCGGCGTGCGCCGGGCCGAGGCCTCCGGCCTGCAGCTGGGCGACCTTGACCGAGGAACAGGTCGGCTGGTGGTCCGCGGCAAGGGCAACAAGGAACGTGAGGTCTGGCTCAGCGACGAGGCCCTGGAGGCGGTCGAGGACTGGCTCCAGGTCCGCGGCGAGGAGGCGGGCGCGCTGCTGCTGCCGGTCGAGAAGGACCGGCGCACCGTCCGCCACCGCGAAGCCGACGGGTCGCCGGCGCGGCTGAGCGAGAGCACCGTCCGCCTGGCCTGCCGGCGCCGCGCCTCCCAGGCCGGGCTGCGCGCCTTCAGCCCCCACGACCTGCGCCGGACCTCGATCTCGGACCTGCTCGACCTGACCGGCGACCTGGCCCTTGTCTCGGAGCTGGCCGGCCACGCCAACCCGGCCACGACCACGCGGTACGATCGGCGGCCGGCCGAGAACCGGCGCCGGGCAGCCAGATCGCTACACGTGCCCTACCAACGCCGGGCCAGCGCACCGTGAAACCGGGCCGGCTGCGCGAACCGATCGACCAGGTACTTCAGGCGACCAACGAGCTCTTGAGCCTGCCGGGCACGCGGTCGGTGGGCGACGGCGAGGTACTGCGCAAGCTGGGCTGGCCGGATGACCGGCTCGGCGAGGTCCAGGAGCTGCTGGCGCAGCTGATCGAAGAGGGCGACCTCCGCGGCCCACGGAGCGGCCCGCTTCGGGGTGACAACCGGATCCTGGCCGTCGACCTGCTCGGCGTCACGCAACAGGGCCAACAGCGGCTTGCACAGGCATCCCGGCCCTGGTGGCGCCGCGCCGGCCGCTGGACGGTGGCTCACGTCCGGGCCATGGTTGGGGCCGTCGTGGTGGCGATCATCGTGGCCCTGGCCGTCGCCATCGCCAAGCGTTCGATCGGCCTGTAGGCCAGCGACCCCCTCCACACGGGCGGGATGCGATCGAGTCGAGAGGGTGGCGCCCAGGCGTCATGAGAAGTCCTCTACCTTGCACTTCCTGACGCGGTTGGGAGTCCAGGGCCTGCTTGTCACCTGGTGACGCGGACCCGAGCACCGGCCGCTCTCGCGTCCATGGGTGCCGAGTATTATCAGACCAACAGTCGGTCGGTTATTAGAGGAGGGACGGCCCTTGGCTCGAACGGTGAACGCGGAGGTCTACGCCGTCCGGCGCGGCGCGTTCCTGGACGTGGCCCAGCGCCTGATCCAGGCGAAGGGATACGAGCAGATGAGCATCCAGGACGTCCTGGACGAGCTGGAGGCCTCCCGCGGGGCGTTCTACCACTACTTCGACTCCAAGGTGGCCCTGCTGGAGGCCGTCGTGGACCGGATGGTGGACGCCTCCCTGGCCGCCGTGTCGCCGGTCGTGGACGCCGACCTGCCCGCCCCGGCCAAGCTCATGGGGCTCTTCACGGGCATCGCGACCTGGAAGACCGAGCGCAGGGACCTGGTGATGGCGCTGCTTCGGGTCTGGCACTCGGATGACAACGCCATCGTGCGCGTGAAGCTCCGCCAGGCCATGCTGGTCCGGCTCGGCCCGCTGCTGGCGGGGATCATCGCCCAGGGCTGCGCCGAGGGCGTGTTCCACGTGAGCTCGCCGGACCACTCGGCGCGGGTCCTGCTGAGCCTGATCGAGGGCGCCCAGGACGAGGCCGTCGAGCTGTTCTTCGCGCGTGAGGCCGGGACCGTCACGTACCAGACCGTCCTGGGCAGGCTCGCCGCCTACGGGGACACGTACGAGCGGATCCTGGGCGCGCCGACCGGTTCGCTGAAGATCGTCGATGACTCGGTGCTGCGGCAGTGGTTCGGCTGACGCGGGACCCCGTCGAAGGAGCAGGCAGATGACGGCAATCATCCAGACCGAGAAGCTGACCAAGTACTACGGCCGGCAGCGCGGGATCGTGGACCTGGACCTGGAGGTCGAGCGGGGCGAGGTGTTCGGCTTCCTGGGCCCCAACGGGGCCGGGAAGACGACGACCATCCGCACCATCCTGGACTTGATCCGGCCCACCAGCGGCCGGGTCTCCGTCTTCGGCATCGACTCGCACGCCGACCCCGTGGCCATCCACCGCCGGGTGGGCTACATCCCCGGTGAGTTCACGCTCTACGACCGCCTGACCGGCGGCCAGACGATCCGGTACTTCGCCAGCCTCCGCGGGGGCGTCGACCCCGCGTACCAGGTTTCGCTGATCACGCGTCTCGACGTCGACCCGTCGCGCCGCTTCCGCGAGTACTCGAAGGGCAACAAGCAGAAGATCGGCCTGGTCGTCGCGCTCCAGCACCGGCCGGAGCTGCTGATCCTGGACGAGCCCACCTCGGGCCTCGACCCCCTGGTTCAGCAGACGTTCTACGCGCTGGTGCGCGAGGCCAGGGCCGAGGGCCGGACGGTCTTCCTGTCCAGCCACATCCTGGGCGAGGTCGAGCGGACCTGCGACCGGGTAGCGATCGTGCGCGACGGGCGGCTGGTCAAGGTCGACCGCGTGGAGGCGTTCCGCGACCTGGCCGATCACCACGTCGAGCTGCGCTTCGCCGGCCCGGTGCCCACGGCCGAGTTCGAGGGCCTGCCGGGCGTCAGCCAGGTCGTGTCCGAGGACCACGTGCTGCGGCTGCGGGTCACCGGCGCCATCACCCCGGTCGTCCAGGCCGCCGCCCGCCACGAGCTGCTCGATTTTGTCAGCCGGGAGCCGAGCCTGGAGGAGAGCTTCCTGGCGCAGTACGGCCGGCAGGCCGTCGAGGAGGTCGCGAAGTCATGACCGTCGAGCTCGGACGGCTTTCGCCGCGCGCGCCATGGGCATCCGTCTCGCCCTGGAGCCGCGTCTACGGGCTGGGCAGCGTGTACGCCAAGACGCTGCGCGACTCCCGACGCGCCGTCCTCATCATGTCGGGTCTGCTGGCGGTGACGATCTTCGGCGCCGCGGCCCAGTACGGCCAGGCGTACAACACGCCGCAGTCCCGGACCGGCTTCGTCGACCTCGTTCACCAGTTCCCGGGCGTCATGGCCGGCATCTACGGCACGCCGTCGCCCGCGCACCTGTCCACGCTCGGCGGCATGATCTCTCTCAAGGACGCCGCGGCGGTCGCCATCCTGTTCGGTGTCTGGTCGATCCTGGCGCTGTCCTCGACCCTGGCTACGGAGGCCCGGCGGGGCAGCCTTGAGCTCGTGGTCACGAGCCCGCTGGGAGCGCGCCGCGTCGCGACCCAGAAGGTCGCCGCGCACCTGACCGGCGTCCTCGTCGTGGTGGTCGTCCTCACCGTCATGTCGATGCTGTCGGGCGGCTTCGGCACGCTGCCCGGCGACGCGATCTCCTTCCAGGCCGCCGCCGGGTTCGGCCTCTGGGCCGGTCTCATGGGCCTGGCCTCGGGCTCGCTCGCGTTCGCCCTGACCTCGTTCGTCGGCCGCGGCGCGGCGGCCGGCCTGGCCGGCTTCGTGATGCTGGTCGGGTGGGGGCTGCACGGCTACGACGCGGCGGTCCCGGCACTCTCGGGCTGGGCCAACCTGACCTGGTTCGGCTGGACCGACCGCAACCAGCCGCTGGCCGGCCAGTACGACTGGGCGTCGCTGCTCCCAGTGGCCCTGTTCGCCGTCGTGTTCCTGGCTGCCGGCGTCGAGGCGTTCGCGCGCCGCGACCTGGGCTCGGCCAGAGTGATCGGCTGGCTCAGGTTCCCGGACGCCACCCTCGGCCTGCGCGGGCCGCTGACCCGCTCGTTCGGGGAGCGGCTGCCCGTCGCCCTGGCCTGGGGGGCGGGCGTCGGCCTCTTCGCCCTCGGGCTGGGCGCCTCGTCGGGATCGATCAACACCAGTCTGGCGCAGACTTCGCCGGCCAGCCTGCGCACCTTCCACGCCCTGTTCCCGAAGATCGACCTGAGCCAGGCCGGTGGCTTCCTCCAGCTCGCGTTCGTCGAGCTGGGCCTGGTCCTGATCGCCTTCGCGGCGGTCAACCTGCTGGCCGGCTGGGCTTCGGACGAGTCAAGCGGCCGCTTCGAGATGCTCCTCACGACACCCATGGCGCGCGGGCGCTGGGCCCTCTCGACCGGCCTCGGCGTGATGGCCGCGGTGGCCATCCTGAGTGCCCTGATCGCGCTGGGGGTCGGGATCGGCGCCGCGGCCGCCGGCAGCGACGCGGCGACGCCGATGCTGGGGACGGTCGTGCTGGCGCTCTACGCGGCGGCGGCCGCCGGCGTGGGCATGGCGGTCGGCGGGCTGGTTCGCTCGTCCGTCGCCGCGGGCACGGTCGCGGTGCTGGTCACGCTCACCTTCCTCGTCGACACCTTCGCCCCGGCGCTGAAGCTGCCCGACTGGGTCCACCAGCTCGCGCTGACCTCGCATATGGGCCTGCCCATGGTCGGAAGCTGGGACTGGACCGGCATCGCTGCCTGCCTGCTGCTGGCGGTCGGCGGGCTGATCCTGTCGGCGTGGGGACTCAGCCGACGGGACGTCAGCATGTGATGCGCTGAGGCACGACTCCCCTTCCCGGTCAGAACGTCCAGCGCGCGTCGCGCCCTGCGGCTCGGTGGTCGCCACGCCGGTGACGACGCTCGCGTGAACCGGGACAGGTGCCGTGGCGGCGGCCCCGCGCTGGACGCGCTGAACGGGGCCTGCGAGACATGTGGAGTCGGCTATTCGACGGTCGGGTATTCGTGGCGCTGGAGCGGCTTCGCACCGCGCCGGCGCGGGTGTCGGGACCGGAGATGGTCCGTGCGCTGGAGCGCGCCGGCGAGGTCGCGGCCGTTGGCGCCGGAGCCGTCGACGTCTCCGCCGTGCCATCGACGCGCCTGCTCGCGCTGGCCAGGTACGGGGTGACCGCGAACGCGGCGGCCCTGGGCGACCTGGCGGAGTCGTGGCGCACGGCCACCCTCGTGGCCGCGCTGCACTCGCTGGAGAGGACGGCGGTGGACGATGCCCTGGACCTGTTCGACGTGCTCATGGCCAGCCGGCTACTGGCCCGGGCCGAGCGGGAGTCGGCGCGGGAGCGTCTCCGGGCGCTGCCGCGCTTCACCCGGGCCTCGGCCAAGCTCGCGGCCGCCATCCAGGTACTCCTTGACGCCGCCGACGCGAACGAGGACCTGTCGGTGGCACAGGTCTGGGCGGAGATCGAGCGGGTCGTGCCACGGGCCGAGGTCGCTGCCGCGCTGGTTGCCATCCTCGAACTGGCGCCGGCGCCGGCGGAGGCCCGGCGCGCGGGTTCGTGTCACCAGCCGCAAGGTAGGAGCATGATGCGATCTCAACTGATGCCATGAAGGAGTGGGGCCTCCACTCCCGGGGTTAGGGCCGACACTGGTGGTGCCCGCCTCGCATACAACCGCCAGGAAGGAGGCCCTGGATATGGTGTACATCGGAGTCGATCTTCACCGCAAGAGGTCGCAGGT
>JBKPCH010000091.1:0-8612 GCA_046727275.1 Candidatus Dormiibacterota bacterium
CCCCGCCGGCGCGCTGCGCCCCGGCGTCCTGGTCTGGACGCGCGACGCCTCCGGCCGGCGTGTCGCCGCACCGGTGGTCCGCGTGGGCCACGTGCCGGCGCCGCCCGGCCACCTGGTCGTGCGCCTCCGCCTGGTGGACGGCCGTTCGGTCGACGCCTCGCCCGGCCATCCCACCGTGGACGGCCGGCGCGTGGGCGACCTGCGCCCCGGCGACGAACTCGACGGGAGCCGCGTCGAGAGCGCTGCGCGGGTGGCCTACTCGGGCGACACGTTCGACCTGCTGCCGGCGGGGCCGACCGGGACGTACTGGGCGAACGGCGTCCCCCTGGGCAGCACGCTGCGGGCGAGCCCCTACCCGGCTGTCGCCGGGTAGGGGCCGAAGGGCCTCAGCTCACCGAGACGTCGTCGAGGAAGAACCAGGTCGGGTCGGGCGGGCTGGTGAAGCCGTCGTCGTGGGCGTTGAACCAGAGGACCACGGTCTGGCCCGCGAACTGGCTCATGTCGAACGTCACGTGCGTCCACGTGGCGGTGTTGGAGCAGACGTTGAGCACCGTGGCCAGCGTGGCGCCCGCCGTGCTGCGGACCTGCGCCTGCTGCTGGTCGAAGGTGACCGAGTCGGTGCAGTGCGGGTTGTACCAGAACGACAGCGTGCTGGTGCCGCTCGGGACGGTGATGGTCTGGGTCAGCGTGCTGTTGCCGTTGCCGCTGACCGGCGACGTGCTGCCCAGCTGGGCGGCGGACGACCCGGAGTGGACGGGCGAGCCGACGGCGCGCGGCAGGAAGGCGCCGGATGCCGTCCAGCCGCTCAGGCCGCCCGTCTCGAAGCCGCCGTTGGTGACCGCGTTCCCGCCGCCGCCCGTCGAGGCCGTGATCGACACGTCGTCGAGGTACATCCAGGTCGGGTCGGGCGGGCTGGTGAAGCCGTCGTCGTGGGCGTTGAACCAGAGCACCACGCTCTGGCTCGCGAACTGGCTCGTGTCGAACGTGACGTGCGTCCACGCGCCGGAGTTGGAGCAGACGTTGAGCACCGTGGCCAGCGTGGCGCCCGCCGTGCTGCGGATCTGCGCCTGCTGCTGGTCGAACGTGATGCTGTCGGTGCAGTGCGGGTTGTAC
The DNA here is from genome assembly GCA_046727275.1 of Candidatus Dormiibacterota bacterium. Taxonomy (GTDB): domain Bacteria; phylum Chloroflexota; class Dormibacteria; order Dormibacterales; family Dormibacteraceae; genus CF-161. The sequence goes on from JBKPCH010000091.1 coordinate 1,114, forward strand.
CAGAAAGACAGCGTGCTCGAGCCCGCGGGCACCGCGACCGTCTGGGTCAGAGTGCTGTTGCCGTCGCCGTTGACCGGCGCGGTGCTGCCCAGCTGCGCCACGAACGATCCCGAGTGCACCGGCGAGCTGACGACCGCCGGGGCGAACGCGCCGGACGTGGTCCAGCCGCTGAGGCTGCCGGTCTCGAAGCCGCCGTTGGTCACCACGGTGCCGCCGCCGCTCGTGACGGTCAGCGACGTGGTCGCGCTGTGGCTCGTGGTCGAGCTCGCGCCGGTGACGGTGATCGTCGAGGTCCCGGCCGGCGTGGACGTGGACGTGGTCACGGCCATGGTGGAGGAGCCGCCGGAGGTCACCGGGTTGGGGCTGAACGTCGCGCTGGCGCCGCTCGGCAGCCCGCCGGCGCTGAGGGTGACGCTCGTCGCCGAGCCGCTGGTCACCGTCGTGCTCACCGTGTAGCTGGTGCCCTGGCCGGCGGTCACCGTCTGGCTCGCCGGGGAGACGGCCAGCGAGAAGTCGTTGCCCGTGGTGGTCCCGCAGCTCGGGAACTTGAAGCTGGCCACCCGCGTGTGCCAGTTGAAGTTGCCGTTGCTGGGGATGTACTCGTTGACGTACCAGAACGTGCAGTCGTCGCTCGGGTCGACCGTCATCTCGGTGTAGTCGCCCCAGCGGTTCGCGCCGTTGGAGCCGAACTGCGAGCCGCCGCCCGTGAAGACCGTCACCTCGCCCTGCGGCATCGTGCCCGCCGGGTCGCCGGCCAGGCGGCCCGTGTAGGCGATGGCGGGGTGCTGCGAGCTGCTGGACACGCTGAAGCCCAGCGCGACGTCGCCGCTGTGGTCCATCGCGGCGGAGCCCATCCAGCGGAAGCTGCTGTCCGGCGCGTAGTTGCCCTGCTGGAACACGGACAGCGTGCTCCCGCTCGGCCGCAGCTCGTACCAGCGCTGCCCGACCGAGCTCCCCGCCACGACGGAGTGCGTCACGACCATGGCCTCGTGGTCGCCGAAGTTCCGGTAGGCGAGCCGGTACATCAGCCGGTCCCCCAGCGAGTCCAGTTGCTGCGACGTCCCGGACTGCGGGATGCAGGTGCCGGTGGCGCCGCAGGCCGGGCTGAAGGCGTTCACCGGCAGGTCGGTGGGGCCGGTCAGGGTGCTGTTGGCCGGCGTCGCGAAGTCGACGTGGAACCGGTACGAGGCGAGTGCGTTGGCGGTCGTCGGCGAGATGCCGACGAACCACTCCGGAGCGCCCGCGGGAGGCGCCGTCGTGCCGTCCAGGGTGGCCGGAAGCGCCGTCTTCTCGGCGGCGGTGGTCCCCAGGAAGCACTGCTGGGTGGCCGGCTGGCCCTGGACCATCTTCGCCCGGTCGTACGCGCAGAGCTGGGTGCCCAGGCCCTGCGTCCCGGCGGCGTTGAAGAGGTTGTAGCTGACGTAGTAGGCGTCGGGCCAGACGCCCAGCTTGGGGTAGTCGGGGAAGTTCGACGACGGCTGGAAGCTGTACCGGTTGAAGGTGCCCGTCGCGTCGGTGGTCGTGGACACTGCCAGGCACTCCAGGAACGGCGTGGTGCTGACCGAGAACTGCTGGATCACCCAGCGCTGCGAGAGCGTGTCGAAGACGACGGTGCCGTCGCCGTCGTTGTTGGTCTGGCAGCCGCCGCCGAAGCCCGACCAGAGCGTGTTCGTGTTCTCCGGGCCGAGCAGGATCGAGCCGCTCTTGCTGTACACGGCGATCTGCGAGTTGACCAGCTCCACGAACTGGGTGGGGCCGGCTGCTCCGTCGTTGTCCGGCGGCACGACGCCGCTGTTGTCGGGCTCGCCGTCGAAGCTGACGGCCGGCGAGGGGATGGCCCGGACGGAGGCGCCGCCGGCGCCGCTGGTGTCGGGCACGCTGGCGGGCGGGCCGCTCCGGATGGGAACGTGGCGGGCCGGGTGGGCGCGCCCGCGGGTCGTGCTGGGCGGCAGGTCGCGCAGCGGCGCCGACGTGTCGTTGTGCAGCGAGCTGGTGACCGTAGGCTGCCTCGCGGCGCTCCTGGCGGCGGCCGAAGCGTGGGCGGGCACGGCGGCCAGCGCCACGGCCAGCAGGCCCGCCCAGCAGGCGCCGAGCAACCGCAGACGAACGTGTCTCACGGCAAGACCCCTCCCTCTTTCGCGCCGACGAGACCGCTCGACGTTCAGCCTGAACGGTTCGACAGGTGACCGACGCCGCTGGCGCAGGCTACGCCACGCCGATCTCCTTCACTCCCTCACGACCCCGCGAGACACCCTCTCCTCCGGCGCCCTTTCTAGAACGGGTTTCACTCTAGGTGCCTGCCGGCCGCCTCGTCAACAGGCTGACCTGTTGCCGGACCAGCCCGCCCAGTGCGCCGAAGCCGGCGCCGAGGGCGGCGAGGACCGGCACCACGACGAGGGCGAAGACGTTGCTCCGGTTCACATAGTCGCGCTGGCTCCCGAGGCCGCTGTGCCTGAAGCCGTTGGCCTTGTCGGGCTGCTGCATGACGACGTCGAGGAACAGGTTGTCGATGACCATGAAGGTCACCAGGACGATGACCGCGAAGACCGCCGCCGTCAGGGCGCCCGCCCAGGCCGCGCTGACCACGCGGTTCCGAGGGCTGCTGGCCACCATGCCCGCAACCGCGAAGTAGGCCATGAGCCCCAGCCAGAACACCACGTACCAGGTCGTGTACTCGTCGTCGGATTCGTGGGTGGGGACGATCACGTTCGACCAGACGATGCCCACCACCATGACGGCGCCGAGGGCGAGGCCGAAGGAGCTCGACCGGAGCAGGGCGGGCCATGAGTGCCACGGGCGAGTCAACGTTCTCCTCCTCGCGCTGCAGAGCAGCGACAGTCCGCCGAGTGCCCAGAGAAGCTGGGCCAGTCCGTCCTCCACGACGTCGAGCTCGCCGCGCACGGCCTCGATCCAGGCGCGCTCGGGCGGGTTCGCCCGGCTCGCGGCCCACGCCAGGATGCAGCGGGCGAGGCGGTCCATCAGCCGGCACCCTCGGCGGCGGTCAGCCGGCCGGAGCCGGGCCGGGCGGCCTCGGCCAGCCTCGACCGCGCCAGCGCCCGCCCCTGGCCCGTCAGCCGGTAGGTGTGGCGCGGCGGGAGTCCCGGCCGGTCCGGCTCAACCCACCGGGTCTCCAGCCAGCCGCGCTCCGCCAGCCGCATCAGGATCGGGTACAGCGTTCCGGAGCGGAGCCCGAGGCGCCTGCAGAGGTCGTAGCCGTAGTGCCACGCCTCGGGCGCCTCGATCAGCGCCGCGAGGACGGCGAGGGTCTGCGGGGAGGTGTCCGGCCGGCGGGGCACGACAAAAGTCTACATATTCTGGATATCGTCTGGCGGCTCAAAACGGGTCCTCGATCAGCTCCGGTGGGCTGCCGTCGCGGATCGCCACCACGGCGAACTCGATCGGGCCCTTCCACCCGGCCAGCGCCCGGTACTCCGCCGCGGCCGCCCGCAGGGCCCGGCGCTTGCGGGGCCCGACCGCCTCGGCCGGCGACCCGAACGCGTCGGACGTGCGCGTCTTGACCTCGACCAGGACCAGGCGGTCGCCGCGCCGGCAGACCAGGTCGATCTCGCCCCGCCGGGCGAGGAAGCCGCCGCCGATGACGCGGAAGCCGCGCCTGGCGAGGAACTCCGCGGCGACCCGCTCGCCGCGGCGGCCCGTCTCGAGGCCGGCTAGCCTCCGGCCAGCACGGCCCGGATCGGCGCCCACGACATCCGGTGGATGGGGCTCGGGCCGAGCTCGCGAAGGGCCCGCTGGTGCGCGCGGGTGGCGTAGCCCTTGTGCTCGGCGAAGCCGTAGCCGGGGTACTGGCGGTCGTAGTCGATCATCAGCCGGTCGCGGTGCACCTTGGCAACGACGCTGGCGGCCATGATCGAGGCGCAGGTGGCGTCGCCCTTGACGACGCACATCTGCGGCAGCGGGAGGTCGGGCACGTCCCACGCGTCCACCAGCAGGTATTCGGCGCTGACGGCGAGCGCCTGGACCGCGCGGGTCATCGCCAGCTGGCGCGCCCGGATGAGGCCCTGGGCGTCGATGACCTCCGGCCCCGCCGAGCCGATGCCGAAGGCCACCGCCCGCCGGCGGATGGCCCGGTCGAGGGTCTCGCGCTGCGGGTGGGTGAGCTTCTTGGAGTCGTCGAGCCCGGTCAGCCGCACCCCGATCGGCAGCACCACGGCCGCGGCGACGGCGGGACCGGCCAGGGGGCCGAGACCGACCTCGTCGATGCCGGCCACCACCTCGTAGCCCATCTCCCGGGCCATGCGCTCGGAGGCCCAGAGCTGCGGTCGGCGGGTGTGCGTCTTCACGGCTGTGAGGCTAGGAGGATGGGGCGCCACCCGGCAACCCGGGGTGTTAAGACCTCTCTCCCTCCCCCCTTGCGGGGGAGGGGATGCAAGGGGGGAGCAAGCTCCCCCCTTCTGAAACCCCCCTCTTTGTCCGGGACGTTGGGGGCGCCTTCGGCGCATCCCTTCGGGCCGGGGCGCGACGCCTGGAGGGCAGGGAAGACGGACTCAATCGCTCGGGCGAAGCCCATTCCTACGCGCCGCGTCTCCTCCGCCCTTCTGTTCTCGCGGGGGAGGTAGGGTGGGGGGGAAGCCAGCCACTGGAGGCTGCGGCGATGGTGCTGGCACGAGCCGCCCCCCCACCCCGGCCCTCCCCCGCGAGGGGGGAGGGGGATTCATCCCCTATTCCTCGTCCTGCGCCGCCTGGCCGCGGCCCCGGGCCGCCCGGGCGCGCAGCGCCTCGGCCTTCGAGCCGGTGCCCTCGTCGCGCCGCTCCTTGATGCGGGCCGCCTTGCCCACCCGGCCGCGCAGGTAGTACAGCCGCGCCTTCCGCACCTGGCCGTGCCGGACCACCTCGATCCGGTCGATGCGGGGCGAGTGGACCAGGAACGTCCGCTCCACGCCCACGCCGTGGGTCACGCGGCGGACCGTGACGTTGCGGCGAAGGCCGCCGCCCGTCACGCGGATGACGAGGCCCTCGAAGACCTGGATCCGCTCGCGGGTGCCCTCCACCACCTTGGCGTGCACCCGGACCGTGTCCCCGGGCCGAAGCTCGGGCACCTCCTCCTTCTGCTGCTCGCGCTCGAGCTGCTCGATGACGTTCATGACAACCTCTCAAGTCCTGCATTGACTGGTCCCGTCCTGGCGTGCTCCCGGCGCCACCGCGCGATCTCCGCGTGGTTGCCGGACAGCAGCACCTCGGGCACCCGGTGGCCGCGCCAGTCGGCCGGTCTGGTGAACTGCGGATAGCCGCCCCCGCGGGCGACCGTGAACGTGTCCTGGGCGAGCGACTCCTCGTCGCCCACGACTCCCGGCACGAGTCTGGCGACCACGTCCAGCAGGACCATGGCCGGGATCTCGCCGCCGCTGAGCACGTAGTCGCCGATCGAGACCTCCCGGTCGGCCAGCTCCTGCCGCACCCGGTCGTCCACGCCCTCGTAGCGGCCGCACACGACGATCAGGCCGGGCCCGGAGGCCAGCTCGCGGGCCAGCGCCTGGGTCAGGCGCTCGCCCCACGGCTCCAGCAGCACGACCGGGCCGCGGTTCTCGGCCCGGATCGCCTCCACGGCGGCGAAGATCGGCTCTGGCTTCAGCACCATGCCCGCGCCGCCCCCGAACGGGGCGTCGTCCACCTGGCGGTGGCGGTCGGCGGTGAAGTCGCGCAGGTCGTGCGCGCGCAGGGTCAGCAGGCCGCGCTGGATGCCACGGCCCACGACCCCCTGCCGGAAGACCGGCTCGAAGACCTCGGGGAAGATGCTGACGACGTCGAAGCGCATGGGACCTAGGCGTCCTCCACCTGGAGCAGCCAGTCCGCCACGGTGACGCGGCGAGTGTCGAGGTCGACGGCCAGCACCGCCTCGCGGGTGACCGGGACGAGGTGCTCGTCCCTGCCCCGGCGCACCACCCACACGTCGTTGGCCGGCGCCGTCATGACCTCGATCAGCGTGCCCAGGTCGGCGCCGCCCTCCGTTGCCACGGCGAGCCCGACCAGGTCGTGGTGGTACCACCGGCCGGCCGGCAGCTGCCGGAGCGCGTCGTCCTGCACCTCCAGGTAGCGGCCGCGCTGGGCCGATGCCTGTTCCCGGTCGTCCAGGCCGGCCAGCTTCACCACCAGGCCCGTGGGGCCCTCCCGGCTCCACTCGACCGTGCGGCTGGCGCCGTCCAGCAGCAGCTCCGCGCCGGGCGCGAAGCGCTCCGGGAAGTCCGTCAAGGCTCTCACCTTGACGGCACCCTGCGTCCCGAAGACGCCGACCACCCGACCGACCCGGATCACGACCGCTACCGCCCCGTCGCCAGGTCCACGAACACGCGCTTGCGCTCGCGCAGCGAGGCGACGCGCACCAGCATCCGGAGCGCCTCGATGTTGCGCCCCGACTTCCCGATCAGGCGGCCCATGTCCTGGTCGGCCATCTTGACCTTGATGGCGATCGTGCCCCGGCCCCGGTCGACGGCGTTGACCTCGACGTCGCCGGGGTTGTCGGCGACCGCCCTGGCCACGAACTCGACCAGCGCCTTGTAGTCGACCGACGGTCCCGACGGTCCCCCGTAGGGCCGGCGGAAGCCGCCGTCGCGACCGCCGCGATACCCGCCGCGGTCGCCCCCGCCCGAGGGGCCGCCGTAGCTACGCCTGAACGGCGGTCGATCCTGACTTTCGCGACGCTGCATACCGCTCAAGGATCCCCTCCCTCCGAAGCAGGTCCCGGGCCGAGTCCGAGGGCTGCGCGCCCTGGCCCAGCCAGTGCAGGACCTTGTCCTCATCGATCTTCACGGTGGCCGGCTCCGTCAGCGGGTTGTAGTACCCGACCTGCTCGATGAACCTGCCGTCGCGTGGCGAGCGCGCGTCCGCCACCACGAGGCGGTAGAAAGGCCGGCGCTTGGCCCCCATCCGCCTCAGTCTGATCTTGACCAATGCTGTGCTACCTCCTCAGGTGTGTTCCGTGGGCGCGAGCCCTACGCGCCGCCCATGAAGCGGCCCAGGCCGCCGCCGCCCAGCCCACGCCCGCCGCGCCGGCGCCGCTTGCCGCCGCCGGGGCCGCCCAGGCCGAACTGCCGGACCATCTGCTGCATCTGCTCGCGGGCCTTGAGCAGCCGGTTGACGTCGACCACCTGCGTCCCGCTCCCGGCCGCGATCCGCCGGCGCCGGGAGCCGTCGATGATGTCCGGCCGCGCCCGCTCCCGCTTCGTCATCGACAGGATGATGGCCTCCATCCGGTTGACCTCGGCCTCGGGGTCGGCGTCGGCCAGCTGGCCCTTGATCTGGCCGGCGCCCGGCAGCATCTCTATCACGCTGACCATCGAGCCCATGCTGCGCAGCTGCCGGATCTGGACCAGGAAGTCATCGAACGTGAGCTGGCCGGCGCGCAGGCTGCGCTCGACCCGCTCGGCCTCCTGCTTGTCGACGGCCCGCTCCGCCTTCTCGATCAGGCTGAGCATGTCGCCCATGCCCAGGATCCGCGATGCCATCCGGTCCGCGTGGAAGACCTCGAGGTCGGTCGGCTTCTC
>JBKPCH010000092.1:0-13891 GCA_046727275.1 Candidatus Dormiibacterota bacterium
CGCCCCCCGCCGCCCCGCCCCGCCCGGGGCCGGGCCGGGGCGGCACCCCACCCCCCCCCCCCCGCGCGGGGCAGGCTCGGGCGGGGGGAGGCTTCGTGCGAGCGCCAACCGCTCGGGGGAGTGCTAACCGGGTCCACCCCCCACCCCAGCCCTCCCCCGCAAGGGGGGAGGGAGAAGCCTGGGCGTTTGTCAGGCCGGACGCCGATAATCTATCGAGCTTTGCGCCAGCCGATCCTCTATGCGGAAGTGATGTGGCGCCGGCAGCGGCTCTGGCCCGTGCTGCTGGTCGCCGCCGGCCTGGTCTTCAGCGTCATCACGCTGTACGGCCGGCACTGGGTCATCGACGCCAACGCCGCCGTCTGGCTCCTCTACATCCCCTGCGGCCTGCTCTTCGCCGGAGCGCTGCTCCTCTACCGGCGCCGCAACTACGTCCAGGTGACCGACGCCGGCCTGCGGATCTCCAACCTGCTCAACAACGTCGTGATCGGCTACGACCAGATCCGCAACACCCGGGTCCAGCCGCTGGAGCGCCACTTCCAGGACGGCCGGTCGCGCCTCCTCCGGCCCGGGGTCCGCGAGCTCAAGCAGCAGCCGGCGCTGTTCCTGCGCCTCAAGGCCGACGACGTCGAGCTGGCCCGGATCCGGAAGAAGCTCGGCAGCCAGCTCGCCTACGAGGACACTGTCGCCGTGCCGCTGCCAGACCCCGACGCGATGGCCTGGGAGGTCAGCTCGCGCCTGCCCCAGCAGACGACGGCCAACCTCGGCGGCGGCAAGCGCCGCCGGCGCCGCGGCCGGTGAGCCTGGTCCGGCCCTCCGACCGGCCCACGGCAGACCCGGCCGACGTCCGCGATGAGGCGGCGGCCGCCTCGCGCTCGTGGCTGCTCGAGCGCCTCCGGCTCGACCGGACCGACCTGGTGGCGATGGGCGTCTTACTGCTCGTCGCCTTCGTCTTCCGCTTCTTCAGCCCGATCATGCCCGATCTCTTCTCCGGGCACCTGGGCCTGGTCAGCAACTGCGTCCAGAACACGCCGGTGGACGTGCGCAACGACACCGGCACCCTGTGCGGGCTGGCCTACCCCTACCAGCGCTCCTACGCCCAACCGGGCCAGGCGCCGTCGCCTCCGAACGGCCAGGTGTTCGACGAGATCTACTTCGGCGTCTTCGCCCACGACGACCTGAAGGGCATCCCCTACTTCGACCCCGAGCCGCCGCTGTCGAAGCTGATGATCGCGGCCGGCGAGTGGGGCTACGGGTGGTGGCGCGCCACCTTCCAGGGCGCCCACGGCGACTACGCCGACCTCGGGTTCAACACCTTCGGCTGGCGGATCATGGCGTGCATCTTCGGCTCGCTCTGCGTGCCGCTGATGTACCTGCTGGCGCGACAGCTGTGGCCGGTCCGGCTGTTCGCGATCACGGCAGCCACGCTGGTCTGCTTCGACGGCATGTTCTTCGTGCAGTCGCGGATCGGGATGATCGACATCTTCCCGATCTTCCTGATCCTGCTCAGCTACATGATGTTCCTGATCCACCTCGACAGCCGGAGCGAGCGCGACTCCATCGTGACGCTGCTGCTGACCGGCGTCGCCATCGGACTGGCGATCGCCGCCAAGTGGATCTCGCTGGCGGCCCTGGCCACGATCATCTTCTTCCTGGTCATGCGCCCGGTCCTGCGCCGGGTCCAGGTGAGCGGGGGGGAGGGGGAGCGGTCGTGGCGCTGGAGCCGGATCGCCGGTCCCGACCTGCCCGGCGGCGCCAGGCCCGCGATCTACCTGCCGGCGGCCATCCTGGCCTTCGCGCTCATCCCGCTCGTCATCTACCTGGCCAGCTGGATCCCGTTCTTCACGCGCGGCCAGTTCCACGGCCTGCCCGACCTCATCGAGTACCAGAAGCAGGCGTTCATCTACCACGCCACCCTGACGGCGACGCACCCCTACGGGTCGCCGTGGTTCTCCTGGCCGTGGCTGTACCGGCCGGTCGCCTACTACTACGAGTACCAGGGCCTCGGCGTGGACCAGCTGACCGGCCGCCCGCTGGTGGCCGGCATCGTCGACCTGGGCAACCCGGTCATCTGGTGGGCCAGCATCCCGGCCGTGCTGTCGCTGCCGTACTTCGTGTTCCGGCACCGCAGCTTCCCGGCCGCCCTGATCCTGGTCGGCTTCCTCACGCAGTACCTGCCGTGGGCCCGGATCAGCCGCGTGATCTTCCTCTACCACATGTTCGGCGGCCTGGTCTTCATGGTCCTGGCGCTGGCCTACGTCCTGGTCCGCATGCAGCAGGCGGGCCCCATCCGCTTCGACGTGCGCGGCACCGAGCTCGTCCTGTCCACGCGGATGCTGGTGCCGGCGTACCTGGCGCTGGTCGTGGTCGCCTTCCTGTACTTCTACCCGGTCTGGACCGCGCTGCCCATCTCGGACAACTCCTACCTGAGCGGCTTCCCGCTCGGGAAGATGTGGCTTCGGACCTGGATCTGAGCGAGGGCGCGGGGGCCCCCGGCCGGGCCCGGGCGCTGCTCCTCTCCGGCCGCCGGCTGGGCCTGGGCCTGGCGGCCCTGGGCCTCCTCGGCGTCGTCCTCGGGCTGACCGGGTGGGCGGCGGTGCCGCTCTGCGGCGCGGTCCTCGCCGGCGCCGGGCTGACGTACCTGTCGGGCCTGGCGCTGACGCTGGAGGAGCGGCTGGCCTACGGGGCCGTGATCGGGGCGCTGGCCCTGGCGGCCGCCGACCTGCTGCTGGCCCTGGCGTTCGGGATGACGGCCTGGACCGTGCTGGCCGCGGTGGCGCTCGTCCTGGGCGCCTCGGCGCCGGGCTGGTGGCGGGCCCGCGGCCTCCTGGAGGGCGAGCTCGACGACCTGGCCGGCCGCTGGGCCCGCCGGGAGCCGTGGCCGCTGTGGCTGCTGCTGGGGATCGCCTGGCCGTACACCCTCGTGCTGTTCGCGCGGGCCTACTCCTTCACGGCCGGCGCCCTGGTGGCCGGCAACGAGGGCGCCTACGCCGACTGGGCGGCCCACCTGACGTACGCCGGCTCCTTCGCCTACGGCCACAACTTCCCGCCCGAGTTCCCGGTCGACCCGGGCCACCGCCTGGCCTATCCGTTCCTGGTCGACGTGTTGGCGGCCGGCTTCGTGCCGCTGGGCACCTCCCTGACCTCGGCGCTCGTGCTGAGCAGCGCGCTGCTGGCGCTCGCCTTCCCGGCCGTGATGTACCTGGCCGGCGTCCGGCTGACCGGCACCCGCGTGGGCTCGGCGCTGGCCGTCCTGGTCTTCACCCTGAGCGGGGGCATCGGCTTCCTGCGGGCCCTGGGGCCGGTCGCCCGCTCAGGCCTGGCCGGCCTCCTGCCGCAGGGGCCGCTGTTCACGCAGGACGTCGCCCGCAACTACCAGTGGCTCAACCCCGTGCTGGCCTGGATGGTGCCCCAGCGCTCCGTCCTGTACGGCTTCAGCCTGGCCCTGCTGGTGGTGGCCATGCTCTGGGTCGCCCTGGGCCGCGGCCGCGAGGCCGGCTGGGCGCCGTTCGCGTTCACCGGCGTCGTGACCGGCCTGGTCCCACTGGCCCACCTGCACGCCTACGGCACGATCGTCGCGCTGATGGCGTTCTGGGCCGTGCTCTCGCCGCGCCGGCAGTGGGCGGCCTTCTTCGTGCCCGCGCTGGCGCTGGGCCTGCCGGTGGTGCTCTGGATGCTGGGTGGGGGCGCGGCGGCGATCAAGCGGCAGCCCTGGTGGCTCGCCGACACGAACGGCCACCTCGACGGCCCCGTCTGGTTCTGGCTGAAGAACACCGGCCTGCTCGTCCCGGCCGTGGCGGCGGCCTTCGTCTGGCGGGGCACCCTGCCGGACCGGCTGGCGCTGCACCTGGCGCCGGTCTGGCTGTGGTTCCTCGTCCCCAACTTCGTGGTCTTCCAGCCGTGGGACTGGGACAACACCAAGTTCTTCGCCTACTGGGCGCTGTTCGGCTCGCTCGCCGCCGGCGCGCTGCTCGTCCGCCTGCCCCGGCTGGGGCCGGTCGCCGCCGCCGGCGCCGTCGTGCTGGCGCTCACGCTGGTGGCCTCGGGCACGCTGGACGTCGCGAGGCAGCTGGAGCCGGAGGGCGCGGCCACCTTCACGGGCGCCGGAGGCGTCAGGGTGGCCGCCTGGGCGAGGGCGAACACCGACCGGCGCGCGGTGTTCCTCGTCGCCCCGGTCCACAACGACCCGATCCCGACGCTGGCCGGCCGCCGCGTCGTGGCCGGGTACCCGGGCTGGCTGTGGACGTACGGCCTCTCCGACTGGAGCGAGCGCACCGCCGACGCCCAGCGCATGCTCAAGGGCGACCCGGCGACGCTCGGCCTGCTGCACCGGTACGGCGTCAGCTACGTCGTGCTCGGGCCCGAGGACCAGTCGGTCGGCGGCTCCAACGCCGCCTACTTCGACGGCATCGCCGACCGCGTCTACGACAGCGGCGGCTACACGGTCTACCGGGTCCACTGAGGGGGCGGCTCCGCCGCCTTCCTGCTTGCGGCCTCGGTGGCTGGCGACGGCACAGGCCGGGGCCGCGCGCAGGCATACGAGCTGCAGCGCCGGCTGTGGGAGCGGTCAGAGCTGCTGACCGGGGTGACGTACCCGTTCATCGAGGTGGCCGCCGGGCCGCCGGCTACAGATGGGTGAAGATCCGGTCCAGCCAGAAGCTCTCGACCGCGTTCCCCAGCACCATGAACACGAGCGCCGTGCTCGCCACCGCGAGCGCGACCTGGCGGTTGGCGCCCTCGCCCCGGCGCCACAGCGCCAGGACGACCGGCACCAGCACGGCGGCGAACAGGAGGAGCAGCACCTCCGGGCTGGGCGTCCAGGTCCCGTTCAGGCCGCCCAGCCACCAGTTCGTGGCGGTCGTGGCGCCGAGCGCCAGCAGGAGGGTCAGGAGCGGCAGCGAGCGGCGGGTGACGGCCTCCCAGGCCAGCCAGCCGGCCGCCAGGTAGACCTCGGGGTACACGATCTGCCGGTACCAGCCGAAGTGCTCGGGCTGCCAGTCGCCGACCAGCACCGTCATGGCGGCGGCGTACGCGGCCGCCGGCCAGACCAGGAACAGCTCCCGCTGCCGGCGCGCGCCGGCGGCGAGCAGGCCCAGCCCGACCCAGCCCAGCAGCCACCAGCCGTCGCGGAGGTCCCGGTTGACGCCGCTCGGCGACGTGATGAACGTGAACGCGGCGAGCACCCCGTGCCGGTTGGCGGCGTTGTTGTTCCACATCCGGACGAAGAGGCTCCAGTCGACCACCGCCCCGTACAGCGCGTACAGCAGGACGCCGGCCAGGCCAGCGCAGGCCGCCGCCACGCCCAGCCGCCACTGCCCGGCCGCGACCAGGATCACGGCGCAGATGCCCGCCACGGCGACGCCGTTCATCTTCAGCAGCGGGGCGGCGGCGCAGCAGAGCAGCAGGCCGCCCGCCGACCAGAGGCCGGGCCGCTCGCCCAGGAGGTTGCCCGTCAGCAGCAGGGCCACCAGCAGGAGCACCGCCTGCAGCGACTCGGGCTCCGCCACCCGGCCGAACAGGACGGCCGCCGGGGCCGTGGCCAGCAGCGCCGCGCCGCAGAACGCCGCGTACCGGTTCACGTAGCGGCGGCCGAGCAGGTAGGTGAGGGGGACGGTCAGCGTGCTGAACACGACGGGGGGCACGCGGATCTGCCAGAGCGTGACGTCAAGCATGTCGCGCACGCCCAGGAGCCACACCCAGCCGCCCATCACCATCGAGAAGCCGGGCGGGTGGTCCAGCCAGTGGTGCACGAGTGGGTAGGTCGTGCCGTTGGCGTGGAGGATGGTGTACGACGAGTAGCCGGGGTAGTAGGCCCACGTATAGGCGTCGCCGTGCAGGATGGTGTTGAGGCCGGCCCAGGCGAACTGCAGCTCGTCGGCGTTGTCGGTGATGAGCGGGGCGGCCGTGTCCTCGTGCAGCCGCAGGAACATCGCCAGCGCCGTGACCCCGAGCACCGCCAGCGTCTCCCACGTCAGCCAGGCCTCCAGCCGCGTCCTGGTCAGGGCCGGGGCGGCGGGCCGCGCCGGCGAGGCCGTGGTCGACGAGTCGGCCATGTTAGACGGTGCGCACCCTCGCCTAGCCGGCGCGCTCTTCGGAGACGCCCAGCCGGCGGGCCAGCCGCCGCAGCTCGCGGTCCGTCCGGTCGAGCCGGTGCAGCACCTGGAGGAGGACCTCGTCCTGTGACTCCAGGTGGCTCATCAGCATCCGGGTCTCCTCCTCGGCCTTCACCTGGTCCTCGTAGTCGTGCTGCGCGCGCAGGCGCTCCCGGGCGGCGGCCCGGTTGAGCGCCATCAGGATCAGCGAGGCCCACAGCGCGTTCTCGAACGTCACCACCAGGTTGAGCAGCAGGAAGGGATAGGGGTCCCAGTGGCCGAGCTGGGCCACGACGTTGAGGGCCAGCCAGGCCGTGGTCAGCGCCACCTGGACCAGGACGAAGGTCCAGCTGCCGACGAAGCGGCCCAGCTCGTCCGCCACCTCCTGGGCCGTCCGCTGGCGGCGGTCGCTCTCGCCGTTCAGGTTGCGCACCGGTGGGTGGTCGTGCTGGTGCTTGACCAGCGAGCGCGCGATGTCCTCGATCTCGCGGGTTACTGCCATGTGCCGTGCATGCTCTCTTCAGCGTCGTGCGGGCGCAGCCGGGCCCGCGTCGAGTGAAGTATGGCCTCCGCGTCGGCGGCGTCGCCCGCGCCGGCCGGTGGCCCCGGTAGCCGGCGCCGCCACGGCGGGGCACCGGCGTCGCACAGCCAGACCGTCGCCGCCAGCCACAGCGGGTAGGCGAGCGCCCAGGTCTGCCAGTCGGTGAGCCTGCCCACCGTCCCTCACCTCTCCAGGGGGTGGACCGGCCGCGCCGGCGGGACGGTGCCGGTCGGGAACGTCGCCACCGCGGGCGGGAGCGCGAGCAGGACGAGGACGGGCGCGAACGGACGCATGCTGACGTACCTCCCGGAGCGCTGTCGCCGCACGGTGTGCGGCTATCGAACAGTGTGCGAGTTGTCGCACGACGAATGGTAGTGGTACGGTGTGCGGGTGTCAACGGGTGATCGGGACGGCGGCCGGGACGGCGTCGAGCTGGTCTGGATGCGCCCCGAGCGCGCCGAGCGGGGCCGAAGGCCGCCGCTGACCCGGCACGAGATCGTCCGGGCCGCCATCGAGCTGGCGGACGCCGAGGGGCTGGAGGCGCTGTCGATGCGCCGGCTCGGGGCCAGGCTGGGGGCGGGCGCCACCTCGCTCTACTGGCACGTCCCCAGCAAGGACGACCTGTTCGAGCTGGTCTTCGACGAGCTGCTCGGCGAGCTGGAGCTCCCGGACGGCCCGCTCCCGGGCTGGCGCGAAGGGCTGACCGCGCTAGCGCGGCAGGTGCGCGTGGTGATGCAGCGCCATCCGTGGGTGGTGCTGCTCGGCGTGCAGCCGGGCCTGGGGCCGAACGGGCTCCGGTACTTCCGGTACGGGGCCGGCCTCCTCCGGGAGGTCGGAGCCGGCGAGACGGTCGTCATCCAGGTCCTGGCCGCCGTCAACAACTACGTCATGGGCTTCGGGCACCGTCAGACGGCATGGGCGCAGACGATCCGGCGCAGCGGCCTCCGCCCCGACGAGTGGGAGGCCCGCTTCCGGGCCTACCTCGAGCAGGTCGTCCGCGGCACCGACGAGGAGCTGGCCCGCCAGCTCGCGGCCCGCCTCAACCTCAGCGGCGACGCGGACTTCGAGTTCGGCCTGGGCTGCCTGGTGGACGGCATCGCCGCCCGCCTGGAGCCGGCCCGGCCGTAGCGTGACCTGTCACGCTACGGCCGGCCCGCGCCGGCCGCCGGGGCCCGGGCCATCAGCACCTGGCCCGTCCGCGGCCCCTCGCTCATGCTCGCGGCTCCGCGCCACTCGGTCGCGACGATGAACAGCGTCCTCCGGTCCGGCCCGCCGAGCGCGCACGCGAAGCCGCCGCGGTCGAGCTCGATCGTCTGCAGCACCTGGCCACCCTCGCGCACGCGCACGCAGCGCCGGTTGGGCACGTCCGCGTACCAGCAGGCGCCCTCGGCGTCCAGGCAGATGCCGTCCGGGACGCCGTCGCCGAGGTCGGCCCACACCCGCCGGTTGGACAGGCCGCCGCCCGCGGCGATGTCGAACGCCGTGAGCTCCTTGCCGTAGGAGTCCGCCACGATGAGGGTCGAGCCGTCGGGCGTGACGGCCATGCCGTTGGGGAACGCGATGCCGCCGGCCACCTGGCGAGCCGAGCCGTCGGTAGCGAGCAGCGCGACGATCCCCGGGGCGAACTCCTCGCCGGCCATCATGTCGAAGCCGGGGGCGTTCAGGTACGTGTTGCCGCGGCCGTCCACGACGATCTCGTTGAAGCCGCGGTCCGAGACGCCGCTGAGGTCGGCGTGCGTCACCAGCGAGCCGTCCGGCTCCCGGCGCACGATGCGCCCGTCGCTCGGCGAGACCATCAGCAGGCGCCCGTCCGGCAGGAAGTCGATGCACATCGGGATCGACGGGAACGGGACGCGGACGACGACCTCGCTCCTGCCGTCCGGATCGACCGCAATCACCTCGTGCGCGGCCCAGTCGGAGACCCAGAGACGGCCGTCGTGCCAGCGCGGGGACTCGCCGAACGCGAGGCCGGTCATCAGGGTTCGCAGCTCGGTCATGCGTGGGCTCCTTCGACTGCCGTCCGGTAGGTCTCGAGCGTCTCGGCCAGCTCGACCGGGCGGCTGAGGGCGACCAGGTGGCCGCCCGGCATCTCGTCCGGCGTGATGCCCAGGCGCTGCTCGCTGACGCGGCGCTGGAACTCGGCCGGGAAGAAGCGGTCGTCCCGGGCCACCAGGACCCGCGTCGGCACGTCGGGCCACGCCGCCAGCGGCCAGGGCTGGCCGAACGGGGTGTTGGACTGGCGCCGGATGTGCGCGGCCGACTCGTCGATCACGTCCTGCGGCACGTCGTGCAGGAAGTACGTCGCCTCGTCGAAGCCGGCGTCGGGCGGCCGGCCGTCGCGCTCGTCCATCTCGCGCCTGGCCTGCGCCTGGCCGGTGGCGGCCCACCACGCGCCGGCCGTCTCGCCCGGCCGCGGGATCATCGCGTTCACGAGCACGAGGAGCGACACCGGCACGCGCTGGCAGACGAGGGGGGCGGTGAAGCCCGCCATCGACTGCGCGACCAGCACCAGGTCCCGGCCTTCGCCGATGGCCTCCACGACGGAGTCCACGTACTGCGGCAGCCCGGCGCCGTCGTCGTCCACCGGCAGGTCGACCGCAACCACGTCGTGGCCGCGCCGCCGCAGCTCTGGCTCGACGAGGTGCCAGTACCACCCGGTGCTGCCGGCGCCCGGGACCAGGACGTAGGTCGCGCCGCTCACGACCGGCCGCCGCCCGGGAACCGGGTCCGGAAGTCGAGGACGCCGGCCCAGGTCGGACGCAGCGCGATGCGCGCCATCCTCGTGCCCGGGCGATCGACCTCCGCGACGTTGGCCGCGCCCTGCTCCGGCCCGTAGTACCGGCGGTGGGCCAGGGAGTACTCGGGGACGATCCCCTCCACGTCCGTGACCGACGCCGGCCCGCGGAGCAGTAGCACCTCCGGCGGCGGCCCGGCGACGTCGATGGTCACGGCCACGTGCGGGCGGGCCCGCAGCGCGCCGATCTTGCCCGCGCCCGCGAACGTCGCCATGACCAGCTCCGCGCCCGTCCAGTGGAACAGCATCGGCAGCACGCGTGGCGTGCCGTCGGCCGCCACGTAGGCGAGGCGGGCCAGCTCGGTCGAGGCGAGGAGCCGCTGCGCCACCGGGGTGTCGAGCAGGCGGACGTCGCCCTGCGGCAGTGCGCTCATCGCCGTGGGATCGCTGGCTGTCACGATGACCTCCTTCTCGAGCGTCGTTGCTCCTAACTTAGCACTAAACAGTCCTGATATGCTAGCGGTATGGCCGGCAGGAGCTACGACGATCCGTGCGGGCTGGCCCGGGCACTCGACGTCGTCGGCGAGCGGTGGGCGCTGCTCGTCGTCCGCGAGCTGCTCTACGGGCCCAAGCGGTTCACGGACCTGCGGCTGGGGCTGCCCACCGCCAGCCAGAACGTCCTCTCGCACCGCCTGCGCGAGCTGGAGGAGGCCGGCGTGGTGCGGCGCCGCCGGCTCGGCCCGCCGGCCAGCACGTGGGTGTACGAGCTGACCGAGCGGGGGAGCGAGCTTGAGCCGGCCATCGTGCACCTCGCCCGGTGGGGCAGCCGCGGTCCGATCGCGTCGGACGGGGAGCTGAGCGCCGACGCGCTGGTCCTGGCGCTGCGCACGACGTTCGACCCGGCCGCCGCCGGGGACCTGCACGCCAGCTACGAGCTGCGGATGGGCGACGACCGCTTCCGGGCCGAGGTGGCGGACGGCCGCATCGAGCTGGCGCGCGGCGGCGCCCACGAGCCCGACGCGGTCATCCAGGCCACGGTCACGACCCTGCGGTCGGTGGTGTTCGGCGGCCGGAGCCTGGCCGAGGCGCGGCGCAGCGGCGAGCTGGCGATGGAGGGCCGGCCCGAGGCCGCCGAGCGGTTCCCCGGCCTCTTCGCCCGCCCCCGCCCGCTCAGCTCCGCGCCTCGGCCGACGACCGGGGGAACCGGGCGTGCGCGAACGACATCGCGCCGGCCGGGACCATCCACGACAGCACCCGGACCGAGAACCGGCCGGCCCTGACAGCCGGGTCGGCCTCCTTCAGCTCCCGGGCTCGTTCCGGGTCGACGTTCAGGATCGTCAGCCCGCGGTATGGCTCGTGTCCGCGCAGCGGGCCGGCGGCGAGGACGTGACCGGCGTCGTGCAGGTCGGCGAGGTGCGACATGTGGGCGTCCTGCAGCGCCTCCGCGGCCTCGTCGTCGAGATCGGGGGCGTCCGGCCGCAGGACCAGCAGCACGACGGTGAAGCGGTCGAACTCCATCAGCGCAGCGAGGCGGGCTGGCCGGTGTGGAGGCATCGAAGGGTGGTGGTGTCCATGGGAGTGATGGTAAGTCTTGACTAACGGTCTGTCAACGCTTACCGAGAGGCCGAGCGCCGCCGATTCATCCAGATCGGAGGATGCGCTGCCGTGGCGCGGTCGGGTGTCATAGCGTCCGAAGGCCGGAACGGCCCGGGCCCGGGCACGCGCAGGCGAATTCGTGAGCCCGAAAGGAGGCATGCATGTCCTCGACGTCCAGTGATCAGCCGGCCGCCGTCGCAGGCGGTCTGTTTACGGCGGATGCCGCGTACACGCCCGCCAGCGGCTGGGTGCTCTTCGCCTCGGTCATGATCCTGATGAGCGGCATCTTCAACGCCTTCTACGGCATCATCGGCTTCTTCAGGTCCATCTACTTCATCGGCCGGCCGGTGTACGGGGACGTGTGGATCTGGGCGCTCCTCCTCCTTGTCTTCGGAATCGTCGAGATCGCCGCCGCGGCCGCGATCATGTCCGGCCGGTCCTGGGGCCGCTGGTTCGGCATCGTCGTCGCCGGCCTCAACGCGCTGCTGAACCTGTCCGCCGTGAGCCTCTATCCGTGGTGGTCGGTGGCCATGATCGCCTTCGACGTGCTGGTCATCATCGGCCTGACCGTCGGCTGGCAGAGGGCCGCCGAGGAGGTCGCCGCGTAGCAGCGGGGGCGGCGGCCGCCCGACCCGGGACCGGGTCGCGTGCGCCGGTCCCGGCCGGGCCTGCGTCAGGGCAGGCCGGCCCGCCCGCCGATCGAGCTGGCCTCGACCCAGGCTTCCACCTCGCGCACCTGCCGCCTCGGGACGCCCCACTCCTGGAGCACGCCCAGGTTCAGCGCGGCCGCCATCGAGATCAGCGGCACGCTGTAGCGGGACGCGATCACCTCGAGGCGGGGCAGCCGGCGCGGGTCGGGGTCCGGGCGCACGCCGAGGGCCGACCAGAGCCGCCGGGAGGCCGAGCGGCGCCACCAGGTGACGAACCGGTTCTCGGTCGGCCCGAGCACCCGGGCGCTCCAGGGCCAGTCCGTGAACAGGCACAGCACCGACGCCCGCTCGGCTCGAAAGCCCTCCCGCCCGTGGAGGGCGACCGTGCCCCAGCCCGCGACGAGCCCCATCACGAGCCAGGGCGGCTCCAGGGGCGTGCGCGCCATGGCCAGGCAGTCGAGGGGACTCCAGAGGGCCCAGAAGCCGCACTCGCAGTGCCGGCCCGGCGGCGTCCCGCAGCCCTGCAGGCCCAGGGGCAGGCAGCGCGCCCGGTTCGGCCCCGGCTCCCACCGGTGGTCGACCGCCCAGGAGCACAGGTCCTCGCCCTGCAGGCGCCACAGCCGCCAGCCGAGGAGGGGCCCCGATGGCGCCCCGTCCGCGGTCTGGCGCGGATCGTGGTCGGGAACGGCGTCGGCGGGCACCCCGCGGCTGCGTCGGGTCACGGCAGCGGTCTCCTGGAACCGACCGGCGCGGCGCGGCACGCCGGTCGCGGTTGAACGGTCCGTCCGACAGGCTGACGCGAGCCGGGCCGCTGCAGGTCGCGCCAGGCGCGCTCCGCTCGACCAATCGTTGAACGCCGGTCGGCCAGGCCGGCGCCCCAGGGCTGGTGCGTTCAGGTTTTCGGCGAGTGGAGGCCCCTCGTCGCGTCGTGGGCGCCGCCGCCCTGCCTACGTTTGTCTCGGGTCGCCTGATGAACAACAGAGAGACACGCGGCGGGGCCGGGGACCCGGCTGGCCGTTCGCCGGCCCAGGCCGGCTCCGTGGTTCGCTCGGCGCTGGTCGAGCGCCTGCGCGCCTCGCAGGACGTCCCGGTCGTGCTGGTCGTCGCCGGGGCCGGGTTCGGGAAGACCACGCTGCTCCGGCAGTGGGCGGCAGCCGACGGCAGGCCGTTCGCCTGGCTGTCGCTGACCGACCGCGACGACAAGCCGGCGGTCCTGAGGGCAGGCATCGCCTGCGTGCTCGGCGCGCCCGCGCGGTGCGGCACCGGCGCCGGCCGCGCCGCCCTGCCCAGCCTGGTCCGGGCCCTCGAGACCCGCCCGGCGCCGTTCGTCCTGGTCCTGGACGACGTGCACGTCCTGCGCAAGCCCGGCTGCACGGCCGTCCTCGCGGCGCTCGCCAGCCGCCTGCCCGCCGGATCCCAGCTCGTGCTCGCCGGCCGGTGCGAACCGACCCTGCCGGTGGCGCGGTGGTGCCTGCAGCGGCACGTCCTGCGCATCGGGACGGCGGACCTCTCGATGTGCAGGGTCGAGGCCGGCGCGCTCCTGCGCGCCGCGGGCGCGGACCCGGCGCCCCTGGACCTGGACGTCCTGCTCAAGCGGACCGAGGGCTGGCCGGCCGGCCTCGCCCTGGCCGGGCTCCTGGTGGGCCAGGTGCCCGAGCGCGACCGGGCGATAGCGGAGTTCGCCGGCGACGACCGGCTGGTGGCGGGGTACCTGCGGCAGGAGCTCCTCTCCGGGATGTCACCGGACCTCCTGCGGTTCATCACCCGGACGTCGGTGCTCGACCGGCTCTCCGGCCCGCTCTGCGACGCCGTCCTCGGCCGGCAGGGCTCCGACCTCGTCCTGCGCCAGCTCGAGGAGTCCAACCAGTTCCTGGTGCCACTCGACCGCAGGCAGGAGTGGTACCGCTACCACCACCTGCTGGGGGACATGCTGCGAGGCGAGCTGCGCCGCCAGGACCCGGAGCTGGAGCCGGAGCTGCACCTGCGCGCCGGGGCCTGGTACGAGACGCACGGGAACCCCGGCGAGGCGGTCCGGCACCTGCGCGCCGCCGGTGCGGTCGGGCGCGTCGCCGAGCTCGTCAGGGCCCATCTCCTCGATGAGCTCAAGCAGGGGCGCCTGCACATCCTGGCGGGCTGGCTCGACGGGCTCCGCGACACCGACGTCGCCGCGCACCCCGCGCTCGCGCTGGCCGCCGGCTGGTGCTGCCTGGAGCGTGCGGACGGCCCGGGCGCGCAGCGCTGGGCCGCGGCGGCGGAGCGGGGGGCGCTGCAGGGCCGGAGC
>JBKPCH010000093.1:0-9962 GCA_046727275.1 Candidatus Dormiibacterota bacterium
GTCCCGACCAGCGCAGGACCCGGCCCGGGCGGCCGCCGCCCCGTGCGGCCTGCACCGCCACGCGGCCCTCGTCGTCGAAGGCCCAGCAGGCGGCCCCCTGCGCCTCCAGCATGGTCCTGGCCAGCTCGGCCACGGTGTCAAGGACGGCCGCGAGGTCGTGGCCGGCCAGGCCTGCCATCGTCTGCAGCCGGACCGAGTGGGCGAGCGCGACCTCGTTGGCGCGGTGCAGCCGGGCCGTGCGCAGGGCGATGCCGACGACCGGCGCCGCGCTCTCCAGCAGCTCGACCTCCTCCGCGGTGAACGGCCGGTCCTCGAACCGCTGCGCGCACAGCCCGCCGATCGTGCGGTCCCCGTTGAAGAGCGGCACCAGCATCACGTGGGCCGGGAGGCCGGTGCCCCAGTACGGCCATCCCGGCTGCGCGCGCGGCATCCGGAGGTCCTGCGGCACCGCCTCCACGATCGTCGTGCCATCCTCCAGCATCCGCTTGAAGTAGTGGCGCGGCCACTCGACGCTGATCGGCGGCAGGGCCCGCAGGGGCTGGCCCACCTCCGACCAGTAGCCGGTGACGCGTCCCTGCGCGTCCAGGTAGAGGAGCATGAGCGTGGGCACGTCCAGGTAGCAGCGGATGGCGTTGACGACCGCCTCGCCGACCTGGTTCTCGTCGGTGGCCCCGGCCACGCCCATCTCCAGCATGTGCAGCGCCTCCAGCCGGTGGCGCTCCAGCCGGGCGGCGCGGAAGTGCTCGGCGTTGGCGAGCGCCAGGCCCACGTGGGTGGCCACGTCCTGCAGCACCTGCACGTGCCAGTCGTCGAACGCGTCGGCCCGGTAGGACTGGAGCGAGAGGAGCGCGATGACCTCCTCGCCGTGCCGGACCGGCACCCAGATGATGGACCGGCTGGCGACCCTCAGGTGGCGGCCCGGCCGGGTCACGTCCAGCACCGCACCCTGGCCCAGCACCCGCTCCGTGCCCTCGCGCCGCTGCCGCTCCAGCTCACGGGCCCAGGGCGACCGGCGCAGCAGCACGGGGCGGCCCGTCTCGTAGGCCTCGCGCGAGGGCCCGGCCGACGCCAGCGCCACCGGGGCCAGCGGCCGCTCCTCACCGGAGTCGTAGACGTAGCCGTCGGCGACCGGTCCCTCCTGCGTCTCGGTCACCGTCGCCAGCGAGAACACGTCGAAGTCGAGGTGCCGGCCCAGCTCCTCCCGCAGGATGTGCATGATCGACCAGCGGTCGAGGCTGGCGGCGAGGCGGCGGCCGACCGCGTCCACGATCGTCAGGTGCCTGCTCTGGGCCTCGATGGCGGCGTAGGAGCGGGCGTTGCGCAGGGCCAGCGCGACCTGGTCGGCCACCTGCTGCAGGAAGGTCACGGTGGACAGCTCGTAGGCGTCCGGCTGCAGGCTCCGGGCGGTCAGGACGCCCCGGGCCTGGCCGCCCTCGACCACCGGGGCCCGGACGGCGGAGCGGTACGGCTCGCCGGCGCCGGCCATGCCCTCCAGGCGGCCGGAGCGGGTCTCGAGCACCTCCCGCACCGCGCCGAGCCGGCGGGAGCTGACGGGCGCGGACGAGCGGCGGACGCGCCCCTCCGGGCCGACCGAGAGCAGGCGCAGGCGGGACGGCGGCGCGTCCTCGCGGACCGCCAGCTCGATCGCGTCCACCGCGATCAGCCGGCCCAGCGTGGCCTGCAGCGCCGTCACGACGCCGCCCTCGTCGTGGGTGGCCGACAGGGCGCGGGCGATCTCGTTGAGGGCGCCGAGGCTGACGGCCTGGTCCCTGGTCAGCTCGTTCAGGTAGGCGTTGCTGACCAGCACCCCCAGGTGCTCGTGCACGCCGTCCAGGAGCCGCAGCTCCTCGGGCGGCACCGGCCGGCGGGACAGGAGCTGGTAGCTGACCGAGCCGACCGCCTGGCCCCGGTGCAGGATCGGGACCCACAGCAGCGTGCGCGGACGCCTGGTCGGGCCAGGGCCGGGGCCGAGCAGCGGGCCCGCGGCGGCGGCCGGGACGATCACCTGGGCCTTCGGCTCCCGGTAGTACTCGGCGAAGAAGGACTCGACCAGCAGCCGGCGGCGGACGTCCTGGAGCACGCCGCGCTCGATCGCCAGGCTGTGGTACCAGCCCTCGCGCTCGAGGACCTGCAGGTTGACGCTGTCGTAGCCGAACACCGGGTGCAGCTCCGCGTAGAGGACCTGGGCCAGGTGCGCCTCGGTGACGCAGTTGCTCAGCGCCCTGATCAGCCTCGAACGCAGCCGGGCCCGCGCGCCGGGCCCCGGCGGGCGGCCGTCGGCGGAGCCCTCCGTGCCTGCCGGTGAGCCCATATCTGCCTCCGTATACTGCCTCAAAGCCTTGCCGTTCACCTCTCCGAAGCCGCTCGCGGCCCCACCGCCGGAGGTGCTCGGCGCCTCGGTCCTCGTCGTGGACGACGAGCGCGTGTGGCGGGTGATCCTGGAGACGGACCTGCGGATGCTTGGCTATCGGGTCTCCGTCGCCGTCGACGCGGCCGAGGCGCTCGAGCGCGCCAGGCGGGATGGGCCGGAGGTCGCCATCGTGGACCTCATGCTCCCCGAGCCCACGGACGGCTGGGCCCTGCTCGTCGAGCTGCGGGCCCAGGGCACGCCGCTGCCGGTCATCTTCTACACGGCCGACCCCACCATCCCGAGCACCGGCGGGGACCCCGACGTCCTCACGTGCATCAGCAAGGCCGACGAGCGAGCCGACCTCTACGCGCTGGTCCCGGAGGCGATCGCCCTGGCCCGGAGGAAGCGTCGGGAACCTGACGGTTGACGTGGCTTGACGTCTCACCGCGGCGCTGCGGTGGCACTTGCAAACGTCGGGCTGCCGCCCCATGCTGCGCCAAGCCGACCGTGAGAGAGAGTCAACTGCTGGCGCAGCGGTGCTGAGGAGCCGCGGGCGAAACGCGCCGCCTCCGCTGCCGCCCGGGCTGGAGGTCTTCCGGCCACCCGAGCTTCTCGGCTCGTCCGTCCTCGTCGTGGAGGACGAGCGGCCGATGCAGGCGCAGCTGCGGCTGGACCTGACCGACCTCGGCTACCAGGTGCGCGTGGCGAGCTCGCCCGACGAGGCCAGGGTCGTGCTGACCCACGAGCGGGTGGCCGGCGTCCTCCTGGACCTGGTCCTCGACGAGGGCGAGGAGGCGGGCCTGGAGCTGCTGCAGTGGATCCGGCGCAACCACCCCGGGCTGGCAGTGGTCGTGCTGTCGGCGGCGCAGGGCAGCGCCGCCTCGATCCGCCAGGCGTACGAGATGGGCGCGAGCAGCTACTTCGTGAAAGGCAACGCCACCATGGCGCACATCTACTCGGACCTGGCCGCCCGGCTGATCGAGGGCGGCACCGGCCGGTCCGGCAACTACCGGTTCGGACGGCTGGACTTCGACCCCACGCACCGCACGATGTCCCTGGACGAGCGGCGCATCCGCCTGACGTCCCAGCAGACGAGCCTGGTGGTCCACCTGGCCCAGGGGTCGAAGCCGGTGACGGCCAGCGAGCTCATCGCGGCCGGCCTGTTCCGCCCCAACGCCGCCCGCTCGACGGTCCACTCGGCGCTGCTGACACTGCGGCGGAAGCTGGACGAGCTGGAGCCGGAGCTGGGCGGCAAGCTCCTGCGCTCGACGGCCCGCGGCTACAGCCTGGGCCCGATCGTCTGAACAGCGCCCCCTCCCCCCGTCCGTCTGCGACCCGTCGCCCGGCGGCGTTTGCCGTACCGCAGTGACGTCTCGGGACCCGAATGACGTCTCCGGGGTACGGCGGCTGGAGGCGGATGAGGGGCGGAACAGCCGGCGCGCACCTGCCGCCTCGGGCGATCGCGCTGGCACCGTCCCCTCCCCCCTCGCCATCCGCGAACGCTCTACTGTTTGGGCATGGTCCCGCTGCCCGAGCCGTCGCCCGACGTGCTGGACGAGGTCGTGGACACGCGGCGCCACCTGCACCGGCACCCGGAGGTGTCGTTCGCCGAGCAGGCGACCTCGCGCTTCGTCGAGGACCGGCTGCGCAGCCTGGGCCTGGCCGTCCAGGAGTGCCCGACGCCGACCGGGGCCCTCGCCGTCCTGGACACGGGGAGGCCCGGGCGGACGGTCATGCTCCGGGCGGACATCGACGCCCTGCCCATCCTGGAGGAGTCCGGCGTGGCGTTCGCCTCGGCGGCCGAGGGCCGGATGCACGCGTGCGGGCACGACGCGCACACGGCCATACTGCTGGGAGCCGCCCGCACCCTCGCCGAGCGGGCCGAGGCGCTGACCGGCTCCTACCTCTTCTGCTTCCAGCCCGCCGAGGAGATCGTCAGCGGGGCGCGGGAGATGATCGCGCGCGGGCTGTTCGAGCGCCACCACCCGGACGTGACGATCGGCCTCCACACCGCCTCCTGGCTGCCCAGCGGGCAGGTGCAGACCCGGCCGGGGCTGCTCTGGTCCGGGTCGGACGCGTTCGAGATCGCGATGCGGGGCCCCGGCGGCCACGGCGGGATGATGAAGCGAGCGGGCAACGTGATCTCCGCCCAGGCCTTCTTCCTCGAGCGGCTGCACACCGTGGTCGACGGCCTGGAGCACGACGGGACCGCCTGCCACTGCACGGTCGGCGACGTCCGCACCGACGGCGCCTGGAACATCGTCCCCCGCTCGGTGCTGGTGCGCGGCAGCGTGCGGACGTTCACGCCGGACCTGCGCACCGAGGCCCTGCAGCGCCTGGGCGACCTGCTGCTGGAGGCCGACACCGAGTTCCAGATCAGCTCGGACATGCAGCTGGTCCACGGCACGGTACCGCTGGTCAACGACCCCGGCGTGACGCGCACCGTCCTCCAGGTGGGCGCCGGCCTGATCGGCGACCGGGCCGGTGAGGTCGGCCGGCCGCTGACCGTCAGCGACGACATGGCGGAGTTCCTGACCCGCATCCCGGGGTGCTACTTCATGCTCGGCGGCTGCCCGCCCGACGCGGAGACGCCCCCCGCCCACCACTCCCCGACCTTCCGCCTGGACGAGGCGTCGTTCGCCACCGGCGTCCGGATGCTGGCGGCCTCGGCTGCCCGATTGGCCTCGGAGTGACCGGCCTCGATCCCCTGCCCGCTGGCGAGGAGGATGAGCAGCAGTGCTGCTCATAGTCGCCGCCCTGGTCGGCCTGGTGGCCGGGCTCCTGACCGGGGGCAGCCTCCGCAACCTCGTCGCCAGGCGCCTGCGCTGGCCCCTGGTCGTGATCGGCGCCCTCCTCGTCAAGGAGCTGCTGGTCCGCACCCCGCTCGGCTCCTCGCCCGCCGCCCCCGCGCTCTTCGCGGCCTCCCTGGCGGCGCTGATCGCGTGGATCGTCTGGCACCGCGACGAGCTGCCCGGCATCTGGCTGGTCGGCGCCGGCATCGCCATGAACCTGGCCGTCGTGCTGGCAAACGGCGGCCACATGCTCGTGGCCAGCAGCCTGGCCCACCTGGGCCCCCGGCAGCTCAGCCGGAACGGCGTGTGGGCCCAGTACGCGGTGACCGGCCCCGGCACGCGCCTGGACTGGCTGGGCGACTGGATCACGATCCCGCGCCCGATCGGCTGGCTGTTCCCCGAGGTCTACAGCCCCGGCGACTTCGTGGCGGCCGCCGGGCTCGCCGTGACCCTCTTCCTGGTCACCAGGCCGGGCCAGGTGGAGCCCGAGGGCGCCATTACATCTCGTTGACGGCTCCCCCTCCGGCCCGGGGTATAGTGCGAGGACGGCCATGATTGTCTTCTGGATCTTCGCCCTGCTCGTCGCCAGCACTGCATTCGGATACGGGCTCTTCCTGATGCAGTGGGGCGTCGTTGGCGCGCTCCTGTTCGCGCTCCTCGCCGTCCTCGGGATGCGGGGAATCCTGAGTTGGATACGACGCTCGCTCGTCCTGCACGAAAGGATTTCCGACTACGACGATCAGGACAGACGCACGCTGGAGACGAACCGGTACATCTTCTGGCGTCGCACCTGCTTCTTGATCGCCCTCGCGATCCTGTATTTCGGCGGAGCCATCGCGCTCGGCATCAGCCCGGGCCAGGCGCTCGCGATGCTGCCCATCCTGCTCCTCTCGGCCATACCAGCGGTCGGCTACTTCATCCTGATATTCCTCGCGCAGTTCGCGATCTTCTTCGGCCCGTTCCTCCTCTTCGCCCGGCTCGGACGGGAGACGCTGACCCCGGGCGACGCCAACTACGAGGTCAAGCTGGAGGACGTGCGCGGCCAGAAGTCGGCCGTGCAGGAGATGGAGCGGATCCTGCGCCTGATCGAGCAGGGCCGGAACTACGTCAAGGCGGGTGGCAAGCGCGAGCGCGGCGTCCTCATGGTCGGTCCGCCCGGCACCGGCAAGACGATGCTCGCCAAGGCGATCGCCTCCACCCTCCACACCCCGATCATCGTCAGCTCGGGTTCCGGCTACAGCGGCATGTTCATGGGCATGGACATGGTGGCCGTGTGGATGGTCGTACGCGCGGCCAAGAAGAAGGCCAAGCGATGGGGCGGCTGCATCATCTTCATCGACGAGTTCGACGCGCTGGGCCAGAGCCGTGGCGGCATGGGCGGCGGCGGCATGGGCGGCATGGCCGGGATGTTCGGCGGCTTCCGGATGGGCCTCAACATGCTGCTGGTCCTGATGGACGGCATGGACAACCCCGGCTTCCTCAAGAAGTCGTTCCGGCGGTTCGTCAACCTCACGCTCGACGGGTTGTTCATCCCCCGCGAGGTCCGTTCCAACGGCAACGTGGTCAAGCTGCGCATCCCGCAGCTGAGGCCCCCCCGCTACAACCTGTTCTTCGTCGGCGCCACCAACCGGCCTTCCGTGCTGGACGACGCGGTGACCCGGCCGGGCCGCTTCGGGCGCACCATCACGTTCCGGATGCCAACGCGGGAGGACCGCAGGGACATCGCGGACCTGTACTTCGACAAGAAGGCCCACGACCCCGAGATGGATACGCCCGCCAAGCGCGAGGAGTTCGCCCGCATCACCGAGGGCTACTCCCCCGCAATGATCGAGCAGGCGACCTCGATGGCACTCATGTACGCCTTCGAGGACGGCCGCTCCCTCTTCAACTGGCGCGACCTCCGCGAGTCGATGGGCAACATCGAGGCCGGCCTCGTGCAGCCGGTCGAGTACACCGAGCGTGACAAGATCGCCGTGTCCCGGCACGAGATGGGCCACGCGGTGGCGGCCCACTTCTACCGCCCCGAGACAGCCCACGTCCGCCTCTCGATCAGGATGCGGGCCGACTCGCTCGGGCACCACAGGGCCATCGAGGAGCAGGAGCAGTTCATCCGCTTCCGCTCCCAGTGGGCGGGGGACGTCCGCCACGCGCTGGGTGCCATCGCGTCCGAGCGCGTGTTCTACGGCGAGAACTCGAGCGGCGTGTCCGGGGACCTGGCCATGGCCACCCGCTCCGCCTGCGTCATGGCCGGCCTGGTCGGCATGGGCGGCGAGCACATGTCGCCGGACCTGGCCAGGAAGGCGGTCGGCATCGGCGAGACGCTGATCTCGGCCGTCGAGGCCGGCAGCGCCTTCGGGATCGAGAGCCCGATCGGCACCGTGCTCAGGAGCCCGCTCTCGCGCAGAACGGTGGCTCAGATCATGGGCGCGGCGTACATCGACTGCTGGCGGGTCATGTACGTCAACCGGGAGGCCATCGACCTGGGGGCCGAGGCGCTCATCGCCCAGGGCGAGCTGGTCGGCGACGAGATCCGCGGGCTGCTCGACTCGATCGGCCTCCGGTTCCCGACCGACGCGGACCCGTACCCCGAGGACCAGCCGTTCGTCCCGGTGTCTGCGATGGAGGCACAGGGCCAGAACGGCGAGGTGCACCCCCGGGAGGCCGAGCAGGTGCGCTCCGCCTGACAGCCGTTCGCGCCGCCGCCGCGCTGCTGGTCGCGGGCAGCCTGCTGTCCGGTCTGGTGGTCGCGGCGGCGGCGGACTCGAGCAGCCCGGGCTCCCAGTCCGACACGCAGCGCCAGGCGGCGAGGCTGACGGCCGCCGCCAGGGCCGTGGACGCCGCCTCCGCCGCCCTCGACCGGCTGCGGGCGCGGCCGGCGGCGGCTGTCGCCATCGACCAGCTGCGCCAGGACCTCCAGCTCGCCCGGGCCCAGTTCGCGTTCCGGGGGGCCATCCGGGCCGAGCAGGCGGTGCTGTACGAGGTGGCCGGCCGGCCGGACCTGGAGCCGGCCATCCTGCCGCTGCTCAACGGTCCCCACGCGGCGGGGACCGGCCAGGTCACGGCCGGGCTGCGCTCGGTCTGGCGGCTGACGGGGATCGACGCCTCCATCTCGGTCCGGCCCCGCAACACGCACCGGTTCAGCGCCTCCGAGCCGCCGGAGGTGCTGCTCGGCTACTACCGTGCCGCCGCCGCCCGGACCGGGGTCGACTGGAGCTACCTGGCGGCCATCAACTACCTCGAGTCGGACTTCGGCCGGGTCAACGGCCCGTCCAGCGCAGGCGCCCTGGGGCCGATGCAGTTCCTTCCCTCGACCTGGCGCGACTATGGCGGCGGCGGCGACATCATGAGCCCGCACGACTCGATCCAGGCGGCGGCCCTGCTCCTGGCCCGGAACGGCGCGCCCGGCGACTACGACCGGGCGATCCTGCGCTACAACCGCGACGACGACTACGTCGCCGCCGTAAAGTCCTACGCAGCCGCGCTGCGCAGCGATCCGTTCTGGCTGCTCCGGTTCTACTACTGGAGCACGTTCGGGTAGCCCGGCCGGCGGCCGTACCGCACAAGGGGAGAGAAGCGACGATGCGGACATCGAGCTGGAGGCCGGTCGCGGCGGTCGCGGCCGTCCTGGTCGCCGCGGCCCTGTCCGGGTGCCAGACCTCGACGCCGCCCTCGGCCAGCCGGACGCCGGGCCGGACGGCCTCGGCCGCCGCCACCAATGGCTCCATCCTCCCCGTCAACCCGGCGCCCGGGCCGAGCAACGTGGGCACCTTCGACGCCGCCCACGCGGCCTCGGTGCTCAACCCGTCCGTGGGCCTCATCATCGCGAGCGGCGCGGGCCGCAACGGCTCGGCGGCCGAGGGCAGCGGCTTCGCGTTCAGCAGCCAGGCCGGCACGTCGTACGTGCTGACCAACAACCACGTAGTCCAGGGGGCCCGCCGCGTCCAGGTGGTGATGCCCGACGGGCGCCACTTCGCGGCCGACGTGCAGGGCACCGACCAGCTCGAGGATGTGGCGGTGCTGAAGGTGCCCGACACCCTGCCCGTGGCCCAGTTCGCCGACTCCACCAGGCTGCAGGTGGGCCAGCCGGTGGTCGCGATCGGGAGCCCGCTCGGCAGCCAGGGCTTCGGGACCGTGACCACGGGCGTCGTCTCCGCCCTGCACCGCACGCTGAACAACGTCGGCGGGGGCGCCGGCCAGTCGCCCGAGAGCCTGGCCGACGTGCTCCAGACCGACGCCCCCATCAACCCCGGCAACTCCGGCGGCCCGCTCGGCGACGGCAACGGCCGCGTCGTGGCGATGAACACGGCCGGGTCGAGCAGCGCCAACGGCATCGGCTTCGCCATCCCGAGCGCCATCCTGCAGCGGGTGGCGCAGAGCCTGGTGCAGGGCAGGACGCCCGGCCACCCCTACCTGGGCGTCTGCTACCAGCCGATCGAGGAGGCGCTGGCGGCCGACCCCAACGTGAAGGGCTTCGGCATCGTGGTCCAGCGGGCGCTGCCCGGCACGCCGGCCGAGAAGGCGGGCATCCAGGGCGGCGACGTGATCGAGAAGATCGACAGCACGGAGCTGAACAACGGCCAGACGCTGGGCGGCGTCCTGCAGCTGCACAACCCGGGCGACACGGTCAGGATGACGGCCCTGCGCGGCAGCGGCACGGTGGACCTGTCGGTCACCCTCGGCGACCGCCCGGCCAACGGCGGCGCCAGCTGCAGCCTGCCGTAGGCGAAGAACTCCCTCCCCCCTTGCGGGGGAGGGAGTGCAAGGGGGGGCGGCCCCCCCTTCCGGAACCCCCCCTCTGTCTGGGACATCGGGGGGACCTG
>JBKPCH010000094.1:0-1719 GCA_046727275.1 Candidatus Dormiibacterota bacterium
CGGCGCCCCTTGCCGCGGGACTGGAGGCGCTGCGCCGGCGATCGCTCCAGCTCGCTCCCGTGACGGCGGAGCTGTGTCAGCTCGCGCAGTCCGGGCGTCTGTCGGCGACGCTGGCCGACATCGCGATGAGCTACGCGCACATGCACGTCAATCGCTTGCTGCGCTCCGCGCAGCGGGCCCAGGAGCTCGTGCTCTACGAACTTCTCGACCGCGCCTACAGCGCACAGGCTGGGCGCCAATCCGTCGTGCCATGACCGAACGACCATCCCCGTTTCGCCAAGAGGCGCTCCAGTTCCGAGTCAGCGGGCCCCGACAAGGCGGCGTTCTGCGGATCGAACCTCCGTGGACCGGTTGGTTGTATTGGATCGTGCTGGCGTTGGTGGTGGCAGGTGTGGTCGTCACCGCTACGGCTCGCACCTCCGAGACCACCTCGGGGCCGGCCCTGATCAACGTGCAGGAACGGACCTTCGTGGCCCTCGTCCCGGATGCCGCGTCTGCGGATCTCCACCGCGGCCAGCTCGTCCGCCTCCAGGTGAACGGCCCGGGGGGGCGGCCTCTTGCCGCCCGGGTGCTCAGGGCCGAGGTTGCCGATCAGGCTGGCGTCCGCCGGGCCGGCTTCGCTTCGTCTTCCCAGCCGGGCATGCTGGTCACGGGGGTCCTCGCGCCGCACGCCGACGTGGCGTCGTTGCCGTCGTCGCCGCGGCACGAGGGCCGGGCCGTCGTCGTACTCCGCTCGCAGCAGATCCTCAATCTGTTCCTTCGGCAGTTGGGGGGGATCCTGGGGGGAGGAGGGGGTTCCTGATGCGCCGGCGAGTGCCCTGGGTCAGGCAGATGGGGTTGGCCGACTGCGGTGCTGCCTGTCTGGGCATGGTGCTTGCCCACCACGGCAAGCAGGTGCCGCTTGACGAGCTGCGCCAGATGACAAGCACCAACCGCGACGGCGTCGACGCATTGGCCATCACCCAGGCGGCGCAGCGGTATGGCCTGAGGGCAAGGGGCGTGGCCGCGGACCTCGATGACCTCAGGCACCTGCCTCCCGCGACGATCCTCCACTGGGAATTCACGCACTTCGTCGTCTTCGAGCGCCTGCGGAGAAACAGCGTGCAGGTCATGGATCCGGCTGTGGGACGGCGAAGACTGTCGATGGGCGTCTTTCGCCGCTCCTACACCGGCGTCGCCATCACGTTCGAACCGGGTGAGAACTTCCAGACTTCCAAGCTGAACACCAAGGGCACCTGGCGGTATCTCCGACCCCTGCTCGGCCAGTCCCGGAGGCTCACCAGGGTGCTCGTGGGATCGGTGCTCCTGCGGCTGCTGGCACTTGCGCTTCCACTGCTGACCGGGCTGCTGGTGAACGAGATCGTCCCGCACAACGACCGGCACCTGCTGGTGGTGACCGGGGCCACCATGGGTGCGGTCGTCGGCTACTTCCTCCTCGCGACACTGCTGCGGAGCCACCTGCTGCTGCAACTGCGCACCGGTCTCGACGTACGCCTGACGACGGCTTTCGTCGAGCACTTGGTGAACCTTCCCTACGCGTTCTTCCTCGTGCGGTCCTCCGGCGACCTGATGATGCGCCTGCAAAGCCACACCGTCGTGCGCGAGTCCCTGACCACCAGCACCATCTCGGCTCTGATTGATGGCAGCCTGGCGAGCTTCTACCTTGTCCTGCTATTCGTGCTGAGCCCTCAGCTGGGGGCGCTCGTGCTGGGATTGAGC
>JBKPCH010000095.1:0-10258 GCA_046727275.1 Candidatus Dormiibacterota bacterium
TAGCCGTGGTCTCGTGGGCTCGGAGATGTGTATAAGAGACAGGACCCCGCCTGTGGCCACGGTCAGCCGCTTCTTAACAGCCTGTATTGTCCCCCCGGCGGACGGCCTCTAGCCTGGGCCCATGCCAGCCACCGCGGATCACCCCGTCTCCCGCTCGCCAGCGCCGGTCTTCCCCGGCAGCCCTCTCGCCGCGGCGCTGGCCGGGTCACCCCTGTCGAGTCCTCCGCCGCTCCACGCGGCGGAGGACCGCGCCCTCGTCGCCGAGCTGATCGGCGCCGAGGCCGCCGCCCTGGTCGCCTCCGTGCCCGTGGGCGAGCTCCTCGACACCGGCGAGGAGCAGCTGGTCCGCCTCGGACTGCCCGCCGGCGCCCGCCGGGCCCTGCTGGCCGGCTCGGAGCTGGCGCGCCGCTTCCAGCCGGCCGCGCCTCGTGGCGACCCGGCCAGCACGCCCAGGCAGCTCCTCGCCCACCTGACGGCCGTGCGCCGGTCCGTCGTCGAGGTGCTGGCCGTGCTGCCGATGGACTGCCGGTGCGAGCTGGCCGGCGACCCCTGCGTGGTGGCCGGCGGCGCCGTCATGCACCTCGCCGTCAGCCCCCGGGAGGTGTTCGGACCGGCGCTCGAGCAGCGGGCGGCGGCCATCGTCCTGGCCCACAACCACCCGTCCGGAACGGCCGCGCCGAGCGCCGAGGACGTCTCCTTCACGCGCCGGATGGCCCGCGCAGGCGCCCTGCTCGGCATGCCCCTGATCGACCACCTCGTGGTGGCCCGGCGAGGCTACTTCAGCTTCGCCGAGGCCAACCTGCTGGACGGGTGACGCCCGGCCGCCATGATGCGAACCGAAGGCCGGCCGGGCGTCAGCAGACGGTCCGGACCTCTAGTAGATGAACCCGATCAGGGGGACGTCCCTGACGCGCAGCGTCCTGGTGTCGATCACGTCCCAGGCCCTGAAGTTCATCTCGGAGACGACGAAGCTGCCGTCCGCGTTGACCTGCTCCACGTAGGCCACGTGGCCATAGTAGTAGCTCTCCCAGGTCACCATGATCGCGCCCGGCTCGGGGACCATGCCGGTTGCGAAGCCCATGGCCCGCGCGCCGCCGTACCACATCCAGGCATCGCCGGTCCAGGGAATGTTGCGCCGGCTGGCGACGTACCACGTGCACTGGCCGTACACGAACTTCGAGTTGGAGAACGGGCCCATGTGGGGCACCGTGTCGTCGGACGCCCGGCGCGGGAACAGCGCGGGCCCGCGGCCGTTGGGAATGACCAGGAGCTGTCCGGGGGACAGCTGGATGGGATCGCGGAGGTAGTTGAAGTCCACGATCGCCTGCTGGTCGACCTTGTACGCGCCCGCCAGGGCCTGGAGGGTGTCGCCGGCCTTGACCGCGACCACGACGCCGGGAATCGGCGGGATCATCAGCTGGTCCCCGGTCTTCACCAGGTCCGTCCTGGTCAGCCTGTCCGCGTTGGACCAGCGCAGCTGATCGGCGGAGATGTTGAACTTCTTGGCGATCGCGTAGACGTCCTCGCCCTGCCGTACCGTGTACTGCGTCGCGGTGTGCTGGACCGGAGCGTCGACGGGGATCCCGATGGGCTTGATGATCGTCCCGGCGCGGCCCAGCTGCACCTGTCCGGTCGAGCCTCCCTGCCCGAAAGCCTGGCCCTCGGCGTTCACCACGCCCAGCCGCAGCTTGGCGGCTGCCGGCAGGCCCTTGCTTAAGGAAGCGTAGCCCGAGAGGGCTATGGCCAGGATGAGCACGACGGTATGGACGAGATACCGATGAAACACCGTCAACGGATGATCTACCCCCCTGTCAGATTCGCCGTCCCGAGAGGCGAAAAAATGACGGGGGGAACCCTAGCAAATTCCGGAGATCCATGTCAAACGGACCCGCCAGGCAGGTTGGTTGCGCCCATCGCTCCGGCGATCGGTCAGACTGGCGTCCATATAATCGCGAAAAGGAGTCGGAGGTCGTATGAGCCTAGGGGCACCAGGAGCTTCACTCGACGTAGTTCGCCGGGTCGCCGATCCCGTGCTGACCAACGTGGCCCGGGCGATCGTCCACAAGCAGGAGGAGGTCCGGCTCTGCCTGATCACCCTTCTCTGCGCCGGACACCTCCTGATCGAGGACGTCCCCGGCGTGGGCAAGACCATGCTGGCCAAGGCGCTCGCCCGCTCGCTGGACTGCACCTTCCGCCGCATCCAGTTCACGCCCGACCTCCTGCCCTCCGACGTGACGGGCGTCCGTGCCTTCAACCAGAAGGAGTCCGATTTCGAGTTCCGGCCGGGCCCGGTGTTCGCCCAGATCCTCCTGGCCGACGAGATCAACCGGGCCACGCCCAAGACCCAGTCGGCCCTGCTGGAGGCCATGGAGGAGCGGCAGGTCACCATCGACGGGGAGACCCACCGCCTGCCCGAGCCCTTCATGGTGATGGCCACCCAGAACCCGGTCGAGTACTCCGGCACGTTCCCGCTGCCCGAGGCGCAGCTCGACCGCTTCTTCATGAAGGTCCGGCTGGGCTACCTCACGGCCCGGGAGGAGGCCAGCCTGCTCGGCCAGCAGAAGGTGGAGTCCCCGTTCGAGGAGCTCCAGCCGGTCGTGGCGCCGGCCGAGCTTCGCGCCGCCCAGCTGGCGGTGCGCGAGGTGTTCGTCAAGCCCGAGCTCAAGGAGTACATGGCCCGGCTGGTGGAGAAGACCCGCTCCCACCCGGAGATCGCCCTGGGCGCGAGCACGCGCGGCACGATCAACCTCTTCCACGCCGCCCAGGCCCGCGCTGCCGTCCTCGGCCGGGAGTACGTGCTGCCGGACGACATCAAGGCCCTGGCCGAGTCGGTGCTGGGCCACCGGATCATCCTCCGGCCCAACGCCGAGATGCAGGGCTCCAGCGCGACCCGGATCCTGCACCAGCTGATGGACCGCGAGCACGTGCCCCAGATGTCCTATGACGCTTAGGGCTCCGGCCGGCCAGAGCCCTAAGCCAGAGGGAGAGGTGACCCGGCCGTGAGCAGGGCGCTGCTCGGCTTCAGCCTGGTCCTCCTCTTCTTCTTCGCCTACCTGACCGCCATCAAGCCGGCCTACGTGCTGGCCTACGCCCTGATCCTGCTCTTCGTCCTCGCCTGGCTCTGGCCGAGGCTGGCCGTCCGCGGCATCCGCATCGAGCGGGTGCTGGACGCCGGGACCCCGACGGTCGGCGAGTCCTTCGAGGAGACGTTCACCGTCCACAAGCGCTCGCGCGTGCCGGCGCCGTGGGTCGAGGTGATGGACCTGAGCCGGCTTCTGGAGTACCAGCCGGGCCGCGTCGTCTCGCTCGGCCGGAGCCCCGTGACGTGGACCGCCAGGGGCGTCTACCGCCAGCGGGGCTGGGTCACCTTCGGCCCCACCCTCGTCCGGGTCAGCGAGCCGTTCGGCCTCTTCACCGAGGAGGCCCGCCTGAACCAGAAGAACCAGGTGCTCGTCTACCCGCGCGTCAGGCCCCTGCCGGAGCTCCTCATGCCGGCCACTCAGCACGCGGGCACCGCCCAGCGCATGGGCAACTGGGCCGACTACCCGCCGGAGACGGGCGGCGTCCGCGAGTACGCGACGGGGGACTCCTTCGGCCGCATCCACTGGCCGCTCTCGCAGAAGCACCAGCGCCTGATGAGCAAGACGTTCGAGCAGCCGCTGACGGCGGACCTCTGGATCGTGCTCGACCTCGACCGCAGCGTCCACTACGGGGAGGGCGAGGAGTCGACGCTCGAGTACGCGATCAGCCTGGCGGCCTCCGTGGCGATGCAGATCCACGCCCGGGGCCGCAAGGTCGGCCTGATCGCGAACGACGCGCGCGGGACGCTCCTGGAGCCGCACCGGGCGGTCCGGCAGGACCGCGCCATCCTCGACTACCTGGCGGCGGCCCGCGCCGACGGCTCGCAGAGCCTGACCCGCGCCCTGGCGTGGGAGCGGATCCGCCGGCTCCCCCGCCGGGCCATCGGGGTGATCACGCCCAGCGCGGACCCGGCCTGGGTCCGGACGATGCAGGGCGTGCGCGGACGGGGCACGTCGCTCCTCGCGTTCTACATCGACGCGTCCAGCTTCGGGGCTCCCGAGCCGAACCTCAGCTTCGACCTCGGCTGGGACGTCGACCTCTACGTGGTCCGCCGGGGCGACGACTTCGCCCGGCTGCTGAGGACCAGGGATGCTGTCCGCCTGGTCTGAGGGCCGGAGCCTCCCGCTGCGGTGGCGGCCCCCGGCCGGGACCCTGCCGCTCGCGGTGTTCGTCGTCCTGCTCGTCCTCTGCCTGGGCAACTCCACGGTCGCGGCCAGCTGGGTGCCGAACTCGGACGGGCTGACCAGCCTGGCCCTCGTGGCGGCCCTGTTCATGGGCGTGCTGGCCCTCATCCGGCCGCTGCCGGGCGCCGTGGCCCTGACGGTGGGCGCGCTGCTGGCGCCCGTCGCCGCCTACCTGAGCGCCCACGCGGCGCTGGTCAAGGCCCACCCCGGCGACCCGGCCGACCCGCTGGGGCTGGCCGCCGTCTGGCTGGGCCGGATCGCCAGCGGCGACGCCGCCAACGACGTGACCTTCTACCTGTACCTGCTCTGCCTCCTCTTCTGGGTGGTTGGCGGTTGGCTGAGCTGGTGCTCCCTGCGCTGGCGCCAGCCGCTCCTGGGCGTGGTCCCGGGCGCCGCCGCGTTCGCCACGAACGTCCTGAACTTCCCCAACGACCAGAACGGGTACGTCGTGACCTTCCTGATCCTGATGCTGGCCGTCCTGCTCTGGACCAGCTACCTCCGCTCCCTGGAGAGCGCCTCGGCCCGCCGCGTCCGGCTCAGCAGCGACGCGCGCTGGGACTTCTGGGAGAGCGGCGTCGTCGTCATGGCCATCGTCATCGCGATCGGCCTCCTGGCGCCCCCGCTGACGAACGCGGACCGCACGGTGGACATCGAGAACGGCAGCTTCCGGGGCTGGGCCGAGCTGCAGCAGCGCCTCAACCACCCGGTCGCCTTCGGCCGCGGGACCAGCAGCGGCCTGTCCACCGGCTTCGCCTCGCTGGCCCAGCTCGCGGGCCCGGTTCACAAGACCGGAGGCGTCGTCTTCACCTACCAGATCGACGGCTCCTACGGCGGTCCGCGCTACTTCCGGGGCTACAACCTCGAGGAGACCGCGCTGGGCCCGGGCGGCGCCTCCTGGCGCTACGACCAGCAGAACGCGGTGACGCTTCCCGTTGCCAAGGACGCCGCCATCCCGTACGCCGAGACGTACCAGTCGGTCGGGACGGGCGGGTTCAAGATGCAGATGCTGAAGCCGCCCGAACAGGCCAGCGACGTCCTGTTCTATCCGGGCACGCTGCTCAAGGTCGACCGCGCCACCATCGCGCGCAACGCGCGGGGCAGCCAGGCGCCGGCCGGGGCCATCCCGACGGAGAAGCTCGACACCCTGGACCGCCTGTCCGTGCAGGCCCGCGGCAGCGGCGCCGGCTCCTACAAGGTGACGGTCCAGTACTCGAACGCCACGGAGGACCAGCTGCGCGCCGCGGGCACGAACTATCCCGGGTGGGTGGACCCGTACCGCAACTTCGGCGGCTTCTACCGGACGAGCCAGCAGCCGGCGGTCGTCCCCCTGTCCGGCACCGCCTACCGCTCGCGGCCCACGCTGCAGCACATCCAGGACCTGGCCCGCCAGGTGACGGCGGGCAAGACCAACCCGTACGACCAGGCGACGGCCATCGAGACCTACCTCCGCACGGGCTACACGTACACCCTGACGCCGACCGTTCCTCCCCGGGACGTGGACCCGCTGGAGTACTTCCTGTTCACGTCGAAGGAGGGCTACTGCGAGTACTTCGCGTCGGCGATGGGCGACATGCTCCGGTCGCTCGGGATCCCGACCCGGCTGGTCAACGGCTACGGCCCCGGCACGTTCGACGAGCACCTGGGCCGCTACGTGGTCCGGGAGGCCGACGCGCACACCTGGGTCGAGGTCTACTTCCCGGACCTCGGCTGGGTCGCCTTCGAGCCCACGCCGGACGGCACCTACTTCCCGATCCCTCGCGGCTCGGTGGCCCCGGCCTGCCCGCCCGACAGCGAGGGCTGCGCGACCGGCGCGATCCCGGGCACGACCGACATCGCCGGCGGCGCCAGGCCCGACAAGGGCGCGCTCGACGCGGGCGACAACGGGGGCGCGGGCGGCGCGCTGAGCCACGACCCGCTCCCGGGAGGCGTCTTGGGCCTGCTCGCCCTCTTCCTGGCCATCGTGGCGGTCGCCTGGCTGGCCGCGTCGCGGTACCTGCGGCCACGGACCGTGAGCGGCGTCTGGAAGCGCGCATCGTTCCTGTCCGGCCTGGCCGGCGTCCGCCCCAGGGCCGGGGAGACGCCGCTGGAGTTCGGCGCCCGCCTCGGCAGGGAGGTCCCCGAGGCCGCCGCCGCCGCGCGGGAGCTGGCCGAGCGGTTCGCCGTGGCCGCGTACGCGCCGCGGGAGGTGGCCGCGGCCAGCCGGGGCGCGGTGCTCTCGGCCTGGGACGACCTGCGTCCCCTACTTCTCAGGCGAGTGAGGGGGCGACTTCGGTTAGCCTCGTGAGCGGGATGCCACTGCTGAAGGTCTCGGCTTCGGGCCAGGTCTACGACGTGGAGCTGCCGAATGTGAAGGTCACACGCGAGCAGTCGGGGGGCTACTACGTCCACGGTCGCGGCTACTTCATCTACTTCAAGGACCTGGAGGCCGCCGAGCGCAAGCGCCGCGAGCTCGAGCTGGAAGGCGGCTTCGGAGGGCGACTCCCGTAGCGCCGGTCACGGGGCGGGAGTACCCGCCAGTCGAGTTCACGATCGAGGCTCCGCACGTGGAGGCATTTGCGCGGGCGCTGGGCGCCGAAGCGGCCGACGGCGTGCCGCCGACGTACGCGGCGGTCTACGCCCTGGGCACCACCTTCCCGCAGCTGCTGGAGGACGAGGAGGCTGCCGTCGACATGGCGAACCTCCTCCACGCCGAGCAGGAGTTCGAGTGGGAGCGCCACCCGTTGGCCGGCGAGACCGTCATCGCCCGCGCCCGGGTCGCCTCCGACGTCGAGCGGCGCGGCGTCCGCATGCTCATCCTGGAGACGACGGTGACGTCGAGTGACGAGCCTCTCTGCCGGTCTCGGGCCGTCTTCGTGATCAGGAAGCCCGGGTCGTGAGCGAGCTGCGGGTGACCTTCACCCGGGAGCAGATCGCCACCTACGCCGAGGCCTCGGGCGACCTGAACCCGATCCACCTCGACGACCAGTTCGCCCGGTCCGTCGGGCTGCCGGGTGTGATCGCGCACGGGATGCTGCAGATGGGGCTGCTGGCCCGCGTCGCAGGCGAGCCGGGGACCCTGCGCCGGCTCAGCTGCCGGTTCGCCGGCATGGTGCGCCCGGGGGACACGGTCACGTTCCGGAGCGAGCCGGACGATCGGAATGGGAGGGTGCGGCTGACCGCCGTCAACCAGGACGGCCAGCCGGTGATCTCGAAGGCAGTTGCCGAGCTGATGGGGTGACGCCAGACCTCTGAGCGTCCTCCGCTGTCATGGCCCACTCGTTCGGGGCTGAAGGAGGCTTCTCCAGTGTTCGATCTGACGGGAAAGGTCGCCGTCGTCACCGGCGCGTCCCGCGGCCTCGGCCGCGAAGACGCGCTCACGCTGGCGCGCCAGGGCGCCGACGTGGTCATCACGGACATCCTGCTGGAGGACGATCCGGACCTCCAGACGACCGCGGAGGGCGCCAACTCGGTCCTCGCCCAGGTGGCGACCAGCCAGGGCTGGGTGTACTCGAACGCGACGGCCGAGGAGATCCGCCAGATGGGCCGGCGGGCCACGGCGATCAAGATGGACGTCACGAACCGCGAGCAGATCCGGCAGGTGTTCGCGGACGTGAAGGAGCAGTTCGGCCGCATCGACATCCTGATCAACAACGCCGCCACGCTGGACCACACCGCCCAGATCCCCAACCAGGACTACCGGCTCTGGGACCGCGACATCGCCGTCAACCTGACCGGCTCCTTCAACTGCACGAAGGAGGTCTGGCCCTACATGGTCGAGCAGAAGTGGGGCCGGATCGTCTTCATGTCGTCCGTCGCCGGCACGCTCGGCGGCTTCGGCCAGGCCAGCTACTCGGCCACCAAGGCGGGCGTGATCGGGCTGGCCCGCACGGCCGCGCTCGAGGGCGGCCGCCACAACATCACGGCCAACGCCATCGTCCCCGGCATCGTCCTGTCGGAGGCCGGCCTGGCCGCGGCGCAGACCAACCCCCTTTACGAGCGGTTCAAGAACCGGACGGTCTTCAAGCGGTTCGGGGAGCCCTCGCACATCGCCTCCACGATCGCCTTCCTCTGCTCCGAGGAGGCCGGCTACGTCACCGGTGCGGCCATCGAGGTGGCGGGCGGCATCCCGCTGTTCACGGCCTGAGCATGGGGGACCTGGTGCAGATCGTCCGCGACGGCGGCGTGGCCCGCGTGGTCATGGCCCGCGGCGGCAACAACGCCATCGCCCCGGACCTGCTGGACGAGCTGCGGGACGCCTTCACGCAGCTGGGCGAGGATCCCGACTGCCGCGCGATCGTGCTGCAGAGCGCCTACGAGCGGTACTTCAGCGTCGGCGCCGACCTCGCCGCGATGGGCGGGATGGACCGTTCGGCGCCCGGCGCCGAGGACCAGATCGTCGAGATGATGAGGCGCGGCGCCGCGGGCTTCGGCGCGATCGAGGCCTGCCCGCGGCCGGTGATCGCCCGCCTCAACGGGCACGCCCTGGGCGGCGGCTGCGAGCTGGCGCTCGCCTGCGACTACCGGATCATGGTGGAGGACGGCCGTTCCCGCATCGGCCAGACGGAGTCGTCGCTGGGCATCATCCCGGGCGGCGGGGGCACGCAGCGGCTCGTCCGGCTGATCGGCAGGGCGCGGGCGCTGCCGCTGCTCTACGAGTCGACCCGGCTGTCCGCCGCCGAGGCGGAGGCCATCGGACTGGTCAGCAGGGCGGTGGCGCCCGACCAGCTCGACGCCGCCGTCGACGAGCTGGCTGGCCGCCTCGCCACCGCCGCGACGTACGCGATCGGGCTGATCAAGGACGTCGTCAACCGCGGCCAGGACCTGCCGCTCGCGGAGGGGCTGGACCTGGAAGCGCGGAACTTCGCGAAGGCGGCGCTGAGCGAGGATGCGGTGACCGGCATCGTGGCCTTCTTCCAGAAGATGACGCCCGAGTTCAGGGGCCGGTAGCCGGCGTGAACCCCATCGGCGCGGCCCGCTGCCGGACGACGTCCATCGCCTCCAGCACCCGGCGCTCGTCCTGGCCGGTGAACCGGATGGTCAGCTCCCTGGTCCGGATGTCGGGGTAGGACCCGACGGACACGTCCGGGTGGCTGGTCTCCAGCTCCCGCATGACCGCGTAGAAGCGGGCCTCGGGCGCGAAGGAGAAGTGCAGCTCGTGCGTCGCGGCGGCGGTCCGCCCGGCCAGGAACTCGGGCTCCAGCTCCTCGGTGAAGATGCCGCGGAGCTCGGTGGGGATGCCGGGCAGGACGAAGAGGCGGCGCCCGTCCACGCGGTAGACGACGCCGGGCGCCATGCCGCGGCGGTTGCGGCACACGTGGTCGGGGCCGGCCGGGATGCGGGCCATCCGGAGGTTGCCCTCGGTCACCTGCGGCGAGTCGAGCAGCCCGGCCTCGTGGAGCCGGCGCACGCGGCGCTCGATCCGCTCCACGGCGGGGCCCCAGGCCACCAGGTCCCGGCCGAGCGCGGCGGCCACCGCCTCGAACGTGCGGTCGTCGGGCGTCGGCCCCAGCCCGCCGCTGGTGAACACGTCCTCGACCTCGGGGTCCCCGAGATCGCGCCGGAGCTGCTCCACGATGTCCTGCTGGCGGTCGCGGATCACGGTGATGCGCTTGAGCGGGAAGCCCAGCAGGCGAAGGCGCTCAGCCAGCCAGTTGGAGTTGGTGTCGAGGGTGTGGCCGGCCACCAGCTCGTCGCCGATGGCGATTATCGTCGAGGGCACGACTGGTGTTATAGCAGCGGTCCCGGGGCCACTAAAATGGGCCACCATTCCTTGAGCACGGTTCAGGGTCGCACCAAGCACCACTCCTGCGACGCCGCCATGTCGGACGCCGGCCTCGCCGTCCGACATGGTGGAACGCCTGGTTCCCCGGCGGAGATCGCAGCATGATCCCGGACTCGGACAAGCCGACGCGCCCGCTGCCCGGCCGCGGCCCGAAGCCGCCCCCCGAGGCCGAGCCGCCGGCGCGGCGGCCCGCACCCGCGAAGGACCCCGCACCCACCCCGGCCCCGCCGCC
>JBKPCH010000096.1:0-19949 GCA_046727275.1 Candidatus Dormiibacterota bacterium
TGCTGGTTGGGGGTGGCGCTTTTTAACACGGGCGGACCCCATAAGCGCTCCCTCCCCCGCTGGGGGGGCGGGCTGGGGTGGGGGGGTGGAACGGCAAGCGTTCGGTGCCGGTACGGTGGACGCCAGCACGAACCCACCCCCCACCCCGACCCTCCCCCGCGAGAACAGAAGGGCGGAGGAGACGCGGCGCGTAGGAATGGGCTTCGCCCGAGCGAGCGAGTCCGTCTTCCCCGCCCTCCAGGCGTCGCGCCCCGGCCCGAAGGGATGCGCCGAAGGCGCCCCCAACGTCCCAGACAAGGAGGGGGGTTTCGGAAGGGGGGAGCTTGCTCCCCCCTTGCATCCCCTCCCCCGCAGGGGGGGAGGGAGAGACGTTCTTCATCTGGGCGTCGCCCGGGGCAGGCGCAGGGAGAACCGGCTGCCCTGGCCCGGCACGCTCTGGTCCAGCTCCAGGCGGCCGCCGTGGCGGGCGGCCAGCTGGCTGGAGATGTACAGCCCCAGGCCGGAGCCGGAGGAGCCGGCGCCGGCCCGCTCGCCGCGCACGAACCGCTCGAAGATCCTGCCGTGCATCTCGGGCGGGATGCCCCGGCCGTTGTCCTCGACGCTGACCGCCGCCATGTCGTCCTCGACCCGCGCCCACAGCCGCACCCAGGCGGGCTGGCCGGGTCGCCGGTACGTGAGGGCGTTGTTGACCAGGTTGTCCAGTACCCGGGAGACGTGCTCCAGGTCGGCGCTGACCACCAGCGACTCGTCGGCGATGTCCACGTCCAGCTTCCCGCCCAGCAGCGTGACCCGCGGCTCCGCCCG
This sequence comes from Candidatus Dormiibacterota bacterium, assembly GCA_046727275.1. Taxonomy (GTDB): domain Bacteria; phylum Chloroflexota; class Dormibacteria; order Dormibacterales; family Dormibacteraceae; genus CF-161. The sequence goes on from JBKPCH010000096.1 coordinate 805, forward strand.
CTTCGCCGCTTCCCGGACCGCGATGCCCAGGTCCAACCGCATCGGGTGCGCCGGCAGCCGGCCGGACTCCAGCTTGGAGGTGAAGAGCAGGTCGTCGATCAGGATGCCCAGCTCCTCGGCCTTGGTCGAGAGCAGGTCGACCGGCTGCCTCAGGCCGGGCGGGACCTCGCCGAGGCTGCCGTCCCCCATCATCGACAGGTAGCCCTTGATGACGGTGAGGGGCGTGCGCAGCTCGTGGCCGGCCATGTTGAGGAAGTCGCTGCGGGCGCGGCTGGCGTCCTGGGCGTCCGTGAACAGCTGCGCGTTGTTGAGCGCCAGCGCGGCGACGTTGCCCACCATCTGCAGGGTCAGCCCATCCTCGCGCCCGAACGGCTGGTCGCGCAGCCGGCTGACCAGCAGCACCGCGATCACCTCGCCCGCCAGCACTAACGGCAGCGTCAGCGTGTGCCGGGGACCGTCCTGGCCCCAGTCCGTCACCGTCTGCAGGCCCGGCACCTGGTAGGAGCCCATGAACCTGGGCCGGTGGTCGTGCATGGCCCGCAGGACGACCGGCTCGTCGCCCGAGATGAGGCTGGCGACCGGGAAGCGCTCGCCCTTCGGCACCGCCGCGAACGAGCCGTGGCGGTCGAACGCCTCGACGACCCGGGCGTCGGGGCCCTCGATCAGCAGGAGCGCCACCCGCTCGGCGTCGACCGCGTCCGCCGCCGTGTGGACCAGCCTGTTCAGCACCTGGTCCCGCTCCAGCGAGACGGCCAGCTGGACGGCCACGTCGACCCCCGTCTGGAGCCGGGAGTGGGCCTCGCCGGCGCTGCGCAGGAGCTCGGCGCGGTGCAGGGAGAGGGTGACCAGCCGGGCGAACTCCTCGAACAGTCGGCGCTCGTAGGGCGTGAAGTAGCTGCGCGTGTCGCGGTAGAAGCCAAGGACGCCCAGCGCCTGCCGGCCGTCCGGCAGCGGGTTGGCGCTGAGCAGCGGGATCAGCCGGCCGGACAGGATGCCGCCCTCGACCGCCGTGTCCGGCAGGCCGCCCTGCTCCAGGGCGCGGGTGGTCTCCACCGGCCGCCCGCGGGCGAGCGCCTGGCCGGCCAGCGTGCCCTGGACGGGCCACTCCCGGCCCACCTGGCGCTCCGCCCACGTCCCCGCGCCGGCCACGATCTGCAGCCGGTCCTGGTGCTCCCGGGGCACGACCGCCAGGAGGCACTGCGCGGTCGGCAGCAGCCGCCGGGCCTGGCCCACCAGCATGCGGGCCAGCTCCTCCGACGCGTCCATCGCGCTGGGGTCCTCGCCCGCCTGCTCGACCAGCTCCTGCACGATCGAGCCGAGCGTGCGGTGCCACTGCCGGCGCGAGCGGCCGGCCCGCTCCACGGGGTCCAGCCAGCCGCCCATCGAGCGGATCAGCGCTGTCATGCCGACCGCGGCGCCGGCCTCGTCCCGCATGGCGGTCGCCGTGACGGCGAGCGCCGGCCCGTTGGGCCCGGTGTGGCGCACCGTGTCCAGCCGCTCGGCCCCGCCCAGCGTCGCCACCTCGTCGGGGTCGAGGCGGGACAGCTCCGGCGAGAGGAGCGTGATGCGCTGGCCGAGCGCCTCGCGCGCCGGCAGGCCCAGCAGCCTGTCGGCGCTGCCGGCCCAGCAGACGACCCTGGCGTCCCGGTCCAGGACGACCACTGCGTCGTTGATGGCCGCCAGCACGCGCTCGGCCAGCTCGGCCGGGATCTCTGGTGTCGGTCTCACTCCATCGCTGGCACCAGCCGCACGAAGTCGGCCGGCAGCTCGGTCAGGCGCCGGCCCGACGCCCTCGAGATCGCGTTGGCGATCGCGGCGGGGCCCGGCACGGCGGGTGGCTCGCCCACGCCCTTGGCTCCGAATGGGCCCAGCGGCGAGGGAATCTCCAGCAGCTCGACGTCTATCTCCGGGACCTGGTCGATGGTCGGGAGGCCGTAGTCGACGAAGCTGCCCGTGCGGAGCTGGCCGTCCCCGTCCCACACCAGCTCCTCGCCGAAGGCCCGGCCCATGCTCTGCACCGCGCCGCCGTGGATCTGGCCCACCACCTCGGGCGGGTTGAGCGCGCGGCCGACGTCCTGGATGGCGGCGTACGCGCGGAGCCGCCACTCGCCGGTCTCGGGGTCGAAGCGCACGCGGGCCAGATGCACCGTGAACATCGGGGACTGCTGCGTGACGGTGTGCCGGCCCTGGCCGAGCACCGGCGGGTAGCGGCCGCCGAACTGGGCTCCCAGCTCGGCCAGGTCGCCGATCGGCCTGGCGCGGCCCGGCACGCCGGCCACGCGCACCTCGCCATCCTCGATCACCAGGTCCTCCACCGCCGCCTCCAGCTCCTCCGCCGCGATCTCCAGCAGCTGGCGCCGCGCCTCCGCGGCTGCCTGCTGAACGGCCGGTCCCACCGTATAGATGATCTTGCTCCCACCGGCCACGCCTGCGTACGGCGCGTTGGCGGAATCGCCCCGCTCGACCTCGACGTTCTCCAGCGGGACGCCGAACGTGTCGGCGGCGATCATCGCCAGCGTCGTGTCGGTGCCGCTGATGTCGACCGAGCCGATGTGGAGCAGCAGGCTCCCGTCCGGCTCGACCCGGCAGGCGGCCGCCGCCGGCTCCCGGCCGCCGCCCCAGCCGCCGACGGCGATGCCCACGCCCTCCCGCTCGCCAACCGGCTCGGTGTAGATGGGGTGGCAGCGGGCTGCCTCCAGGCACTCGGCCAGGCCGATGCGGGGCCAGGCCTGGCCGTCGGGCCGCGGATCGCCCTCGCGCGACGCGTTGCGCAGGCGCAGCTCCACCGGGTCGACGCCCAGCTCGGACGCCAGCTCGTCCATCGCGCACTCCAGGGCGAAGTAGGACTGGGGGGCGCCCGGCGCCCGGTAGGCCTGGACCGGCGTCTTGTTGGTGGCCACGTCGCGCGACACGATGTCGTAGGCGGGCAGCCGGTACGTGCCGGCCAGGAACAGCCCGACCAGGCCGCCCAGGCCACCCTGGCCCGCGCCGTTGTCGAACGTCGCGCGCGCCCGCAGCCCGGTGAGGTCGCCCTCGCGGCTGGCGCCCAGCTCCAGGTCGACGACGGCCGTGGGGCCGCCCCGGCCCATCGCGAACTCCTCGGTCCGCGTGAGCTCCAGCCGCACCGGCCGGCCGGTGCGGAGGGCCAGCAGCCCGACCAGGGGCTCGATGAGGCAGATCTTGCCGCCGAAGCCGCCGCCCACCGCCATCGGCACCACCCGGACACGGCGCAGCGGCAGGCCGAGCTGGTCGGCGACCGTCTTGCGGGCCAGGAAGGTGCCCTGCGTCGGCGTCCAGATCGTCAGCCCGCCGTCCGGCTCGGGGCTGGCCAGCACCAGGTGGGGCTCGATGAAACCCTGGTGCACCGCGGGCATCACGTAGCGGCGCCGGACCACCGCGGCGCTGCCCCGGAGGGCGGCCTCCAGGTCGCCCTCGGAGAACCGGACCTGCCCGGTGACGTTGGCCGGCAGGTCGTCCGCCCGGCCGCCGCCGCCGGTCACGCCGTGGGCGCCGGCGTCGTCCAGCCCGGCGGCGCCGCTGTCCAGGACCGGGGGCGCGTCCTCCCCGGCCGCCGACTCGACGTCGACGGCGGCCGGCAGCGGCTCGTACTCCACGTCCACCAGCTCGGCCGCGTCGGCCGCCTGGCCCTCCGTCTCGGCCACCACCGCGACCACCGGCTGGCCGGCGTAGAACACGCGGTCCGTCGCCAGCGGGCGCTCCGGGCCGGCCAGGCCCAGGTCGGTCAGGTCGGCGCCGGTGACGACGGCCACGACGCCCGAAGCGCGGCGGGCGGCCTCCAGCTCGACCCGGGCGATGCGGGCTGCGGGGAAGGGGCTCAGGAGCAGTCGGGCATGGGTCAGGCCCGGCTGCCGGAGGTCGGCGGTGAAGCGGGTGGCGCCGGTCACCTTGGCGCCGCCCTCGAGTCGTCTCTGGGATACGCCGATCACGGGCATGCTCGCATCATATGGAGGATGGGGGCCGCGGCCGGCACGGCGACGGACATCGTGATCTTCGGGGCGTCCGGCGACCTGACGCGCCGGAAGATCCTGCCGGCGCTGCGCGGGGTCGACGGACGGGTCCGCGTGCTGGGCGCCGGCCGCTCGCCTATGTCGCGCGAGAGCTTCCAGCAGATGGTCATGGAGTGCAGCGGGAGCGCCGAGCTGGCCGCCAACTCGGACTGGATCCGGCTCGACTACGACCTGGCCGAAAGCTACGGGCCGCTGCGGCAGGCGGTGAACGGCGACGGCCGTCCGGTCGTCTACTACCTGGCGACGCCGCCAAGCACGTTCGCCTCCATCCTGCAGGGCCTGACCCGGGCCGGACTCTCGACGCGCGGCGACAACCGCCGCATCGTCGTCGAGAAGCCGCTGGGCCACGACGCCGCCAGCGCCAGGGTGCTCAACCAGCAGATGGAGGAGCTGTTCGAGGAGAGCCAGGTGTTCCGCATCGACCACTACCTGGCCAAGGACACCGTGCAGAACGTGCTGGCGTTCCGCTTCAGCAACTCGCTGTTCGAGCCGGTCTGGAACCGGACGATGATCGAGAGCATCCAGATCACGGCCGCCGAGAGCGACGACATCGGCACGCGGGCCGGCTACTACGACGAGATCGGCGCCGTGCGCGACATGGTCCAGAACCACGTCCTGCAGCTCCTCGCGCTGGTGACGATGGAGCCGCCCACGACGTTCGACCCGGCGGACATCCGCAAGGCCAAGCAGGAGCTGCTGCGGGCGCTGGTCCCGGCCGACCCGGCCGTGGCCGTGCGCGGCCAGTACGAGGGCTACCTGGACGTCAGGGGCGTGGACCCGAACTCCCGGCGGGAGACGTACGCGGCCGCACGGCTGGTGATCGAGAACTGGCGGTGGGAGGGCGTGCCGATCTTCGTCCGCACCGGCAAGGCGCTGCGCCGCCAGCTGACCGAGGCCGTGGTCCGGTTCAAGGACGCGCCCCACCTGCGGGTGGGCGGCCGCCGGCAGCGCGGCATACCAACGCTGCTCGTGATGCGGTTCCAGCCCGACGAGGGCATCCTGCTGCGCATCGGCGCCAAGCGGCCCGGGGGCCGCTTCGAGATGGTGCCGGCGGGCATGAAGCTGGAGTACAGCCGCCTCAGCCGGCAGGAGCTGCCCGACGCGTACGTGACCGTGCTCAGCGAGATCCTGGCCGGCGGACACACGGTCTTCCCCAGCGGCAGGGAGATCGAGCGCTCGTGGGAGATCGTGGACCCGGTGGTCCAGGCGTGGGAGGCCGAGGGCCACCCGGAGTCGTACGCCCGCGGCGCCTGGGGCCCGCGAACCGCGGACGACCTGGTGACGACCTTCGGCGGCGGCCGCTGGATCACCTCGGAGGACGAGCCGGGCACGACGTAGGCGGAGAAAAGCTCCCTCCCGCTCGACGCGAGCGGGGAGAGAGCCGGAAAAACGGCCGGCCGTACCCTGTCAGTAGAATGCCCCGCGGTTTGAGAGGAGGATCGGGTGGGCGGTCCGCCCAGGGGGGGACCGGCGTGCTTGCGCCTGCCGGCCCGGCGCCGGGCGCCGCGGGACGGGGCGTGGCTCCTGACGCGTGGGTGCCGAACGCCCTGCGCCGGCGGCTGTCGCGGATGGCGCCCCGCGTGCCGGTGCTGGGCCGCCTGGTTGTGGAGCGGCGCGAGCTCCGGGCACGAAACCTGGACCTCCAGGGGCGGGTGGAGGCGCTGGCGGCGCAGAACGCCGACTTCGCAAGCCGGCTCGGTCTGGCGTCCCGGGCCGTGCAGTTCGTGCCGGCCGGCCATTTCTACTCGCCGATCGCCTCGCTGAACGAGCTCGACCGCGACCGGGACCGTGTCTTCGGCCGGCCGCCCCGGGAGCTGCCCGGCCTCGACCTGCGCGAGGACGCCCAGATGGCCCTCCTGGAGAGCTTCCTGCCCCTGTACGAGACACAGCCCTTCCCGGAGAAGAGGACCGCCGGCATCCGCTACTTCCTCGACAACCCGGCCTACGGCTACCCCGACGGCATCTTCCTCCACTGCATGCTCCGGCACCTGCGCCCGCGGCGGGTCATCGAGGTCGGCTCGGGCTACTCGTCCTGCGCCATCCTGGACACCAACGAGCGGTTCCTCGACGGCTCGGCGGCCTGCACGTTCGTGGAGCCATACCCGGAGACGCTGTACAGCCTGTTGAGCCAGGATGACCGGGACCGGCTCGACCTCCGCCAGCAGCGGCTGCAGGACGTCGACCTCGGGCTCTTCACCGGCCTGGGCGAGAACGACGTCCTCTTCATCGACTCCAGCCACGTGGTCAAGGTCGGCAGCGACGTCCAGCACCTGTTCAACGAGATCCTGCCCCGGCTGCGCCCCGGCGTCCACGTCCACTTCCACGACATCTTCTATCCGTTCGAGTACCCGGCCGAGTGGATCGATCAGGGACGCAACTGGACCGAGGCCTACGTCCTGCGCGCGTTCCTCGCCTTCAACGACGCCTACGAGATGGTCCTCTTCAGCCCCTTCGTCGGCGAGTTCCACGGCGACTGGCTGGAGCGCAGCATGCCGCTGTGCGCGAACTACCCGAGCGGCAGCCTCTGGATCCGCCGGCGCGTCTAGACCTCGGGCGTCCGTTCTTCAGGGCTAACCCTCTCCCTCAACCGTTCGATGGGGCTGCACAATCGAGCCGCACGCTTCCATCCAGGACAGGAGAGAGGGAGGAACAATGACCAGACGGTTGCTGCTCGTGCTCGCGGTCGTCGCCGCGCTGCTGGCCGGCTCGGCGGTCCCCGCGACAGCGGAGGACCGCGAGCACGAGAACGACCACGCGACACTGCTGGCGCTGGGCGACTCGGTCGCCTTCGGCTTCAACCCGCTGCTGGTGCCCGCCGGGGCCGGCAACCCGGACAACTTCGTCGGCTACCCCGAGCTGGCGGCGAGCCACCTGGACCTGCGCGACACCAACGCCTCCTGCCCGGGCGAGGCGACCGGGGGCTTCATCTCCCCGACGGGGACCGACAACGGCTGCCGGCCCTATCGCTCGCAGTTCCCGCTGCACGTGGAGTACATCGGCACGCAGCTCGCGTTCGCGCTTGCCTACCTCCGGGCCCACCACCACGTGCGGCTCGTGACCATCGATATCGGCGCCAACGACGTCTTCGTGCTCCAGCGCCAGTGCGGCGGCAACCCCGATTGCGTGAACGCCGGGATACCGCAGGTGCTGGCGACCATCCAGGCCAACCTCTCGCTGGCCTTCGGCGAGATCCGCCGCCAGGCCCACTACGAGGGCAGGCTGGTGGTGCTGACCTACTACTCGCTGGCCTACGACCCGGCGACCGCGGCTGGCACGCAAACCCTCAACGCTCCCATCGCGGCCACCGCGCGCAAGTTCGGAGGAGTCGTCGCCGACGGCTTCGCTGCCTTCCAGGGACCCGCCCTCGCGGCCGGCGGCAGCTCCTGCGCGGCCGGGCTGCTGATCCAGCTCGCGCCCGGCCGGTGCGACGTGCACCCGACCCGAAAGGGGCACGCGCTCCTGGCCCAGGCGGTCGTCAGGGCGGCACGGGGAGGCGACGATCGCGACTGACCCGCCGTGACTGGCCCGTTGTAGGGTTGTCCGAGGGTCATGAGCAGGCGCCAGCTCCTCGGGGGTGCCGCCATCCTGGCGGTGATCGCGACGGTGCTCTGGTACGTCGTGGTCGCTCCCTCGAGGGGCAGCGCCGTGCAGCCGGACGCGTCCGTGCGCGTCGTGCTCAGCGCGACCGCGGCCGGCAGCGGTACCTGGGTTCGCTACCTGGTCACCGTCAAGAACCTGGCGGACGGCGACTTCGCCGGCGACGTGCTGCTCCTGGACCGCGACCTGGACAGCGAGAACCCGGCTCCTGCGGCGCCGCCCCTGACGTCGCTGAGCCGGAACCCGCGCATCCCGACCGCGCCGGCCGTCGCGGGCGACTCGGCCTACCGCGTGCACCTGACCGTGCCCAGCCGGCACTCCCGGACCATCGCGATCCTGGCGCCGGACTTCTTCACCGTGGTCGAGGCGGTGATGGACGGCCGCTCCCTGGACACCCAGGTGGTCGACCACGCCGCCGTGCTGCCAGTGGCCGTGCTCAGCGGGGCGGACGGACCGGCGACCGCCATCCTGGAGCTGCGCTACGACAGCCTGACCCCCCGCGTCGCCCAGTTCAGCTCGGCCGCCCAGTTCCCGAAAAGTGCCCTGTCGCTGGCCGGCTACGCGGCCGTGGTCGTCGACCAGTTCGACAGCGGCGCCCTCGACCGCGCCCAGGTGGGAGCGCTGCGCGACTTCGTCGCCTTCGGCGGCACACTGGTGCTGGCCGCGGGCAGCCAGTGGCAGCGGACGACCGCCCCCCTCCCCACCGAGCTGCAGCCGATCCGGGCCAGCGCCACGGCCAGCGTCTCGCTGGCCCCACTGGCCGCGCTGGCCGGAGCCGGCGCCCCGGCGCGCTCGGTGCCGGCGGCCGTGGGCCCGCTGGCGCCCGGCGCGCACCCGCTTCTGGACGGGCCGGACGGCGTGCCCCTGGTGGCCGAGCTGGACTACGGCGCCGGCAAGGTGGTCGAACTCGCGTACGACCCCAGCGGCGAGGCGACCGGCTCGCCGTACACCGCGCTCGGCTGGAGCCAGGCCATCGCCCGCAGCGTCGACCAGCCGCCCGGGAACGGGCCGCTGGCGGCCAGCGTCCTGGGCGCCGATCCCGGCTTCACGGCCCTGCTCCCCGCGGCCGGCGACGCGCCGCTGCCGCCGCCCTGGCTGCTGGGCCTGCTGCTCGTCCTCTACGTGGCGGTGGCGGGACCGCTGGGCTACCTGGCGGCCACGCGCCGGTGGGGGCGGCCTGGCCTGTTCTGGCTCATCGTGCCCGCCGTGGCGGTCGCCTGCACGGGCCTGTTCTACGTGGTCGGCACGGCGCTGCAGGGTGGCCTCCAGGACCACGAGATCCAGGTGGTCCGCGTGGGGATGGGCTCGGTGAACGTCCTCGAGTACCACCGCGTCCTGTTCCTGCGCCGGGGCAACCACCAGATCGTCCCGGCGGCCGGCTCGCTGGTGGCGCCGCTGACGCTGGAGTCCTACCGGACCACCGGCTCGACCTGCGAGCGCTGCACCAGCCAGCTCGGCGCGCTGCCGTCGGGCGGCGAGCACGTGTCGCCGAACCTGCAGGACCCGGCGGTGGCCGAGAGCGGCGTCGTGTACGGCAGCGTGCGCGTCGTGGCCGCGTCCGGGCTGGACCGGGCGCCGACGCGCCTGGACGCCAGGCTGACGGTGCAGGGCGGCCACGTCCTGGGCACGGTTACCAACCGCGGGGACCGGCCGGTCTACCTGCTGCAGGCCTTCACCGCCGACGGCCAGGTGCTGCACCGGGCCGCGCTGGCGGACGCACTGGCGCCCGGGGCCCAGGTGACGTTCGACAGCGCCCTCGGGCCCGCCGACCAGGCCGGCCGCGCCGCGACCCCCGAGTCCGTCCTGCTCCGCTCGGTCGCCGCGGACGCGCTGAGCGCGCGGGGCAAGGTCGTGCTGGTGGGCCTGATGGCGCCGCTGCCCAGCCGGCTGACGGTGGACGGCCAGCAGCCGCCCACCGCCGCCCTGGCCGTGCTGGAGCAGGCCGTGCGGCCCGACGCGACCGACGGCTCGGTGCGCGACCTGGAGCGGAGGTGGCTGGCCAGCAGCAGCGGCGACCAGAAGAGCGGGTTCACCGACGTGTACGACCTGGGGCTGCCCGCGCCGTCGGGACCGCTCACGCTGGTCTACAGCTCGCAGTGGACGCCGTCGGTCGAGGTGTACGACTGGGCCCGCGGCGCCTTCGCACCGGTGGCGGCGACGCCGCGGGCGGACCCGACCGAGGCCCAGGTGGCCCTGACGCCCGACCAGGTCCGCGACGGCATGGTGCGCGTGCGGATGCACGAGCCGCGCCCGAGCTGGGGCGCGACCGCGTGGCTGGCCGGCCCGGGCGGCTGAGCCACCAGCCGCCGGCGGCCCGGCCCCGGTCTCACGCCCGCGACAGCACGCCGGCCGGGCTCGGGTAGTCCGGCAGCGTGATCGCGCTGGCGGCCTTCTCGATCCCGCCCATCAGCGCGCCCTTGAACGGCAGGTACGGCAGCAGGCGCATGGCCTGGGTGCGGAGCCAGACCGCACGCCGGGTTCGCGGCAGGAACCCGTTGACGCCCCCCGGCAGCCCCTTCAGGTTCCGCTCGACGTACGGGCGCATGGCCGCCTCGTAGCGCGCGAATGCCGTGCGGTGGTCGTCCGCCGCAGCCTCCAGCTCGCCGGCCAGGACGTACGCGCCCACCAGGGCCATGCTCGTCCCCATCCCGACCGAGCCGCCGAAGCCGGCGTCCCCCAGCACCGCCACGCGCCCGGTCGACCAGCTGGCCATGCGGACCCTGCTGGCCCGGTCGAAGTAGAAGTCGGTCGCGTCCCACATGGCGTCCAGCAGCCGGGGCACGGCCCACCCCACGCCGGCGAACCGCTCGGCGAGGATCCGCTTCTGCTGGGCGACGTCCCGGCGGTCGTGCTCCACCGGCGGCGAGGCGAAGAAGAGCATGGCCCTCGCGTCCCCGTCCCGCACGGGATAGAGGCCGGCCATCCTGCTCGGAGGCGCGGCGTGCATCAGCTCCCAGCCGTCCAGGTCGAGCGGGCTCGGGGCGCCGAAGATGGCGAGGTGGTAGCCCAGGTCCTCCACGAACTCGGACTCGGGCCCGAACGCCAGCGACCGCACGTTGGAGTGCAGGCCGTCGGCGGCCACCACCAGGTCGAAGGCGCGCGGCGCCCCCCGCTGGAAGGTGACCTCCACGGTGTCCTCCCGCTGGCGCAGCCCGGTGACGGAGTCGTCGAAGAGGTACTCGACGTCGTCCCGGGTGGCCGCGTAGAGGATGCCGACCAGGTCCCCGCGCAGGATCTCGACCTCGGCGACGATCCCGCCCGACCCGCCCAGCATCTCGGCGGGCAGGCTGGCCAGCCGCCGGTTCGCCTCGTCGACGAAGGCCATGCCACGCACGCCCGTGTGCGCGCGCCGGATCTCGGGCATGAGCCCCATCCGCTCGGCGGCCTCGCGGCCGGCCCCGCGCAGGTCGATGGCCTGGCCGCCCGGCCGCGGCGCGGGCGCCCGCTCCACGACCGTCGGGTCGAAGCCGCGCCGGCGCAGCCAGTACGCCAGCGCCGGCCCCGCGATGCTGGCGCCCGAGATGAGCACGTTTCGGTCCCTCATGTGGTGCCTCCTGCTTCTGTACGCTGTACGAAATGTGCCGTACAGCCTACAAACGCCTCGACTCGATCGCAAGTGAACTAGTACACCAGTCACGAGCGTCCCTCCTCGGCGGTGTGGTGTACTAGTGCGCGACAGCGCCATGTCCCCGGCTGCCCCACCCTCCGCCCGGATCGTCGCCGACATCCGCCGCCGCATCGCGGCCGGCGAGCTGCGCCCCGGCGACCGCGTGCCGTCGACGCGGCAGATCACGCGCGACTGGGGCGTCGCGATCGCGACGGCCACGAAGGCCCTGGCCGCGCTGCGCCGGGAGGGCCTGGTCCGCGCCGTGCCGGGCGTCGGCACGGTGGTGGACAGCCGCGAGCCGGCGCCTCAGCCCGCCCGCCGGCGCGAGGCCCGGGAGCCCGAGCGGGAGCTCACCCGCGAGCAGGTCGTCCGCGCCGCCATCGCCGCCGCCGACGCGGAGGGCCTCGCCGCGCTGTCCATGCGCCGGGTCGCGGCCGACCTGGGCCTCCCCACGATGTCGCTGTACCGGTACCTGCCCGGCAAGGACGAGCTCGTCCTGCTGATGGCCGACGCGGTGATGGGCGAGGAGCGGCTGCCGGAGCCGCCGCCGCCGGGCTGGCGGCCGCAGCTCGAGCTGCTGGCGCGGCTGCAGTGGCGGCTCTACCGGCGCCATCCCTGGGTGCCGCACGTCATCTCGATGACCCGGCCGCAGCTGCTGCCCAACGGCGTCGACCACACGGAGTGGGCGCTGCGGGCTCTGCACGGCCTGGGCCTCCCGCCGAACGAGGTGCTGCACGGCGCGGTCACGCTGCTGGGGTACGTGCGGGCGACCGCGCTGAACCTGGAGTGGGAGGCGCAGGCCCGGGAGGAGACGGGGGTCACCGACGAGGAGTGGATGGAGGCCCAGGATCCGGCCATGGCCGAGCTGCTCGCGACCGGCCGCTACCCCACGTTCGCCGCTCTGGTGCGGACGGGGGAGCTGGACCTGGACCTGGACTCGCTCTTCGAGCACGGCCTGCAGCAGCTGCTGGACGGCCTGGCCGCACGGATCCGCTAGGGCGTTCTCCCTCCCCCCTCGCGGGGGAGGGTCGGGGTGGGGGGCCCGATTGGTGCAGGCGCCAAACGACCCGGGAACGCCGGCCGTGCCCACCCCCCACCGTGCCGCTCCCCCGCGAGAACAGAAGGGCGGAGGAGACGCGGTGCGTAGGAATGGGCTTCGCCCGAGCGAGTGATCTCGTCTTCCCCGCCCTCCAGGCGTCGCGCCCCGGCCCGAAGGGATGCGCCGAAGGCGCCCCCAACGTCCCGGACAAAGAGGGGGGTTTCGGAAGGGGGGAGCTTGCTCCCCCCTTGCATCCCCTCCCCCGCAAGGGGGGAGGGTTCTCTCGAGAATGGTGGCAAACTGGGAGGCGTGACCATGCCCGGCGCGTTCCGGCCCCCGCTTCCCGCCAACGAGCCGCAGCGGACCTACGCGCCGGGGACCCCCGAGCGGGCCTCGCTGCAGGCCCGGCTCGCCGAGCTGGCGGCGGAGCGGACGGACCTGCCCCTGGTCATCGGCGGCCGCGAGGTGCGCGACGGCCACACTGTGCCCGCAGTCATGCCGCACCGCACCGCGCACGTGCTGGGCACCGTCCACTGGGCCGGCCAGCGCGAGATGGAGCAGGCGATCGCGGCGGCCGCGGACGCCTGGCCCGACTGGTCGCGGCTGCCCTGGACCGAGCGGGCGGCCGTCTTCCTGCGAGTGGCCGACCTGCTGGCCGGGCCCTGGCGGGACACGCTGAACGCGGCCACCATGCTGGGCCAGTCCAAGACGGCCCACCAGGCCGAGATCGACGCCGCCTGCGAGCTGGCCGACTTCCTGCGCTTCAACGTCGCCTACGCGGCCCGCATCTACGAGGAGCAGCCCGACTCCGCGCCGGGGACGTGGAACCGGATGGAATACCGGCCCCTGGAGGGCTTCGTGCTCGCTGTCACGCCGTTCAACTTCACGGCGATCGCGGGCAACCTGCCCACCAGCGCCGCGCTGATGGGCTGCACCGTCGTGTGGAAGCCCTCCGAGTCGTCGCCCTTTTCAGCGCACCACCTGATGCGGCTGCTCCAGGCCGCCGGGCTGCCGGACGGGGTGATCAACCTGGTCCACGGCTCGGGCGCGGAGCTGGTGCCGTCGGCGCTGGCCCATCCCGACCTGGCCGGCGTCCACTTCACCGGCTCCACGGCGGCCTTCAGGAGCATCTGGAGCCAGGTGGGCGAGAACATCGGCTCCTACCGCAACTACCCGCGCCTGGTCGGCGAGACGGGCGGCAAGGACTTCATCGTCGCCCACCCCTCCGCCGACCCGGAGGCGCTGGTCACCGCCATCGTCCGCGGCTCCTTCGAGTTCCAGGGCCAGAAGTGCTCGGCGTCGTCCCGGGTCTTCGTCCCCGAGAGCCTCTGGCCCGGCGTCCGCGAGCGGCTGGCCGACCTGGTGGCCTCCATCCCGATGGGCGACGTCGCCGACTTCGGCAACTTCATGGGGGCCGTCATCAACAAGGGCTCCTTCGAGCGGCAGGCGGCGGCGATCGCCGAGGCCCGCCAGCGGCCCGGCCACGAGGTGCTGGTCGGCGGGGAGACGGACTCCGCGGAGGGCTGGTTCGTCCGGCCCACCGTCGTCGTCACGGACGACCCCGGCTCGCGGCTGCTCCGCGAGGAGCTGTTCGGGCCCATCGTGACCGTCATGCCCTACCGGGACCAGGACTGGGGGGCCACGCTCGACCTGATCGACCGGTCGGTCCCGTACGCCCTGACCGGCGCGATCTTCGCCACCGACCGGCTGGCCGTCGAGGCGGCGCACGAGCGGCTGCGCTACGCCGCCGGCAACTTCTACGTGAACGACAAGCCGACCGGCGCCGTGGTCGGCCAGCAGCCGTTCGGCGGCTCGCGGGCGTCGGGGACCAACGACAAGGCCGGCTCGCTGTGGAACCTGACCCGCTGGGTCACCCCCCGGGCGATCAAGGAGACGTTCGCGCCGCCGCGCGACTACCGCTACCCGTTCATGGGCTGAGCGCGGGCCCCGCCGGCCTCCCCGTCCCCTGACCAGGCCTCCGCATACCCGCCAGGCATGGAATACTAAGTATGCTGGGCTCCAGCCCAGGCCATCGACAGGGAGGGAGGTACTGCTCATGTTTCGTCGTCTAACGGTGGCGCTCGCCGCCGGCGGCGCCCTGCTGGGGGCGGTGGTCGCCAGTCCGGGGGCCGCGATCATACTGGCCGCGAGCGCGGCGCCGGCGCCGGCCCCGCTGATCGGGAGCCTGTCGGTCCGGGACGCGGCGCACGCGGCCAGGTGGTCCGTCCAGGCCAACCTGCAGCGCGGCAACCGCATCTACCCGGACCGGACCTACACGTTCACGGCGGTGCCGGCGGCCCTGACGGGGGCCGCCTGGATCCGGGACGCCGGCGACTCCAAGACGTTCACCGGCAGCCCGCTGGCGACCTTCACCCTGGGCGCCTCAGCCGACGTCTACGTCGGCGTCGACACCAGGACCGGCCGGCCCTCCTGGGTGGACGCCAGCTGGACCGACACGGGCACGTCCGAGACGGGCAGCGAGCACGTCACCTACCACCTCTTCCGGAAGGGCTTCGCGAGCGGCGGCTCGGTGGCGCTGGGCCCGATCGGCAGCCACGGGACCCACCAGGCGATGTACACCATCGCGGTCGTGGCGACCGCCACGCCGGTCAGCGACTTCTCGGTGACCGTGCAGTCGTCCGGCCAGACCGTGACCGCCGGCCAGTCGGCGACCTACACCATCCACACCGCGGTCGTCTCGGGCACCCCCGACGCGATCACCCTGAGCGCCAACGTGCCGCCGCCGGCCGGCGCCACCGTCTCGTTCAGCCCCAACCCGGTCACCCCGGGCAGCGACTCGACCATGACGGTCATGACCGCCGCCACGACCCCGAACGGGATGACCACGATCACCGTCACCGGCCAGGACTCGGCGGCGACCCACACCGCCACCACGAGCCTGACCGTGGGCCCGCCGCCCCCGAGCGACTTCTCGCTCAGCGTCGCGCCGGGCAGCCAGACCGTCACCCAGGGCCAGTCCACGACGTTCACGGTCACCACGGCGGTGGTGTCCGGCAGCCCTGACCCCATCACCCTGACCGCGGACGTCCCGCCGCCCACGGGCGCCAGCGCGAGCTTCAGCCCCAACCCCGTCACGCCGGGCTCCAGCTCGACCCTGACCGTGACGACGAGCGCGACGGCGGGAACCGGGACATTCACCGTGACCGTCACCGGGAAGGACTCCGTCGCCACGCACCAGGCGGGCATCGGCCTCACCGTCAGCGCGCCCGGCGGCAACCCCTACGGCGACCCCGGCCTGGTGTCGATGTTCGACGGCAAGACCCTGAACGGCTGGACGCCCTCCGCCGCGGGCGGCTGGACCGTCGTCAACGGCGCCATCCACGGGACCGGCACCGCCGGCCGGGGCTGGATCTACTTCAACCACCAGGTCGGCAGCTTCCGCTGGATCTTCAACGTCCGCCAGGTCGTCGGCAACCACGCGCCCACCGTGCTCATCTGGGGCACCACCATGCCGGTCCGGGACGCGCTGAGCGGCATCCAGTTCCAGCCGCCCAACGGCGGCCACTGGGACTACAGGCCCGGCCACAACAACGGCGGCGGGAGCGAGTTCACCGCCTTCCCGCACACCAAGATGGACATCCACAACTGGAGCCAGTGCGAGCTCCTGGCCAACCAGACCACCGGGGTCGCCCGGATGGCCTGCTGCCCGCTGGCGGCCGGCGCCGTCACGTGCAAGGCGACCGAGGTGCTGGACTTCCACGACGCGACCGCCGGCCGGGTGGGCCCGCTCGCCATCCAGGTCCACAACGGCGGCATCCAGGACGAGTACCGGCAGCTCTGGGTCGAGGCCCCCGTGGCCGACCCGGCCCACTTCATCACCACCTGACCACGCGCCGGGCCCGGGTCCAAGCGGACCCGGGCCCGGCGAGCTTAGCCACTGCTTAGCCGGCCCTTAGCGGTGCCGGCGGAGCCTTGCTCCCCAAACCGGTGGTCTGTAAGGTCGGACCACCGCGGGGCCCACGGGGGGACTGTGAGGGCCCCGCAGCTTCTCACGTGACGCGAAGTGGAGGGGGTGGAGCATGGAGCTCGACGATCGCGCGTTCACGCGCAGGCTCAGCCGGCGCTCGCTGCTCAAGCTCGGGGTCGCCGGCGTCCTGGGCTCGGAGCTGGCGCTGGTCGACTCGCTGGCCTGGGCGCCGCAGCGCCTGGCGCTGGCCGCCGCGCCGCTGCCGGACATCCAGTTCGCGATCGGCGCCTTCATCGCGCCGGCGCAGACCATCGACGGCGTCCTGGTCCGCTTCGGGCCGGTCTTCACCTACTTCGTGCCCGCGCGGCTGACGCGGACGCCCTCGAGGGCCGACCAGCAGACGCTGGCGGCGGCCCTGAGCACGATCGAGCAGAGCTACCCGTTCAGCCCGGCCGGCATCTTCACGTTCGTGTCCTACGGGATTCCCTACTTCCAGCGGCTGCCGGGCGGGATGGCCGGATCGCTGGTGGCGAGCCACCTTCCGATGGGGAAGTACGACCACTTTCCGGTGCTGCAGGAGGCGGTGCCCGGGCCGACCGACGTCTCCAGCCAGAACCCGGGCATCACGAAGCAGACGTTCAACGTCCCCGTGCGGATCGAGAGCAGCGACATGCTGTTCACCCTCCGGAGCGACAGCCGGGCCCACCTGGACGACGTGCTGGGCTGGCTCAAGGGCAGCGGGACCCTGAACGGAAGCCCGGTGGCGTCGCCGGCGCTGGGCGGCCTGATCCAGTTCCAGGCCCCGCGGTTCATGTTCCAGCAGCCGGGGCTGACCCGCAAGGTCGCGGACGCCAACGGCCTGCCGTTCGCGGCCCGGATCAACCCCCAGTCGCCGATGTGGATGGGCTTCGCCGACCAGCAGGTCGACGGCAGCGGGCCGCCCGAGATCTGCACCTTCCTGGGCAACGCCTCGGCCGCCCTGACCAACGCGCAGCCGGGCGACTACTTCGACGTGGGGGCGATCCAGCACCTGTCCCACGTGATCCTGGACCTGGCGCAGTGGTACGCGCTGCCGACGGCCGAGGACCCGGAGGGCGAGCCGTTCACCGAGCGGGTGCAGTACATGTTCCGCTCCAACCCGCTGCCCAGCCACGGCAACGCCGACCAGTTCACGGACGGCGGAGGCCCCTCGTTCCTGGACAACGTCTTCCAGGGCGTGTACGACGCGTACTTCAACGCGACCGGCCAGACGGAGACCGGCGAGCGGCGCCTCGGGCACCTGGCCTGCCTGCAGCGCTCCACGCGCGCCGGCGATGGCACGCCCATCCACATCCGGATGGACGGCGCCGGCCTCAGCAGGCTGGACGTGCCCGACAGCAGCCTGCAGCCCAAGCTGGAGTTCACCGCCTTCGTGCCGACCGCGGAGTTCTTCCGGGTCCTGCGCATCAACGCGGCCTCGCTCGACTTCCAGCAGGCCTACGCCGTGAACCCGCAGGACAACGGCCTGGAGCGGTTCAGCACGGCGACGCGCCGGCAGAACTTCCTGATCCCGCCGCGGCGGCACCGCGCCTTCCCGCTGCTCGAGCTCATCTAGACGACAGTCCACCAGGGAAAGCATCCCGCCCTCCCCGCGTCCGGGGAGGGCGGGATGTGGCTGGGCGCTGCAGCAGATCGCCGGGCAGCACGTCAGCTCAGCGCGAACGCCGCCGTGTCGCCGTCGACCTTCACCGTCAGCGTCAGGCTGGTCGCGGAGCGGCTGACCTCGTAGGTGAGGAAGCCGCGGGCGGACTCGCCCGGGTCCAGCTCGCCACCCTCGAACGACGGCTGGCGCACCGCCAGCGCCTGGTCCCAGGCGAACCCCTTGGCGTCCGCCAGGCGCCAGTCGAAGAAGGTGCTCAGGGGCCCGGAGCTGATGTTCTCGACGAGCACCTCGACCACCACGAGGCGGTTGCCGGGCCGCGGCACGACCAGGTCGTCGTCGGACTGCGCGTCGTCGTCGACGGAGGCGACGGTGACGCGCGCGGCGTTCAGCGTGAGCGAGTCGCCCACCCCGCCCTTCAGGCTCCGCGGCGCCGGCTTCAGCTGTACCGCGGGCGGCGCGTCCACCTGGACGCCGGTGTTGAACCGGTCGAAGGTGAACGTGAACGTGACGCCCTTCCCGTTGGGCGTCACCAGGCGCAGCGGGTAGCCGTCGTGCTGGCGGACCCACATGTCCACCGGGACGGAACCGCGGGTGGCGCGCAGGTGCCACGCCGGGTCGCCGCCGATCCTGTCCTGGCCGATGAGGCGCGGACCGGTGGCGTTCTCCCAGGTCGGGTCCGGCGGCGACGTCGAGCTGCGCACCCACTTCTGGTCGGTCGCGGCCCGCTGGTACGTGGCCCCGCCCACCTCCAGCACGTCCAGCTCGGCGGGCAGCGTGCCCGTCAGGGTCTGCAGGTGCAGCGACAGCGCCATGCGCGGCCGGAAGACGACCAGCCCGTCGCCCCGGAAGGTCATGCCGTCCCCGGAGCCGGCCACGGTGGCACGGGCGTTGCGAACGTTCGACTCGGCGGGCCGGTCCCACAGGTCGCCGGCGCTGCGCGGGCCGGCGCTCAGGGGGCCGGCGCAGGCCGCCCCGGCGCCAGCGCACAGCACGGCGGCGGGAACGATCCACCCGGCGTTCGCACGCGCCCACGCACGCATGACGGCCAGGTTTTCAGGCCGGGGGGCCGGGAGTCAAGCGATGCGCCCGGGCCTGGCCGGCAGAATGCATCGACGTGCAGTCGCTAGAGGTCTGGCCGGAAAGGCTGGCGAGAGATTCGTCGTCCAGGTGCCCCAGATCCGGGGGCGGCGCCGAGGAGCGCAGGGAGCGGCCGCCAGGCCGTGAGCGAGCACCGCAGAAGCCAACCCCGGAGATGGGGTGCATGGGCGGCGAAGATCCGTCTGCCTTTCCGGCCGGACCTCTAG
>JBKPCH010000097.1:0-9842 GCA_046727275.1 Candidatus Dormiibacterota bacterium
GTCTCCAGGTTGGCCTTGATGCAGTCCGCCATCTGGGCGACCAGGCGCTTGGAGACGTCCTCCATCACGCCGCGGCCGAAGTTGGCGATCCGGCCGGCGACCGTGTAGTCGGTCACCAGCCGCACCTGCGAGCCGCCGTCCGCCTCCTCGACGCTCATCCGGGCGGTGGCGCGGGCCGAGCCGGGACCGGTCGTCTCCCGGCCCTCGGCCTCCAGGACGGCGGTCCGGCTGGCCTCGTCCCGCTGCGGGATCCGGGCGGTGCCGTTGTACGACACCGTGATGGGGCCGACCTTGATCCGCACCTTGCCCTTGAAGGTCGTCGGGTCGACCACCTCGGAGAGCTCCGCCCCCGGCATGCAGGCCACCACCCTGTTGACGTCCAATAGAAAGGCGTAGACCCTGTCGGGAGGCGCCGCGACGTGGAACTCGTTTTCTATCTGCATCGAAGACCATGAATATACTCACGAACCGGGGGACCGGCTTTTTTGAGCGTACCAGCCAGACTTCTGCCGGCTGAAGTTGGAGGAGCTGCATGAAGCACAAGATCTCCGTCACCGTCAACGGAAGACAGCGGGAGGACGAGGTCGAGTCGAGACTGCTGCTCGTCCACTACCTCCGGGACGTGGCCGAGCTCACTGGCACGCACGTGGGCTGCGACACGAGCCAGTGCGGCGCCTGCACGATCCACCTGGATGGGAGGGCGGTCAAGTCGTGCACCCTGTTCGCGGTCCAGGCGGACGGCCACCAGGTCCGCACGATCGAGGGCATGGCGGCCGAGGACGGGACCCTGCACCCGATCCAGCAGGCGTTCTGGGACGAGCACGGCCTCCAGTGCGGCTACTGCACGCCCGGCTTCATCATGGCCGCCGCCTACCTGCTGGAGCAGAACCCGAACCCGACGGACGACGACATCCGGAAGGGCCTGGAGGGCAACCTCTGCCGGTGCACCGGCTACGTGAACATCGTCAAGGCCGTCCAGTCGGCGGCGAAGACGATGGGCGGGCAGACCGGCGCCCCCCGGCAGGCGCCGTCGG
Source organism: Candidatus Dormiibacterota bacterium (assembly GCA_046727275.1). Lineage (GTDB taxonomy): Bacteria > Chloroflexota > Dormibacteria > Dormibacterales > Dormibacteraceae > CF-161. The sequence continues at coordinate 1,035 of JBKPCH010000097.1, forward strand.
CCACGCCCGTCGCGGGGGAGTAGGACCATGGCGATCACGACGATGGTGGGCGCCCGCATCCACCGCCGCGAGGACCCCCGGCTGGTCCGCGGCGGCGGCCGCTACGCGCACGACTTCGTCCGGCCGCACACCACGTACCTGACCGTCGTCCGCAGCCCGCACGCCCACGCGCGGGTCACCTCGATCGACGTCACCGACGCGCTGCGGGCGCCGGGCGTCCTGGCCGTCCTTACGGCGGCCGACTTCAAGAAGGTGCTCAGCGGGACGCTGCCGGTGGCGCCGGCCTTCGTGGCCGAGAAGAAGATGGTCCCGGACCGCTTCCCGATCGCGGAGAACGAGGTCCGCTACCAGGGCGAGCCGGTGGCGGTGGTCGTCGCCGAGACGCGCTACCAGTGCGCGGACGCGGCTGAGCTGGTGCAGGTGGGGTACGAGGAGCTGCCCGCGGTCATGGACCTGGAGCAGGCCATGGACGCCGGGAGCCCGACGGCGCACGAGGGCCTCGCGGACAACATCGGCTGGGACCTGACCTACAGCGCCGACGCCGACGCCGCCTTCGCCGAGGCCGACGTGGTCGTGAAGCAGCGCATCCTGCAGCAGCGGCTCGCCCCCACCTCCATCGAGACCCGGGGCGTCCTGGCCGAGTGGCATCCCGGCGACGAGACGATGACGATGTGGATGTCGAGCCAGAACCCGCACTTCATCCGGCTCTTCATCGGCGGCGCGATGGGCATCCCGGAGACGCGCTTCCGGGTCATCTCGCCGGACGTGGGCGGCGCCTTCGGCAGCAAGATCAGCCCGTATCCCGAGGACTACCTGGTCCCGGCCGCCTCGAAGCTCCTGGGACGGCCGGTCAAGTGGATCGAGCTGCGGACGGAGAGCCTGCAGAACACCACCCACGGCCGCGGCCAGGTCTTCGACGTGGAGATCGCCGGCAGCCGCGACGGCCAGCTCCTGGGCCTGAAGGTCACCCAGTACCTGGACTGCGGCGCCTACATGGGCACCTGGAGCGCCTTCCAGGCCTGCGCGTGCCTCCTGCCCGGCGCCTACGAATGGAAGCAGGTGGCCTCCCGGACCGTCGGCATCCTGACCAACAAGGTCCCCACGGACCCCTATCGGGGCGCCGGCCGGCCGGAGGCGACGCACCTGGTCGAGCGCATGGTGGACATGTTCGCCGCCGAGATCGGGATGGACCCGGTCGCGGTGCGCCGCAAGAACTTCATCCGCGAGTTCCCGCACACCAACCCGTTCGGCCTGACCTACGACTCCGGCAACTACGACGGCTCGCTGGACAAGGCGCTCCAGCTGGCTGGCTACGAGGACTTCCGGCGCCAGCAGGAGGAGGCCCGCGCCCGGGGCCGCTACCTGGGCATCGGCATCTCGACCTGGATCGAGATCTGCGGCTTCGGCCCCAGCGCGGCCACCGGCCCGGCGACCGGCGGGATCGCGCTGACCGAGTCGGCCCAGGTGCGGGTGTTCCCGACCGGCTCGGTGGCCGTGTACGTCGGCTCCCACTCGCACGGCCAGGGGCACGACACCACGTTCGCCCAGATCGTGGCCGACAACCTGGGCGTGGCGATGGACTCGATCGAGATCCGCCACGGCGACACGGCCGAAGGGCCGGCGTTCGGCTACGGCACGTACGGCTCGCGCTCGCTGGCGGTCGGCGGGCTGTCCGTGCTGAGGGCCACCCAGCGGGTCCGCGAGAAGGCCCGGAAGATCGCCGCGCACCAGTTCGAGGCGGCCGAGGAGGACGTGGTCTTCGACCAGGGCGAGTTCTACGTCAAGGGCAGCCCCGAGAACAGGAAGAAGATGGGCGAGCTGGCGTTCGCCGCGTACGGCCCCGGCCTGCCCGAAGACATGGAGCTGGGCCTGGAGGCCGTCGCCTACTTCGACCCGCCCAACTTCGTGTGGCCGTTCGGCGCCCACATCTGCGTGGTCGAGGTCGACCCCGAGACGGGCAGCGTCGAGATGCTGAAGTACGTGGCCGTGGACGACTGCGGCAACGTGATCAACCCGATGATCGTCGAGGGCCAGATCCACGGCGGGATCGCGCAGGGCATGGCCCAGGCGCTCTTCGAGGAGGTCGTCTACGCCAACGACGGGACCCTGCGGACGGGCACCCTGCTCGACTACACCGTGCCGACCGCGACCGAGATCCCCGACCTGCTGCTCGACAGCACCGTCACCCCGTCGCCGACCAACGAGCTGGGCGTGAAGGGCATCGGCGAGGCGGGCACGATCGCGGCCAGCGCGGCGGTCATCAACGCGATCTGCGACGCGCTGGCGCCCTTCGGCATCCGGCACGTCGACATGCCGGCCAGCCCGGACCGGCTGTGGGCCGAGATCCGCGAGCGGCGGGGCCAGGCGCCCGCCGCCAACCAGGAGAGCAACGCATGATCCCAGCCGCGTTCGAGTACGCACGGGCCACCACGGTCCAGGAGGCCGGGGACCTGCTCCGGCAGTACGGCGAGGAGGCCAAGGTGCTCGCGGGCGGGCACAGCCTCATCCCACTGATGCGGCTGCGCTTCGCCCGGCCCTCGGCCCTGATCGACATCAACCCGATCCGCGAGCTGAACTACGCGGTGGTGGAGGACGGCCGGCTCCGGGTCGGCGCGATGACCCGTCACGTCGAGCTGCACACCAGCGACGTGGTCCGGCAGAACCTGCCCCTCCTGGCCGAGGTCGCGGCCGAGGTGGGCGACAACCAGGTCCGCAACATGGGCACCATCGGCGGCGTGATGGCGCACGCCGACTCGGCCGGAGACTACCCGACCCTGGCCCTGATGCTGGACGCGGAGATCGTGACCAACAAGCGCCGGCACCAGGCCCGGGACTTCTTCCAGGCCCTGTTCACGACCCCGCTGGAGCCGGACGAGATCGTCTGCGAGGTCGTCTTCCCGGTCGCCACCGGGCCGCACAAGTACGTCAAGTTCCGGCGCCGGCTGTTCGACTGGGCGATCGTCGCGGCGGGCGCCCAGCAGGTGGACGGCCGCTGGCGCGTCGGCCTGACCAACTGCGGCCCCACGCCGGTGCGCTGCGCCGCCGTGGAGGAGGCGCTGGCCTCCGGAGCCACCGTCGAGGAGGCGGCCCAGAAGGCCTCGGACGGCCTCAGCCCGAGCAGCGACCTCAGGGCCTCGGCCGAGTACAAGCTGCACCTGGCCCGGGTGCTGACCCGCCGGGCGATCGAGCAGGCGGGCTAGCCGGCGCTCCCGACCTCACCCTCCCGACGCCGGGAGGGTGAGGTCCCGGGCGACACGGGCCGGGGAGACGGCCATCGGCCGGACAATGCGGCACGCCGCCGCATCGCGTCCCGGGCTCGTGACACAATCCCCTGACGTGTTCCGCAGGGGGAAGGATCGTCCGTCGGGCTGGCGTGCCTGCGCTGCGGGATGCCTCGCGGCCCTCGTCGCCGCGGTCGCGTGCGGCGTGCCGCAGCCGGGCCAGCATGTCAGGGCGGCGTCGCCGGCCGCCAGCCTCAGCACGACACCGTACGCGACCGGGTCCCTGGCGGACTGGCAGAGGCTGGGCGCCACGGAGGTGCCGCCGGCTTCGCTCCAGGACGTCGCCCTGGGCGCGACGCAGGTGGTCAACCAGGCGGGCGGGGCGGTGAGCGACGCCGGCGCCCGCGCCTGGGGCGAGGCGTTCCTGCGCAGCTACGGCTACCTGCAGTGGGCGGTCATGCGCGGCCAGGACCAGTTCCTTATCCGCGGCGGCCTCAGCGGGGCCTCCCTGGCGGTGTTCCGGCCGAACCTGAACGACATCCTGGCGGGCCGGCAGGCGAACGGCCACGTCGAGTACTCGCCGCAGCAGTTCCGGCGGCTGGTCGTGCGCCAGGCGCCGCAGAGCCTGCAGCAGGTCTACGCGAGCGAGCAGTTCCTGTGGACCCCGTTCGCCATCTACCTCGACGCCGTCGGCCCGGCCCAGACGACCGTGGTCGATGCCGCCGGCCGGCGCACCGTGAGGGCCTCCGTCGCCGCCGGCGCGCCCGAGTTCGAGCTCGTCGGCGGCCGGCTCGCCCGCGACGCCCTGATGGGCGACATCTGGGTGCTGGACGCAGATTTCAACTGTCTCGCGCCGTCGACACGGCAGGGAGTGGCGCCGCTGTGCAACCCATGAGGATCCGACGCACCCGGTGGACGTCGCCAGCGCTGTCCATGCCGCTCCTCGCGGCCACGGCGCTGGCTGTGCTCGCGCAGCCGGCGCCGGCGCTGGCCCTGGCGCCGGGCGGGAACGGCGCCGACACGACGTGCACGGCCGGCCCCGCCTCGGTCACCACGGAGTTCGCCAACCCGAAGCAGATCAGCGGCGGCGGCCAGCTCGCGTGCCCCGCTCCGGGCAACAACTCGCCCGGCGGGTTCGGGCCGCACCAGGTGAACCCGGTCAACGTGCCTCCGCCGCAGGAGAACACCCCGTGCCATTTCGAGTACCAGTCGCCGGTCGACTTCCGGTACCCGGGCTACGGGCCGCAGTACCAGAGCACGAGCCCGGCCAACCTCATCGAGCCCTTCGTCACGTCCAACTTCACCTCGGACCCCTGGCACGGCGCCAACTTCGGGGTCTCGACGGTGAACAACCCGTTCCCGTCGAACTACATCTCGGGCGACCAGTGGTACTACTCGGCGGGGTTCGGCGACTGGTACATGACCTGGTGGTACGACGGCACCTGGAAGAGGCAGCAGGACGGGACCCTGAAGTGCGCGGGCCAGGGGTGGCAGAACAGGTGCCAGGGCCAGGGCCTGACGGTACAGTGCTTCGACTTCGTCCCGAGGGCCGTGGCGGCTCCGGGACCGCTGCCGCTGACCGCGCTGGGATTCGACCTCAGGGCGTTCCTGGCGGGCAGGGTCTTCGGCGGCACGATCACGTCGCTGCCCGCCAACCCCAATCCGGGCCTGACGAACATCCCCACCTGCTTCTACGTCAGCGGCATGACGGTCGACGGGCAGCCCACCGATCCCCGGCAGGACGTCTACTGGGAGCAGATCGTCCCCGGCCCGCCGGTCGACGACCGGGGCCACCGGGTCTACTTCGTCTTCGTCATCCACGTCTTCTACAGGAGCACCCTCTGGAACTTCGGCGACGGGCCCGACGTGAGCATCCCCATCAACGGAGTCTCCACCGATCCCATCCCGAAGGAGTGCGGGCCGGTCCCGAACCAGCAGTTCCTGGTCAGCCACGTCTACCACCGCTACAGCACCGGCGCCGGCTTCCCGATCACCGTCGTGCACCACTACGGCGTGGACGTCTCGGAGGTCTGGACCGACACCAACGGGCAGACGAACCGCCAGGACTTCCCGAACGCAATCCCCGACGTGCCCGTGCCCGGCGATCCGCCGGTTTTCGTCAAGCCGATCGTCCAGGAGGAGGGTGTCCCGGTCGGCGGCTGACGGCCCCGGGCGGCCGCTCCGGTAGTACGGTCCGTGAACGTCTTACGCTGGTACGCGATGGCCAACGGCATGCCCGCCTCGATCGACGACGTCATCGGCAGCCTGGGCGAGCACCGGTACATCGGCGACCGGGCCCTGGCCACCGCCATCTTCCTGGCCCTCAAGCTGGGCAAGCCCCTGTTCATCGAGGGGGAGGCTGGCGTCGGCAAGACCGAGGCCGCGAAGGTGATGGCGGAGGTCCTGGGCGCCAGGCTGATCCGCCTCCAGTGCTACGAGGGCATCGACCTCGCGCACGCCGTGTACGAGTGGAACTATCCACGCCAGCTGCTGCACATCCGGCTGCTGAACGAGACGGCAGACCGGCAGGCGGCCGAGCGGGAGATCTTCAGCCGGGACTTCCTGCTCCGCCGGCCGCTGCTGGACGCCATCGACAACGATGACGAGGTGCCGCCGGTCCTTCTCATCGACGAGATCGACCGGTCCGACGAGGAGTTCGAGGCGTTCCTGCTGGAGGTGCTGAGCGACTTCCAGATCTCGATCCCGGAGCTGGGCACGATCCGGGCCAAGCAGGCGCCGTTCGTGGTCATCACGTCCAACCGGACGCGCGAGGTGCACGACGCCCTGAAGCGGCGCTGCCTGTACCACTGGATCGACTACCCGACGCTGGAGAAGGAGGTCGCCATCGTGCGGGCCCGGGCGCCGGAGGCGGCGGACCAGCTGGCGCACGAGGTGGCCGCGCTGGTCCACAACCTGCGCGAGCTGGACCTCTACAAGGTGCCCGGCGTGGCCGAGACGCTGGACTGGGCCCGGTCCCTGGCGGTGCTCGGCGCCACCCGCATCGACGCGTCGCTCGTGGACGCCACCCTGGGCGCGGCGCTGAAGTACCAGGAGGACCTGGAGCGGGCCCGCCAGGCCGTCCCGGAGCTGGTGGCGAGGGTCCAGCAGCCGGCCTGAACATGCAGGAGGACAGGTCTCCGTCCCCCGTCGCGAGGGAGGGTCGGGGCGGGGGGGTGGCTCGTGCCGGCAGCCCCTCGCCGCGCGCGCCCGACCTGCTGCCCCGGCTGGCGGCGTTCGCGCGCCTCCTCCACGACGCGGGCCTGGACGCCGGGCCCGGGCGGCTGGCCACGGCCACCAGCGCGCTCGGGGAGGTCGACATCGGGGACCAGGCCGCCTTCCGCGACACGCTCCGCGCCTGCTTCGTCAGCCGGAAGGAGGAGCTGCCGTTGTTCGAGGCTGCGTTCGACATCTTCTGGGCGCCACCCGACCCGCGGGTCCGGGCCGGCGTCGTCCCGGGCCGCACCCGCGCGCTCCCGCTGCCGCCGGAGCGGGCCCGGGCGTGGCTCGAGGCGCTGGGCATGAACCGGTCCCAGGCCGCCAGGGAGACCGACCAGGAGAGCGTCCCGCCCGAGAGCTCGGGCTACAGCGCCGACGAGCTGCTGCGTCAGAAGGACTTCGAGGACATGACGTGGCAGGAGTCGGAGCAGGTCAGGCGCCTGCTGGCCCAGGCGCCCTGGCGCGTGGCCGAACGCCGGACCCGGCGCCTGCGGCCCTCCCACGGCGGCCAGGTCGACCTCCGGCGGACGGCCCGCCACGGCATCCGCTCGACCGGCGAGCTCATCCGGCTGCTGCACCGCCAGCGCCGGATGCGCCGCCGGCCGCTGGTGCTCCTGTGCGACGTCAGCGGCTCGATGGAGCGCTACTCGCGGCTGCTGCTGATCTTCGCCCACGCCATCGCCCGGCGCGAGGACCTGGAGACCTTCGTGTTCTCGACCCGCCTCACCCGCATCACGCGCCTGCTCCGGCGGCGCGACATCGACCGCGCCCTGGAGGAGGTGGGCAGGTCGGTCCACGACTTCAGCGGCGGCACCCGCATCGGCCAGGCCATCGCCGAGTTCAACCGGCGCTGGGCGCGCCGCGTCCTGGGCCACGGCGCGGTCGTGATCGTCGTCAGCGACGGCTGGGACCGGGGCGACCCCGAGCTGCTCTCGGTCGAGCTGGCGCGCCTGCGCCGCATGGCCCACCGGCTGATCTGGCTGAACCCGCTGCTGGGGTCCGAGGGCTACGAGCCCGTCACCAGGGGCATGGCGGCCGCGCTGCCGCACACCGACGACTTCCTGGCGGCGCACAACCTCGACGCCCTGGACGAATTGGGACGGCTCCTCGCCGGTTTGGACAGGAGGAGAGCATCCAGAAGATGAGAGAAGTCGCTGACGAGCTGAGGGCGTGGCGCGCGGAGGGCGAGCGGGTGGCCATCGCCACGGTGGTCGAGACGTGGGGCTCCAGCCCCCGGCCGCTCGGCTCCAGGATGCTGGTCGGTGAGTCGGGCCGGATGGCGGGCTCCGTCTCGAACGGCTGCATCGAGGGGGCGGTGTTCGAGGAGGCGCAGGAAGTGCTGGCCAGCGGCCGGCCCCGGCGCGTGGAGTACGGGGTGGCCGACGACGTGGCCTTCGAGGTCGGCCTGGCCTGCGGCGGGCACATCGAGGTCTTCATCCAGCCCGCCACCGAGGTGCACGACCGGGCGCTGCGGCTGCTGGCGGACGAGCGGCCGTTCGTGCTGCGCACCGACATGCGGGACGGCGCCACCGAGCTGGAGGAGGTGGTCCCCGACTCGGACCTGCCCCGGCGCGACGGCGACCTGTTAGAGGAGCCGTTCGCCCGGCCCGCCCACATGGTGATCGTGGGCGCCATCCACATCGCGATCCCGCTCCACCGCCTGGCCCGGGTGATGGGCTACCGCGTCACGGTCGTGGACGCGAGGGCCCAGTTCGCCACCGCGGAGCGGTTCCCCGAGGCGGACGAGCTGCTGGTCGCCTGGCCGGACGACGCCCTGGCGGGCATGACGATCGACCGCTCGACGGCCGTGGTGGTCCTCACGCACGACCCCAAGTTCGACATGCCGGCGCTGCGGGCGGTGCTGCCGACGGCGGCCGGCTACGTCGGCGCGATCGGCTCCCGCAAGACGAACGCGAACCGCTTCGACGCGCTGCGCCAGGAGGGCTTCACGGAGGAGCAGCTGGCTCGCGTCCACGGCCCGATCGGCCTGGACCTGGGCGGCCGCGGCGCCGAGGAGACGGCCCTGGGCATCATGGCCGAGGTGACGGCGGTCCGCTACGGCGGCACGGCGGCCCCGATGCGGGAGAAGAAGGCGGCGGCGGTCTGATCTCCCTCCCCCCTTGTGGGGGAGGGTCGGCGGTGGGGGGTGGAAGGGGCCGCAGCAACGGTCCACCGAAGCCGGGCATGACCAATCGCAAGCCGCCAAGCGCCCCCCACCCCTGCCCTCCCCCGCGAGAACAGAAGGGCGGAGGAGACGCGGCGCGTAGGAATGGGCTTCGCCCGAGCGACTGAGTCCATCTTCCCCGCCCTCCAGGCGTCGCGCCCCGGCCCGAAGGGATGCGCCGAAGGCGCCCCCAACGTCCCGGACAAA
>JBKPCH010000098.1:0-14977 GCA_046727275.1 Candidatus Dormiibacterota bacterium
GCCCAGCTGGCCGGGGTGTCAGCGGCGACCGCCTCCCGCGCCCTGGCTCCCGCGCAGCGGCACCCGGTGGCCGAGCTGACCAGGGGCCGGGTCGAGGCCGCGGCCAGCCAGCTCGGCTACCGCCCCAACCCGCTGGCCCGCGGCCTGCGCGCCCGGCGCACCGACACGATCGGCGTGATGGTCCACGACGTCGGCGACGGCTACTTCGCCGAGATCGTCCGCGGCGCCACGGCGGAGGCCGCGCGGGCCGGCTTCCTGACGATGGTCTGCAGCAGCGACCGCGACCCGGCGACGGAGCTGCGCTATGCGGACACGCTGATCGACCACCGGGTCGCCGCGCTCCTGTTCGCGGGGGGCGGCCTGCGCGATCGTGCGTACCAGAGCGCCATCGCGGACCGGGTGGCGGGCCTCGCGTCGTACGGCGCGGCGGTCGTGTCGCTGGCGCCGCGGGTCGAGCGGTGGCCCTCGGAGGTGACCGACGACCGGGGCGGCGCCCGGCTGGCGACCGAGCACCTGCTGAGCCTCGGCCACCGCCGGATCGTCCTGCTGACCGGCCCCGACAACGTGCAGACCAGCCGTGAGCGCGCGGCCGGGTACGTCGAGGCCATGCGCGCCAGCCGCCTGGGCCCGCTCGTGGAGGCGGGCACCTTCACGCCCCAGGCCGGCGCCGCGGCGGTCGGGCGCCTGCTCGACCGCGGAGAGCGGTTCACGGCCCTGTTCGCCGCCAGCGACACGATGGCCATCGGCGTGCTGTCGGAGCTGCGGCGCCGCCGGCTGGAGGTGCCCCGTGACGTCTCGGTGGTGGGCTTCGGCGACGTGCCCGGCTGGGAGTTCCGGACGCCGCCGCTGACCACGATCCGCAGCGGCCTGGCCCAGATCGGCGCGGCTGGCGTGCGCCGGGCGCTGGCCCAGCTGGAGGGACGCGACCGCCCGCCCCGCGTGCGCGTGCACCGGGTGGAGCTGGTGGTCCGCGAGTCGACGCGTGCCCTGACTCGCCCCGAGAGTGCCGCCGGCTGACGATGCGGCAGGGAAATCCTGAAGTGGCCGTAAGCAAGGGCTTTGCCCGAGCGTGTGAGCTGTCATTCCCCGAGATCCCGGGGCGCCGCATCCGGGCCCGAAGGGCTGAGCCGAAGGTTCTCCGGATGTCCAGACAAGCCGAACCGCCCTGGAGGGGGTCCGGAGGGGGAGGCCCGCCTCCCCCTGCATCTGGCCCGTGCCCTGACTCGCCCCGAGACTGCCGCCGGCTGACGATGCGGCCACTGAAGAAGAAGGAGAGCGAGACGTGAAGCTGGGCGTCTGCCTGCCCTCGTACCTGCTGCCCGGCGAGCCCGCGCGGCACGCCGACCAGATCCGGCGGTTCGCAGCCCGGGCGGAGGAGCTGGGCTTCGAGTCGCTGTTCGCCACCGACCACCTCCTGACCGCCCGGCGCTTCTACCGGGTCAGCTGGACGGAGCCGCTGGTCACGCTCGCCCATGTCGCCGCCGTCACGTCGCGCGTCCAGCTCGGCACGTCGGTGCTGGTGCTGCCGACCCACAACCCCGTGGTGCTGGCGAAGGAGATCGCCACCCTCCAGCACCTCTCGGGCGGCCGCTTCGTCTACGGCGTGGGGACCGGCTGGTTCGCGCCCGAGTTCGAGTCGACCGGCGGCACGCGCCAGCAGCGCGGACGGCGGACCGACGAGGTGCTGGAGGCCTCGATGCGGCTCCTGCGGGCCGGCGGCCAGAGCTTCGAGGGCCGCCACCACCGGTTCCACGACATCACGGTCGAGCCGCTGGGCGCGGTGCCGCCCGTGTGGGTGGCCGGGGGCCGGCAGTACGCCCACGAGTCCTCGCCCGACGCGCCGGCCATGGACCCCAGGGTGCTCGACCGGATCTGCCGGTGGGACGGCTGGATCGCCCGGCCGACCGCCTCGCCCGACCAGATCGCGCTCGACCTGGCCGAGATCGACGGGGAGCTGGCGCGCCGGGGCAGGCCCCGGGCCGCCGGCGGCTTCACGGTCGCGCACGAGAACTTCTGCTGGCTGAGCGAGAGGGCCGGCCGCGACGAGGCGGTCGCCGAGCAGCGGCAGCGCATGCTGGCCGTGGTCTCCGTGGGCCGGCCCTGGGAGTACATCGAGGCCGTCTACCTGACCGGCACGATCGAGGACGTCCAGCGCCGGGTCCAGGAGCGCGTGGAGCGCGGCGTCGAGCACCTGTTCCTGCACACGCTGACCGCCGACCTGGAGCAGCTGGACCAGTTCGCCGAGCACATCCTGGAACCGTTTCGCGACGCCGTCCCCGCGGCGGCGCCCGGACGCTAGTGGGCTCGCTGGACGGCCGCTCCGCCCTCGTCACGGGAGGCACCCGCGGCATCGGCCTCGCGATCGCCCTGGCGCTGCTGCGGGAGGGCGCCGCCGTGGCGGCGGTGAGCCGCTCGGAGGAGCACGTCGCGGCGGCCCGGGCGCTGGGCCTGGACGCCCGCGCCTGCGACGTGCGCGACCGCGCGGCCCTGGAGGAGCTTCGCGACTCGCTGGACGGCCTGGACGTCCTGGTCGCCAACGCCGGGGTCAACACCCGGGTGGAGGCACTGGACCTGGACGACGCCGCCCTCAGGGACATCCTGGACACGAACCTCTACGCCATCTTCGTAACGTGCCAGGTGCTGGGGCCGCTGCTGCTGCGCCGCCCTGGCGGCCGCTGCGTCATCACCTCCTCCATCAGCGCGGTGCACGGGCAGCGCCTGCGGGCGGCCTACTGCGCCAGCAAGGCGGGCGTCTCCGGCCTCGTGCGCGCGCTGGCCGTCGAGTGGGGGCCCCGCGGGTGCACCGTCAACGCGGTCGGCCCCGGCGTCACGAGGACGCCGCTGAACGAGGCCTACATCGAGGCCAATCCCGACCGGCTGCGGGCGGTGATCGAGCACACCCCGCTGCGCCGGGTGGCCGAGCCGGAGGACGTCGCCGACGTGGTCGTCTTCCTGGCCTCCGACGCGGCCCGCTTCGTGACGGGCCAGACGGTCTTCGTGGACGGCGGGCTCACGGCCGGCTCGGACTGGTGGTAGAGCCATGCAAGGGGGGGCAGGCCCCCCCTTCCGGAACCCCCTCTCTCTCCGGGACATGGGGGGGACCTGCGGCCCGGCCCTTCGGGTCCGCGGGCGGCGTCTGGAGATGGCGGGAAGACGGACTCACTCGCTCGCGCAAAGCGCATTCCTACCCGCGGCGTCTTCTTCTCTCGCCTGGGAGGGGCTGATGGGCGGCCGCACGATCCAGGACGTTCCCGTCGGCAAGCGGACGCGCTTCTCCAAGACGGTGAGCGAGTCGGACGTCTACCTGTTCGCCGGCATCACCGGCGACCTGGACCCCAACCACGTGGACGAGGAGTTCGCGCGACGGACCTCGCTCGGGGGCCGGGTCGCCCACGGCGCCCTGATCCTGGGCTACGTGTCGGCCGCCTCCACGCGCATCCTGGAGGACTTCGAGCAGCCCATGGTCTCGGTCGGCTACGACCGCGTCCGGTTCCTGAAGCCAGTCCGCCTGGGCGACACCGTCACCGTGGACTACGAGATCACGGCCACCGTCGTGGAGCGGCAGCGGATCGTCTCCCGCGTCGAGGTCAGGAACCAGCGCGGCGACCTGGTCTGCGTCGCCGACCACATCATGCAGCTGGTTCCCTAGCCGTGCCGCCGCTGACGACCCTCGAGGGCGTTCGGATCGCGGCCTTCACCCAGTTCCTGCTCGGGCCGGCCGCGGTCCAGTACCTCGCCGACCTGGGCGCCGACGTGATCAAGGTCGAGCCGCCGGGCGGCGCCTGGGAGCGCCGGTGGACGGGGGCCGACTGCTGGCCGGGCGGCGTGTCCGGCCTCTTCCTGCTGGGCAACCGCAACTGCCGGTCGGTGGCCCTCGACCTCAAGTCCGCGGAGGGCCTGGAGGCGGCCCGGCGGCTGGTCGCCGGCGCGGACGTGGTCGTGGAGAACTTCCGGCCCGGCGTCATGGAGCGGCTGGGCTTGGGCTACGAGGCCGCTCGCGCCCTGCGCGCGGACGTGATCTACGCCTCCGCCAGCGGGTACGGCGCCGACAGCCCGTTCCGCGACCAGCCCGGCCAGGACCTGCTGGTCCAGGCGGTCTCCGGTGTCGCGTCGCTGTCCGGCCGCGCCGGCGAGGACCCGGTGCCGGTCGGGTTCGCGGCCGTGGACCAGCACGGCGCCGCGCTGCTGGCGATGGGCGTCCTGGCCGCGCTGCTGCACCGCGAGCGCACCGGCGAGGGCCAGCGGCTGGAGGTGGCCATGCTCCAGGCGGCGCTGGACCTGGCCACGGAGCCGGTCGTCTACCGCCTCAACGGGAGCCGGGTCGAGCGTCCGGCCGAGCCGGTGGCCAGCCCCTTCCACTCGGCGCCCTACGGGATCTACCGGACCGCCGACGGCCACGTGGCGGTCTCCATCGCGCCCGTCGCCGCAGTCAGCGAAGCGCTGGGCGGCGTGCCGGAGCTGGCGGGCCTTGTCGACCCGGCCCTGGCCTTCAGCCGGCGGGACGAGATCCGGGCGCGGCTGGGCGCGGTCATCGAGCGCCACCCGACGGCCCACGTGCTGGACCGGCTGCGCGCGCACGGCATCTGGTGCGCCGCCGTCAACGACCTGGACCACGCGCTGGCCGACCCGGCCCTCCGCCACCTGGACCCGGTCCTGGAGCTGGACGCCGGGCCGGGCTCCGCGGCCCGGGTGCTGAGGCACCCGGTCCGCTACGGCGCGGGCGAGCCGCGCCTCCGGTACCGTCCCCCGGCCGTGGGCGAGCACACCGACGAGGTGCTGCGCGAGCTGGGCCTGGGGTGAGGGGCGGGGCGGCCGGATCAGGCCGACTGCCTGGTGGTCCGGCAGACCTGCTCGGCGACGCCGACGATGCGGCGGGCGGCCTCGACCGCACTGCCGAGCGCCGTCGGCGGCAATCGGGTCGGGCTCGTATTCGGCCTGGTTCTTGAGTGGAAGCAGGCGGCGCAGGTGACGCGCCGCCTGCCGCCGCTCGGCTCCGGCCGTCTCCAGGTGGGCCGCCGCCTGGGAATGCTCGCCCTTCCATACGGCGCCGGCACGGGCGGCGGTGATCGCGCCGGCCGCGGCGATGCCGGCATGGACCGAACCGCGTTGCCCGTGGCGGCGATGTGGTTGCCCAGCCGCAGCGAGTCCGTCGAGGCGCGGAGGAACTCGCGCGCCTTGGCGAGGTAGGTGGCGGCATGAGCCGGCGTCGCCGGCCGCGTCTGGCCCAACCGGCGCGGCGTCATCGCTGCTCACCCAGGGTGTGCAGGTCGACCCCTGCGATCGTCAGCCCGTCCTCGGCAGCCGCCGCCCAGACCGATCCGGGCCGGCGCAGCCGCTCGGGCATGTCCTCCACGGACGCCTCGATGAGGTTGACCGGGTTGCCGGCGATCCTGGCGACTCGATCCGCCCACGAGTCCAGGCTGTCCACCCACTCCGCGTCGTCCGGCCGCACCCCGGCCGGGCGCACCGCGATGACGTCGATGTCGCTGGCCTCACGGGCTGCCCCCGCTGCGAAGGACCCGAACACGACCAGGCTCACCGGGGCCGGGCGGATGGTCTGCGCCTCGAATCGCATCCGGGTCGTGACCGTGGCGCGCAGGCCGGCCAGCGAGACGATTGCTCGGGCCGCCTCGTTGTCCGGCGAGAGCGAGACGAGTGCCGCCGGTCCGACGTTCCGGCGCTGGACGAGGCCCAGCGACACCAGTCGGTTCAGCACCGCGGTCGCCCGGTTAGCGCTGACGCCGGCCAGCCGGGCCACGGTCCGCATGGTCAACTCGCCGCCGGTGCGGGCGAGCACGCCCAGCACTCTGCCCTGGACCCCCGGGATCACGGCCTCCATCGGGGCAACGTAGTCCATGCCAGGCAGTGTACCAATAAACCGCACGTACGTGCGGTTTATTGGTACGAACTCCTACGCGATCGCCCGCTCGAGCTCCGGCGCCTCCTCGGCGGCCGGCGGCACCACGCAGCGGTCAGGACGGCGGAGCCCAGCCAGTCGATGTCGTGCAGGCCGGCGCGGGAGCGGACGAATGGCAGCCCGACCATGATCGCCGCCAGGGCCACCGCCGAGGTGCTGCGCGAACTGGGCCTGAGGTGAGGGCGGGCGGCCGGATCAGGCCGGCAGGAGGGGGGGCGGGGCCGTGTTCGCGGTCGGCAGCACGTCGGCTTCCCAGCGAAGGGCCGGGGTCCAGTAGGGGAGGCTCGATTCCTCCACCGGCATTCGTCGTTCGACCTCCCGTTCGACGACCGCGCGAATCCAACCGCTGACCGTCAATCCGTCATCGGCGGCCAGTGTGCGGATACGAGCGATGACCGACGGCGAGAAGCGCACGGGGACGTGGCCACTGAGCATCCTTCCCTGGGTGGTGCGCTTCCGCGGCGGCCCGGCGGGCACGCGGTTGGCCGGGTCGGCATAGATTTCGGCTTCATCCATTGTTCTTCACCTATCTCACGATCAGCAGCCAGTGGGCCGAGCCCTTTTCGGGAGGAGCGGGGTAGTACAGGGGTTCGCCCCATGCGGATCATCGGGGTCGAGAGCTCGATCTCGAACCGATCTTCCATGTGGTACAATGTACCACATGGAAGCCCCCGCCGCCTTCCTGGCAGACGCCGCACAGGTGCTGAACGGCAAGCTGTATGTGCATGGGGGAGGCTGGGACACCATCTTTGCCGGGTCGATGCCCATTGCTCACCCAACGATGGCTCTGGTCCTCATATTCAGGGTCGAGTACAGCGAGGCGCTGAAGGACATCCCGATCCAGATTCAGCTGTTGGACGAGGACGAGAATCCCGCTGGCATCCACGTACAGCAGAAGTTGAACGTCGGCCATCCGGCCGGCTCGAAGCCCGGGAGTCCACTCTTCGTGCCTCAAGCTCTGACGTTCAACATGCTGACGCTTCAGAAGCTCGGTGATTACCGCTTTCGGATTGCGGCTGGTGAGGATGAGCTGGCATCGGTGCCATTCCGTGTAGCCCCGGCGCCTGGCACATCTTCTTGACGGCGAAGTTCCAGTCGAGCGCGCATTCGTGCCCTCGACTGGAACAGAACCGGTGGAGCCGCCCCTAAGCGATCGCCCGCTCGGGCGCCGCCGCCGGCGCCTCCTCCGCCGCCGGCGCCTCCTCGGCGGCCGGCTCCGCCCGGCCCTGCAGGGGCACCTCGCGGAGGAACAGGGTGGCCAGCAGCGACAGCGCCAGGACCGCCGCCGCGATGAGGAACACGTCGTGCAGCGTCGAGGCCAGCGCCACCCGCGTGGCGTGGACCAGCTGGTCCACCAGGGGCGCGGCCTGGGGGCCCGCGGCGCTCTTGATCCGCGCCAGGTTGGCCGGGTCGAACAGCGCCTGCGGGCTGGACGAGCTCAGCCCGGCGGGCAGCCGGAACCCCGGCGGCAGGTGCAGGCCGGAGACCTGGCCCTGGATCGCGGCGGGCAGGCGCCTGGCCAGGAGGGTGCCGAGGACCGCCGTCCCCACGGTGCCGCCCAGGTTCCGCCAGAACGTGGCCTGGCTCGTGACGACGCCCAGGAACTCGCGGGGCACGGCGGCCTGGGGAACGATGACGGTCAGCGGCAGCACCAGGCCTAGCCCCAGGCCGATCAGGACGATGTCGCGGGCGACGTCCCACTGGCTCGTCTGGACGCCGACCTGGGCCAGCAGCACCAGCCCCACCATCATCAGCGCGACGCCGGCCGTGCCCACGAAGCGGTAGTGGCGGATGCGCGTGACCAGCTGTCCGGCGACCGTGCTGGACAGCAGCAGGCCGAGCATCATCGGCGTCAGCAGCTGGCCGGAGTTGGTCGCGCTGACCCCCAGCACGCCCTGGTAGAGGAGGGGGACGAAGAGGATTACCCCGAACAGCCCCAGCGCCGCGAAGAACGCCACCAGGATCGACACCGTGAACGGGCCGTTGCGGAGCAGCCGTAGGGGGACGATCGGCTGGGGCACCCGCAGCTCGACCACCAGGAAGGCCACCAGCATGACGGCGGCGCCGGCCAGCAGCGCCAGCACCTCGGGCGAGGTCCACGCGTGGTCGCGCGTGATCGACAGGCCGACCAGCAGCGGCACCAGGCACGCGGTCAGGACGGCGGAGCCCAGCCAGTCGATGTCGCGCAGGCCGGCGCGGGAGCGGACGAACGGCAGCCCGACCATGATCGCCGCCAGGGCCACAGCGCCGATGGGCAGGTTGACGTAGAAGACCCAGCGCCAGCCGGGGCCGTCGGTCAGGTAGCCGCCGAGGGTGGGACCGACGATCGACGAGATACCGATGGCCGCGCCGAAGACGCCCTGCATCCTGGCTCGCTGCTGCGGGGGGAAGATGTCGGCCAGGACGGCGAAGATGGACGCGATCAGCAGGCCGCCGAACAGGCCCTGGACCGTGCGGAACGCGATCAGCGCGGTCATGTCCCGCGACAGGCCGCAGAGGGCGGAGGCGGCCACGAAGCCGGCGACGCCCGCGATCAGGAAGGGCTTGCGGCCGAAGAGGTCGCCCAGCTTGCCCGCGATCGGCAGGACGACCGTGCTCGACACGAGGTAGGCGGTCGTCACCCACGCGTAGTAGTCGAGGCCTCGAAGCTCGGCCACGATCCTCGGCATGGCGGTGCCGACGATGGTCTGGTCGAGCGAGGCCAGGAGCAGCGCCAGCATCGCGCCCGCCGCTGCGAGCACGAGCCGGCCGGCGGACAGTCTCTCGTTCATGGGTCGAGTGTCCGGGCCGGCCCCGGTCCGGCACATGGGAGCGGGAGCGGATTCTCGAACTCCACCCGGGGGTGGAGGCCGCCTCTACCCGCTCTGCGCCAGCCCGTTGCGGAACGCGTACGCGACTGCCTGCGCGCGGTCGCGGGCGCCGATCTTGCTGAACAGGTTGTTGATGTGGGTCTTGACGGTGCCCTCGCTGACGAAGAGGCGCCGGGCGATCTCCGCGTTGCTGTGACCGCCGGCGATCAGCGCCAGCACCTCCGCCTCGCGGGGCGTCAGGTCGTCGGGCAGGGAGGGCCGGGCCCGGGCCTGGCCGCCGGCCACCGCGTCGAGCAGGCGGGCCTGGACGGCCGGCTCCAGCAGCGCGTTCCCCTCCATCACCGTCTCGATCGCCCGCCGGATCTCATTGCCGCCGGAGTTCTTGGTCAGGTAGCCGCGCGCTCCCGCCTCGACCGCGGCGACGATGGAGCGGTCGTCGGCGTGCGTCGTGAGCACGATGACGCGGGTCGCCGGGTGCTCCGTCCGGATGCGCCGGGTCGCCTCCACGCCGTCCATCCGGGGCATGCGCAGGTCCATCAGCGCGACGTCCGGGGCCACGCGCCCGACCAGCGCCAGGGCCTCCTCGCCGTCGCCGGCGGTGCCGGCGACCTCGATGCCAGGCATCAGCTCCAGCATGGTCACCAGTCCCTCCCGGACCATGGCCTGGTCGTCGACCACGACCACTCTGGTCACGCCGGCACCCACAGCCGGACCTCGAAGCCGGCGGCGGTGGGCCCGCACTCCAGGCGGCCGCCCAGCAGCTCGGCGCGCTCGCGGATGCCGGCCAGGCCGTAGCCGGGGGAGGCGAGGGACGCCTTCGCCCGGCCGACGTCGGAGACGGTCAGCTCGGCGCCGCCCCCGGCGTAGCGCAGGCGGACCTCGACCCGCGAGGCGTCCGCGTGCCTGAGCACGTTGGTCAGCGCCTCCTGGGCGGCGCGGTAGACCGCGAATCCCGCCTCGGCCGGGAGGGCCGCCGGGGAGCCCTCCTCCTCGAAGGTGGCCGGCACGCCGCTCTCGCGCTGGAAGTCCTCCGTGAGCCGGCGGAGCGACTGCGGCCCGGGCGGGTTGTCGCCCCGCAGGGCCGCGACCGCCTGCCTGGTCTCGTCGATGCCGGCGTCCGCCAGCCGGCGGGCGCGCTCCACCGCCGCCAGGACCCTGCCGTCGCCCGGCTGCTCCTCCAGCAGCATCCGGGCGCCCTCCAGCTGCACGGAGAGCGCGGTCAGCGTGTGCGCGAGGACGTCGTGCACCTCGCGGGCGAGGCGCTCGCGCTCCTCCGTTGCCGCGCGCTCCAGCATGAGGCGCCGCTGCCGCCTGCCCTCCATGGGGCTGACGTAGACCCAGCCGAGGCCCAGCGCCAGCGGGACGAACAGGAGGTCCAGGCGTCCCGACAGCCAGAGGGTGAGGCCGTAGGCGACGACCAGGGTGGCCATCAGCACCAGGCCGTAGAGCTCCAGCACTCCTGCCGCGAAGGCCGCCGAGGCGACTGCCACCACGCTGGGTCCGTACCAGCCCTGCAGCGCCAGGGAGGGCAGCGCGACCAGCGCCGCGGCGGCCGCCGTGAGGCGTCGCTCGGTCAGTCCCGCCCGCTTGGAGCGGGCGCCGGCGGAGATCGCCGCGGCCACGAGGGCGAGGTCGGCCACCGCGACGGCGACCACGTGGGACTGGCGGTAGGGCCGCGCCTCCGCCAGGAAGGACCAGATCACGACCACCAGGACGATGATGACCACGACCGGGAGGCCGGCGGGTCTCGGCAGGGCCACCTCGTCCTGCTCGGCCCAGAGGCCGCGCAGGTAGGTCGCGACGCCGCTCGCGAGGGACCGAGGGCTCACCAGGTGCTCAGCGTAGCGGCGAGGAGCTACTAGTCCTGCCGGCGGAAGAAGAACACCGCGACGCCCATGAGGACGAGGCCGAACCCGAGCAGGATGGCCACCTCGAGCGCGATCGGCACGATCTGGCCGCCCAGCGTCATCGACAGCTGGTCCACCACCGGCGCCGGCACGCCGGAGGCGTCCAGGACGACGCGCCGGAGCGCGTCGACGCCGTAGGACAGCGGGTCGAGGCGCGTCAGGAACGTCATCCAGGCCGGCAGGCCCGTGACGGGGAAGAGGGCGCCGGAGAGGAAGAAGGCCGGCTGGACCAGGAAGTTCAGCACGAACTGGAAGCCCATCATGGACTTCATGCGCGCGGCGACCGCCACGCCGACGGCGGCGAGCGCGAAGGACACGCAGCAGATCAGCCCGAGTAGCGCCAGCACGGCCAGCGGGTTCAGTTTGACGCCGACGAACGGGGCCAGCAGCAGGAGGATCACGCCCTGGAGCGCCGCCTGCGTGGCGCCCCCCAGCGTCTTGCCGATCGCCACCGCCGAGCGGTCGATGGGCGCGACGAGCACCTCCTTCAGGAAGCCGAACTCGCGGTCCCAGATGATCGACATGCCGCTGAAGATCGACGAGAACAGGACGGCCATGCCGATGATGCCCGGGTACATGAACGTCTGGTAGTCGACCCCGCCGTGGAGGCCGCCGCCGCCGGCCCCGCGCAGGGCCGAGGACAGGCCCGTGCCCAGGATGACCAGGAACAGCAGCGGCTGGGCCAGCGCTCCCACGACCCGCACCCGGTCCCGCCAGAAGCGGATCAGGTCGCGCCGCCAGATCATGTAGATCGCGCGCAGGGTGGCCCCGCGCGTGTCCACCGTGGCATGGCGGTGGAGCGTGGCCGTCTGCGTGCCCTGGGCGCTCATCGCCGTCCCCTCCTCGACCACATCGCCACCATCGACCGCATCTGGTCCATCTGGCCCGCCGACTCGTCGCGGATGGCGCGGCCCGTCAGCTTCAGGAACACGTCGTCGAGGCTGGGCCGGCTCAGCGTCACGGCGTTGAGCGGGACCGTCAGCTCGCGGACCAGCCGCGGCACGAAGGCCGCGCCGTCCGGGACCTCGATGTGCAGCCGGCTGCCCTCGACGATCGGCTCCAGCTCGAACGCCCGCCGGATCTCCCCGGCCGCCGCGGCCACGTCGCGCGTGGTCACGGTGACGACGTCGCCGCCGACCATCGCCTTCAGCTCGTCCGGCGTGCCCTGGGCGATGATCTGGCCGTGGTCGATGACCGCGATCCGGTCGCAGAACTCGGCCTCGTCCATGTAGTGCGTCGTCATGAAGAGGGTGATGCCCTCCCGCTTGCGCAGGTCGTCCAGGTAGGCCCAGATCTTGCTTCGCGTCTGCGGGTCCAGGCCCAGCGTCGGCTCGTCCAGGAACAGCACCTGCGGGTAGTGGAGGATGCCCCGGGCGATCTCCAGCCGCCGCTTCATGCCGCCCGAGAAGGTCTTGACCTGGGACGAGGCCCGGTCCTTCAGCTCCACCATCTCCAGGACCCCGTCGATCCGCGCCGACCGCTCCGCGCGCGGCACGTTGTAGAGGAAGGCGTGGAACTCCAGGTTCTCGCGGGCGGTGAGCTGGTCGTCCAGCGACGGGTCCTGGAACACCAGGCCGATCCGGCTGCGCACGCCGCCCGGGTCGCGGGTGACGTCGATGCCGGCGACCAGGGCCTCTCCCGCCGTGGGCCGGAGCAGCGTGCAGAGGATGCTGATCGTGGTCGACTTGCCCGCGCCGTTGGGGCCCAGGAAGCCGAAGACCTCGCCGGGCCTGACGGCCAGGTCGATCCCGCGCACGGCCTCGATTTTGCCGTACGACTTGACCAGCCCCCTGGCCTCGACCACGGCGGCCGGCGCCGCCCCGTCCCTGTTCATACCCACGGCTCTGAGCAAACGGTACGCCAACGGCGCGACCGGGCTGGGCGGCCCCGGCGCTCAGCCGGCGACCAGGGCCCGCCTGGCGGCGCCCGCGACCTCCTCCAGCAGATCGTCCGTCCGGTCGATCACGGCCGCCAGGCGCACGAACCCGTGGATCATGCCCTCGTACTCGGACAGCGACACCGGCACGCCGGCCTCGCGCAGGCGGGCGGCGTACTCGACGCCCTCGTCGCGGAGGGGGTCGTACTCGCACACCACGACCAGCGCCGGCGCGACCCCCGCCAGCGACCCGGCGTGCAGCGGCGAGGCCTCGGGCTGGCCGCCGTCGGCCTCGCCCAGGTAGTGATCCCAGTACCAGCGCATCGCGGCGCGGGTCAGGCCGTAGCCCTCGGCGTTGGCGACGTAGGACTCGCGGTCGAACTGGCTGTCCATCACCGGGTAGACCAGGGCCTGGAACGCCAGGGGCAGGCCGGCGTCACGGGCGCGAATCGCCATCACGGCGGCCAGGTTGCCGCCGGCGCTGTCGCCGGCCACGGCCACCGCCGGCGCCTGCTCGAACGCCCAGCGGGTGACCGTCCAGCAGTCCTCCACCGCCGCGGGGTAGCGGTGCTCCGGCGCCAGCCGGTAGCCGACCGACGCGACGCGGCAGCCGGACCGGGCGGCCAGCGCCCGGCAGGTGCCGTCGTGCGTGTTCACCGAGCACGCCACCCAGCCGCCCCCGTGGAAGTAGACGATCGCCGACAGCCCGGGCTGCTCGACGGGCGAGTAGAGCCGGACGGGGACGCCTCCCACGTCGATGTCCTGGACGGCCGCGACGTCGTCGGTGGGGCCGAACAGGGCGGGCGCCGCCTCCTCGGCCTGGCGCCTGGCCTCCTCCGGCGTCAGCTGCTCGACCGGCCGGATGCCGAGCTGGGCCAGCCGGTCCAGGTACGCCTTCGCCTGGGGATCCAGTGGCATGCGGCCAGGGTACAGGGCCGCCGCAGGTCCTACGGGTGCCAGGCCGCGAAGGCGGCGCAGGCGGCGACCAGGATGGCGGTCACCGCGAACACCACGCGCCTGGCCCACACGACGGGCATATCGGGTCAGACCATCCCGAAGCGCTCGGCGTGGACGTGGTGGGCCGGCACGCCCAGCCCGAGCAGCGCCTCCTCCACCGTGTCCATCATCGCCTCGGACGCGCAGATGAAGTAGCCGAAGGCCTGGTACTGGCGGGGCAGGTTGCGCTCTAGCATCTCGGGCGTGATCCGTCCGGCTTCCCCCCGCCAGCCAGGCGGCGGGGTCTTCAGGACGTGCACCACGCGCAGGTTCGTCATGTACGTGCTGAGCTCGTCCAGCTGCTCCCGGAAGGTGATGCTGTCCCAGTCGTGATTGGCGTAGAAGAGGATGGCCGGCCGGGTGTCGTCGCGCAGGCACATCGTCGAGATCATGCTGAACATTGGCGTGATGCCCACGCCGCCCGCGACGAACACGTAGCCGGGCGCCTGGTCGACGTCGATAGAGAAGGAGCCGTGCGGCCCGTCCAGGTACACCCTGGTGCCCGGCGTGATGGAGGCGATGCGCCGGGTCCAGTCGCCGGCCTCCTTGATGGTCAGGTTGATCCGGCCGCTCTCCGCGACGTCGCCCGGCGACGAGAGCGAGAACGGGTGCTGGGTCAGCTTGAAGGGCGAGCGGCCCACGGTGACCCAGGCGAACTGGCCCGGCATGAAGGACCACCCGGGGTGCCGGTGCGGCTCAACGACGATGGTGAACGCATGGCCGCGCTCCCTCGTGACCTGCACGACCCGCCACTGCTGGAAGAGGTGCACGCGCGGCGCGACCAGGCGGCTCCAGCCGAGGATCGCCACGACGGCGATGCCGACGAGGAGGACAACGACGCGGCCGCCCGTCCCGGCAGTGAACCGGTTGACGCCGACCATGTGGGCCAGGGCCAGGAACATCACGCCGGTGGACAGCAGGCCGTGCGTGAACTTCCACAGCTCGTAGGGGAGGCGCAGCTTGCGCCGCCAGATCGACACGAACACGACGAGCAGGAGCGCCGCGCAGGCGGCTACGGCGTACCGCGCGCGCCAGGGAGCGGTCCGGACGTCGAACAGGGGCAGGTAGGTGGACGCGCTCTGGACCAGCAGCAGGGCCGGGTGGGCGAACACGAACGCCAGCGCGACGAACGACACCTCGCGGTGGAAGCGCTGCAGGACGTCGATCCCGAACGGCCTGGCCAGCCACTTGATCCGCGAGACCAGCGTGAACTGGAGGACCATCATCGCCAGGCCCACGTAGCCGAGGGCGACCGAGAAGTCGACCAGGAACGGCCGCCGGGGCACGGTGTGCCCGATCGAGACGATGGCCAGCGGCGACAGGCAGATGGCGATGTAGGCCGCGATGAGCCCGATGCCGACCAGCACGTTCGACGCCGCCGGGTCGAGGCCAGCCCGGCGCCGTGCGGCGGCCGCGTCCCTCGGCGCCATCCGGCCGGCGGCCGGGCCGTGCGGCCGGGACGGCTCGGACC
>JBKPCH010000099.1:0-5362 GCA_046727275.1 Candidatus Dormiibacterota bacterium
CACCAGGCTGGCGCGGGCCGCCGGCGGCCGGCTACCGACGCCGCGGGCCCGGACCTTCGTCGGGGCGGCGGCACTGGCGGCCGGCCTGCTCGTCCTGGCGGCCGGGCTGCAGCACCACCTGGCCGCGACCACGGTCGTCCTGGACGGCGGCTCGCTGCAGGAGGCTGGACGGCAGCTTGCGCGCTGAGGCCACGGACCACCCGCACGTCTTCCTGAGCCTGCTGCCCGAGCCGGGCGGCTCCCGGGCGGCCGAGGCGCTGCGGACGGCGCTGCAGCCGGGGACGGCGGTGACGGTCCTGGTCACCCCGGTGCAGGGGATCGACTTCTTCGCCGCCCGGGGAGACCTGGCGACGGAGCTGGACGACTGGTGGCAGCGGCACGTCCCGACCAACGGCCGGCCCGTGCTCCTGGTCAGGCACGAGCCGGGCCTGGAGCGCCAGCTCGCGGGGCTGGACTGCGAGCTGATCGTGGGCGTCGCCGGCGAGGCCGACCGGCACCGCTACGCCACCCTGCGGGATGCGGTGGCGATCGTCACCGACGACCCGCTGAGGCTGGCCGAGCACGCCGTCGCCTCGTTCGACTGCTTCCGCCCGGCCGAGGCGCCCGCCGCTCCCGTCGAGCCCGCCGCTCCCGCCGCGCCGCCGGCCACTCCGCCGGGCGAGGGCGTGCTGTTCATGCCCCGCCTCGAGCCGCACCGCCCGGCGCGGACCCTGCCGCCGGTCGCCGCGGCCGAGCCGGCGCCACGCCTGCTGGACCCGTTCACGGCCCTGTCCACGGTCGAGGCGCTGCCGCCCGAGCAGGGGCTGGCGGTGCGGACGGACGACGACCTGGTGCGCGCCAGCCTGTTCCAGCCGCGGCGCCGGCGCCGCGCGAGGGCGGGTCACGGATGGTTCGGCCTGGCCCGGCTGTTCGGCCGGCGCGGCACCATCGCCATCCCGCGCGAGATCGGCGACCTGGTGCTGGGCCTGCACCCGGCGCCCGTGGTCGTCGTGCCGGGCCGCAAGGGCGGCGTGGGCAAGACCGTCACGGCCGGCGCCGTCGCCCAGGTGATCGGCTACGCGCTCGGGGACACGACCGGCAGCGCCGCCATCGTCGATCAGAACATCGGCAACCCCGACCAGTGGGGCCGGCTGGACATCCCCGCCAACGCGGGCACGGTCCGGCAGCTGATGGCGGCGCTGAGCAGCGGCTACGAGCTGCCCCCGACGCCGGCCTGGGCCAAGACCCCGGCGCTGGCCGTGTACCCCGAGGACAGGACGTCGGTGGACGCCTACCCGCCCGGCCTGATCCAGCGCTTCGTCCACCACCTGCGCGAGCGCCACGTCTTCATCGTGGTGGACCTGCCCAACCGGCTCCCCGACTTCTCCTCGGCGGAGGCGTCGATCTGCGCGGCCTACATCGACCTGGCCGACCTGGTGATCCTGCCGACGACGGACGACCCGACGGCCCTGCTGAGCGCGATGGAGTACCTGGACATCCCGAGCATGCGGGGCAAGCCGGTCGTGGTCAGCCACATCGAGTCCAACGACCGCAAGCTGCGGCGCCACCCGGTCGTGGCCGAGCTGCTGGGGGAGATCAGGAACCGGGTGGTCGCGGTGGTGACGGTGCCGAGGAGCGAGAAGGCGACGCTGGCCATCGTCGAGGGCATGTCGATCCTGGACATCTCCGGCCAGCTTCGCGACGCGTACGTCCGCGTGGCGAGCGCGGCCGTCCGGGCGCTGGCGGCAGGAGCGTAGCCGGCGTGTTCAGCAGGCGGCGCCGGCACTTCGAGCCGAGCACGGACGAGCACCGGGAGCGGCAGATCGAGCAGGTCCACGCGCTGCTGTACGCGCTGCTGCTGGACTCCGTGTCGTGGTTCCTGGACCTCCGCGAGCCCGTCGACCAGCGCCTCTTCCCCGAGTACCGGCTGGGCAGCGTGGGCGGGCTGGCGGACCCCCGCGACCGCCTGAACGCCTACTGCAGCCAGCGGCTGCTGGCCGCGTGGGAGCCGGTGCGCCGCCGGTTTCGCGACCAGGGCCTCAAGGTCAAGCCCGACTTCGGCACGACCGCGACGCTCCGGATCGAGGGCCTGGAGAGCGGGCGGACGCCCTGCGCCACCGCCCGGTTCACCGACCGCAGCGTGATCGAGCACGAGGGGCGGCGCCAGTACAACAGCAACGAGTGGGTGCTGACGGCCTGGCTCCGGCCCGACCTGGAGGAGATCGAGAACGCCACGTTCCGGGCCGCCGGCTCTGAAGAGGAGCCTGTCTGACGCAGCGCCTGCCCATCGGCTCGATCACCAGCCCACACGCGGTCCGCAGCCGGCGGGCGCCGCGCGGACCCTGGGGCCTGCGCCCCCACCTGGCGGCGCTACTCGTGGGCGTGGCGGCCGCGGGCGCCGGCGCCGTGCTGCTGACCAGCCCCGCCACGGTCACGGTCAGCAGGTCACCGGCCGGCTACGAGATCGGCGGCACGCGGCTCGCTCCAGCTGGTCCCGGCACCTACAGCGGACCAGGCGGGGCGGCGCTCGTGATCACGACCGGGGGAGGCGCCACCCGCGCCGGCAGCAGCGCCGTGATGAACGGCGAGCACGTGACCGGCCAGTGCGTGATGGCCGACGGCGCCTCCAGCGAGACGTGCCGCTTCACGATCGCCGGCCGGCAGCTGGGCGCCACGGACACATGGCGCAACGGCGGCTGGCGCCGGCAGTACGACGACGGCCGGGTGGCGGAGATCCAGGTCGCCGGCGGCCGGCCGGTGCCGGTGCCGTTCCCGGTCGGGCGGTAGCGCGGTAGCGGCCCGGCGGGGCGACGGCGGCGCCGACGGCGCGCCGCGCAGCCCGGTCGCCCCTTGGCAACCGGACCGGTCGGACGTGACAGAGCGAGACCGAGCCGCATCCTCTCACAGGAGTCAGTCACCTGCGCGTCAATTATGTAGCGACCGGGGTGACCGGTCGCTCCAGGCTGGCTCATCGACCTCGGGCCTACTACAATCCATGTGCTGGTGGTGGCTCTACCCGCGGCGCGGGAGCCGCGGACGCGCGGGGGAGGCTATTGACGATGTCTAGCTGTGCTGACGCTCTCGACTTCGTGTCCCTCGAGATCACGGGCAGGTGCCAACTGGGATGCGTCCACTGCTACGCGGAGAGTGGGCCGCGCGGGTCTCACGGCACCATGACCGGCCGCCATTGGCGCCGTCTCCTCGACGAGGCAGCCGAGCTGCGAGTGGACCGGGTCCAGCTCATCGGTGGCGAGCCCACGCTGCACCCGGACTTCCCCGGGCTCGTTCAGCACGCTGTTGCCCGCGGTCTGGAGGTCGAGGTCTACTCGAACCTGGCCCGGCCCTTCTCTCAGCGGAGTTGGGAACTATTCGAGCTGCCGGGCGTACGTCTGGCCACGAGCTACTACTCGGATGACCCGCGCGAGCACGACGCGATCACCTGTCGTCCCGGCAGCCATGCCCGGACGCTCGCCAGCATCCACGAGGCGCTCCGGAGAGGAGTACCGTTGCGGGTCGGCGTGATCGCGATAAGCCCCGACCAGCGAGCGCGCGCTGCCGTCGTGCGGATGCTGGCGCTCGGCATCGCCCAGGTCGACTATGACGAGCTGCGCCAGCTGGGGCGAGGGATCCGCGATCGTGCGCCCCGGCAGGTCGACCAGCTGTGTGGAGGATGTGGCGACCGTCGCCTCGCCGTCTCGCCTGGCGGAGAGGTCTGGCCGTGCCCGATGTCGCGCTGGATCAGGCTCGGCAGCGTCACCGAAACGACGCTGGCGGACATCTACGCGGCATCCGCGGAGACGCGGCGGCGGCTGCAGGCCGAGCTGCGCGAGTTCGACGAGGACAAGGACGGCGGCTGCACGGCTCCGCTGTGCTGCGACCCGCACCTCAAGAAGACGTGACCGACGCCCTCGAGCTTCGCCGCGGGCTCGCGACCGAGCTGGCCCGACGCGGTGAGATCACCAGCTCCGCCTGGCGGCAGGCGGTGGAGCGCGTGCCACGGCACCTGCTCGTTCCGCGCTTCTACGAGGACCTGGACGACGGCGGCCGGCGTGCGGTCGATGGCGCCGATCCCCAGCAGTACGAGCGGTGGCTCGCGGCCACCTACCGTCGCGGCGAGTCGCTGGTCACCGCGTACGACACCGAGACCGGCTACCCGACCAGCTCCGCAACCATGCCGGCCATCGTGCTTCCCCTGCTCGAGGCGCTGGACCTCGAGCCGGGACAGCGCGTCCTCGATGTGGGAACAGGCAGCGGCTACAGCACGGCCTTGCTGTGTGAGCGAGCCGGCGAGGCGAACGTGACCAGCATCGACATCGACACAGAGGTGGTGCGGCTGGCCCGTGAGCGGCTGCCGCTCGCCGGCTACCGACCCACCGTCGTATGCGGCGACGGGTTCGCCGGCTACGCCCCCAACGGGCCGTACGACAGGCTGGTGTCCATGGTGACCGTGTCCCGGATCCCGCTGGCGTGGGTGCAGCAGCTGCGGCCGGCCGGCATCCTGGTCGGCACCCTCCCCTGGGCGACGGCTCGTCTGGTGCGCCAGGAGGACGGCTCGGCCACTGGGCGCTTCATCGCGGGCTTCACCTTCATGTGGATGCGAGGCCACGCGCCCCGGCGCGAGCCGGAGGAGGCACTGCGGGCCCTTGTAGACGTCCCCGGGGACGTGCGGCCGCGAGATGCCGCACGCCTTCAGACGATGTGGTACGGCAGAGAGGTGCCGGTCTTCTGGACGGTCGCCCGCCTGGTGCTGTGGCCGTTCGGCGTCACTGTGCGCGCCGGCGAGCGGCAGACCGCGCTCGTGGACACGGCGGACCGCAGCTGGGCGCTGATCGACCTTGACCGCGGCTGCGTGACCGAGGGCGGACCACGCCGGGTGTGGGACGAAACCGAGGGGCTGTACGCGAGGCTGGAAGCCGCCGGCCGGCCCGACCGCGACCGCCTGGGACTGACCGTGCGGCCGGACGGTACCCAGCGGCTGTGGATCGATGCTCCCGAGTCGGCGACGGCCTGGGAGCTGTCGCCGCCCGGCTGACCCCGCCCCGCTCAGCCCGCCGGCTCGCTCATCGGCAGGCGCACGCCCCGCTCGCGGGCGACCTCGGCGGCTCGCGGGTAGCCCGCGTCCGCGTGGCGCAGCACGCCCGTCCCCGGGTCGCAGGTCAGCACCCGGGCCAGCTTCTCCGCGGCCAGGTCCGAGCCGTCGGCGACGCAGACCATGCCGGCGTGGATGGAGCGGCCGATGCCCACGCCCCCGCCGTGGTGGATGCTGACCCAGGTGGCGCCGGCCGCGGTGTTCACCAGCGCGTTGAGCAGGGGCCAGTCCGCGATCGCGTCCGAGCCGTCGGCCATCGCCTCCGTCTCCCGGTACGGTGACGCCACCGAGCCG
>JBKPCH010000100.1:0-10053 GCA_046727275.1 Candidatus Dormiibacterota bacterium
GTCCCGGGCCGCCGGCTCCTCGACCGGCGGCCCGAACCGGAGCCGCAGCCGGCGCTCGCGCTCCCGCTCGTCGAGGTCCACCCGCACAGTTGAGCACGCTGTACGTGGTCGCGACGCCGATCGGCAACCTGGAGGACGTGACGCTGCGCGCCCTGCGCGTGCTGGGCGAGGTGGAGGCCATCGCCGCCGAGGACACGCGCGTGACCGGCCGGCTGCTGGCCCGGCACGGCCTCAAGCGGCCGATGCTCAGCTACCGGGCGCCGGTCGAGGAGCGGACGCTGCCCCGGGTCCTGGAGGCGCTGGAGCGGGGCGACGTGGCGCTGGTCACGGACGCGGGCACGCCGACGCTGTCCGACCCGGGCCAGCGGCTGGTGGACGCGGCCTGGGCGGCCGGCCACCGGGTGGTGCCGCTGCCGGGGCCCAGCGCGATCACCGCGGCGCTCGCGGTCGCCGGGTGGGCCGGTCCCGGCTTCTGCTTCGCCGGCTACCTGCCGCGCAAGCCGGGCGAGCTGCGCCGGTTCTTCGAGGGCCTGCGGGCGGCCGACCGGCCGACCGTGGCGTTCGAGTCGCCCTACCGGGTGCGGCGCGCCCTCGGCGTGCTGGCCGAGACGCTGCCGGAGCGCCGGGTGGCGCTGGGCCGGGAGCTGACCAAGGTGCACGAGGAGGTGCTGCGGGGCACGGCCGCCGAGGTGCTGGCGGCCCTTGGCGAGCCCGTGCGAGGCGAGATTACGCTTGTCATCTCCCATGACCCAGCCTGAGCGCATCCTCATATCCGTGGCCTGGCCGTACGCGAGCGGCCCGCGCCACATCGGCCACGTCGCGGGCTTCGGCGTCCCCTCCGACGTCTTCGCCCGCTACCAGCGCCTGCGCGGCGCCCAGGTGCTCATGGTGAGCGGCACGGACGAGCACGGCACGCCGATCACCTACGGGGCCGACCTGCTCGGCATCCCCCCGCGCGAGTTCGCGGACCGCAACAACGCGATCATCGTGGAGGACCTGCGCCGGCTCGGGCTGACGTACGACATCTTCACGCGCACGACGACGCGCAACCACTACCGCGTGACGCAGTACCTGTTCCGCACCCTGTACGAGAAGGGCTACCTGTTTCCCAGGAAGCAGCTGGGCGCCATCTCGCCCAGCACGGGCCGGACGCTGCCCGACCGCTACATCGAGGGTACGTGCCCGATCTGCGGCTACCCGGAGGCGCGCGGCGACCAGTGCGACAACTGCGGCAACCAGCTCGATCCCACGGACCTGATCGAGCCCCGCTCCCGGATCAACGGCGAGGTGCCCGAGTTCCGCGAGACCGAGCACTTCTTCTTCGATCTGCCCGCCTTCGGCGAGCAGCTCCGCGAGTGGGTGGGCGGGCAGACGCACTGGCGGCCCAACGTGCGCAACCTAACGCTCGGCTACCTGGCCGACCTGAAGCCGCGGGCGATCACGCGGGACCTGGACTGGGGCGTGCCCATCCCGCTGCCGGGCTGGGAGGAGCGGCCCGACAAGCGGATCTACGTCTGGTTCGACGCGGTCATCGGCTACCTGTCCGCCGCCATCGAGTGGGCCGCCAACCAGGGCGAGCCGGAGCGCTGGCGCGAGTGGTGGCAGAACCCGGCGGCGCGCAACTACGAGTTCATGGGCAAGGACAACATCACGTTCCACTCCGTGATGTGGCCGGCCATCCTGCTGGGCGCCGGCGACCTGGAGCTGCCCTATGACGTCGTCTCCAGCGAGTTCCTGACCATGGAGGGCCGCCAGTTCAGCACGAGCCGCGGCCATGTGATCGAGGTGGGTGACTTCCTGTCCCGCTACGACCCGGACGCCCTGCGCTTCTACCTGACCATAGCCGGCCCCGAGACCGGCGACACCGACTTCACGTGGGCCGAGTTCGTGCGCCGCAACAACGACGAGCTGGTCGGGACGTGGGGCAACCTGGTCCACCGGACCCTCGTAAACGCGCAGCGCAACTTCGGTGCCGTGCCCGAGCCGGGCGAGCTGACCGAGCGCGACCGGCGGCTGCTGGCGGAGGTGGAGGGCGGCTTCGCCACCGTGGGCGACCTGTACGGCCGGGCGCGCTTCAAGGCCGCCATCATCGAGGTGCTGCGGCTGGCGGCGCTGGTCAACCAGTACCTGGCCGAGGAGCAGCCCTGGCACCGCATCAAGGAGGACCGCGAGCGCGCGGCCACCACGCTGTTCGTGGCGGTCCGCAGCGTCGACAGCCTGAAGACGCTCATCACGCCGGTCCTGCCGTTCTCGAGCCAGCGCCTGCACGAGATGCTGGGCTACGACGACGTCATCGCGCCGCAGCCGCGGGTGCGCGAGTACGAGGAGGAGGGCGGCCAGCGCCACGTCGTGCTGGGCGACGACTACGACGCCACCCCCCGCTGGCGGCCGAGCGAGATCCCGCCGGGCCGCCCGCTGGAGCCCCCGAAGGCGCTGTTCCGCA
Organism: Candidatus Dormiibacterota bacterium; assembly: GCA_046727275.1. Classification (GTDB taxonomy): domain Bacteria; phylum Chloroflexota; class Dormibacteria; order Dormibacterales; family Dormibacteraceae; genus CF-161. The sequence goes on from JBKPCH010000100.1 coordinate 2,444, forward strand.
AGCTGGACGACAGCGTGGTCGAGCAGGAGCTGGACCGGATGCGCGACCCCGCCGGCGCGTAGGCGTGGGAGAGGTATGTTCCCTCCCCCCTCGCGGGGGAGGGTAGGGTGGGGGGGCCGCTCGTGCCCGCACGACCGCTCGGGATGGAGACCGGTCGCCCGGCGCCAGACAGCTGCAGACAGGGCGGTTCGGTGGCGCCGGCTGGTCCAACCCCCCACCCCAACCCTCCCCCGCAAGGGGGGAGGGAGTAACGGCGCCGGTGACCTTCGTCGACACCCACGTCCACCTCGAGGAGGTGCCCGGCGAGCTCGAAGGCGTCCTCGCCGAGGCGCGGGCCGCCGGCGTCTCGGACCTGATCGCCATGGGCGTCGACGAGGCCACCAGCCGTCGGGCCGCGGAGTGGGCCGGCACCCGGCCCGGCGTCTGGGCCGCCGTCGGCCACCACCCGCTGAACCAGGTCGGGCCCGACCTGGACGTGCTCCGGGAGCTGGCCGGGCGGCCCGGCGTGGTCGCCGTCGGCGAGGTGGGGCTGGACCACGCCGACGAGCACCGGGGACCCCACGACGCCCAGGAGGAGTGGTTCCACGCCTGCTGCGAGCTGGCGTTGGACCGGGGGCTGCCGGTCTGCGTGCACACGCGCGAGAGCACCGAGGCCGTCTACGCGGCCCTGCGCGCCCACCCCGGCCTCACCGGCGTCATGCACTACTGGGTCCTCGACTGGGAGTGGGCCCGCCGCTTCCTGGACCTGGGCTTCTTCATCTCCTTCTCGGGCGTGGTGACCCGGGCCAGCCGCGCCGACCTGCGCGAGGTGGCCAGGCGCGTCCCCGCGGACCGCCTGCTGCTGGAGACGGACGCGCCGTGGGGCACGCCGAAGGGCCGCGAGGGCCCGATGCGGCCGGCCTGGATGGTCGACACCGCGCGGGTGCTGGCCGGCGTCCGGGGCATCGCGCTCGAGGAACTGGCCGAGCTGGAATGGGCCAACGTCAGGACCCTGTTCCCGCGCCTCGACGGCGACTGAAGGCCAGCCGCCGCCTGGGCCAGCACTTCCTGGTCGACCGCGCGCTGCGCGACCGGGTGGTGGCCGCCGCCGGCATCGGGCCGTCCGACGAGGTCCTGGAGATCGGCAGCGGTCCGGGCACCCTGACCGGGGAGCTGACGCGGCTCGCCCGCCGCGTGGTCGCCGTCGAGCTCGACGCCAGGCTCCTCCCGGCCCTGCGCGCGGCCGCCCCCGACGCCGAGGTCGTGAACCAGGACGTCCTGAAGCTCGACCCGGCGGTGCTCTTCCCTTCAGGAGGCGAGATCGTCGTGGGCAACATCCCGTACTACCTGACCGGTGCGCTGGTCCCGCACCTGCTGGAGCGGGAGCCGCGGCCCCGGCGCCTCAGCCTGGTCGTCCAGCGCGAGGTGGCGCGCCGCTGGTGCGGGCTGGACGGCTGGAGCCTGGCGACGGTGGCCGTGCAGGCGTTCACCGAGCCCCGGATCGAGTTCGAGCTGCCGCCCGAGGCGTTCGACCCGCCGCCCCGGGTCACGTCGGCGCTGGCCGTGCTGGAGGTCCGCCCCCGGCCCGCCGTCGACGTGCCCGACCTGGGCGCCTTCTTCCGGTTCGTGGAGGCCGTGTTCCAGTTCCGGCGCAAGCAGCTGCGGGCCGCGGTCGGCCGGGTGCTGGGGCTGACGGGACACGAGGCGGCGGCCCGTCTCGCCGCCGCCGGCATCGAGCCCACCCGCCGGGCGGAGACGCTCAGCCTTCCGGAATGGCAGGCCGCCTTCGCGCTCGCCACGCGCCTAAGCTGAGGCAGACGTGGCGGTACGACCGAGCAGGGGCGCCGACCAGCGGGCCGAGGACCCGGAGGGCGAGCAGCCGACGGGGTTCCGCTACCTGCTGGCCAACCGGGACTTCCGGCTGATCTGGACCGCCCAGCTCGCGGCGCAGCTGGCGGACAAGTTCCTGATGTTCTCGTTGATCATCCTGGCCTACCGCCTGTCCGGCGGCAGCACGCCGGTGGCCGTCACGCTGCTGGCCTACACCGTGCCGGCGGTCGCGATCGCGCCCCTTGCCGGCGTCTTCGCGGACCGCCACGACCGCAAGCTGATCATGGTCGGCACCAACTTCCTGCGGGCGGTGCTGATCGCGCTGATCCCGGTCGCCAGCATGGTCCCGGGGCTGCGCGGCGACTACGTCCACCTGCTGGTCATCACCTTCGCCTTCGCCGCGGTCGGCCAGCTCTTCAGCCCGGCGGAGGCCGCGGCCATCCCCAGCGTGGTGAGCCGCAGCGCCCTCATCGCGGCCAACTCGATGGTGCTGGCGACCATGGTCATCACGCTCGTCCTGGGCGGCGCGCTCGCCCCGATCGTCAGCCGCGCCGACATCTACGCCCCCTACTGGATCGCGGTGGCGCTGTTCGGGATCGCCGGCGCCCTGATCGGGTTCGCCCGCATCCCGCGGCCTGCCCGCGACCGGCCCGCGGCCGCGGTCGACGCGCGCAACCCGTTCCACCAGCTGTGGCTGGACCTCCGGGCCGGCGCGGAGACGCTCGGCCGCTCGCCGGTCCTCCTGATCGCCTTCGGCCAGCTGTCCCTGGCGGTGCTGGTGATGTTCATGATGTTCACCCTGGCCCCCGCCTACGTCAGCCAGGTGCTGGGCATCGCCGACCAGGACAGCTACGTCATCCTGGTGCCGGCGACCGTCGGCGCCCTCCTGGCCGCGGCGACCCTGGGCCAGATCGGCCGGCGCCTCAGCCCCAGCCGGCTGCTGATGAGCGGGCTCGCGGCGACCGGCCTCACGCTGGTGCTGCTGGCCATCGTGCCGGCCGCGCCCCGGCACCTGGTCGGGTTCCACGAGTACACGAGGTGGGTGGGGGCCGCCTTCAGCCTGCTGCTGGGCCTGGAGTTCGGGGTGCTGATGATCCCGGCCCTCAGCTACCTGATGGAGCACACCTCCGACGACGTGCGGGGCCGCATTTTCTCGCTGCTGTTCATGGTCATCAACGGCGTGACGGCGGTGCCGGTGCTGCTCACGGCGGCGCTGTCCGACGTGCTCGGCACGGACCGTGTGATCGCGGGCCTGGGCTGCCTGCTGGCTGCCAGCAGCCTGGTGGTGGCTAGGTATGCGCGGCGCGTCTTCGGAGCACGAGAACCAGCAGGATGAGCGCCGCCACCACCGCCAGGCCGCCCAGGCCGAGGAAGCGGACGAGGCGGTCGAGCAGGCCCCAGTTGGAGCCCAGGTAGAAGCCGAGGGAGCCCATCACGGCGGCCCACGCGAGGCCGCCGGCCGCGCTGTACAGCTCGAAGGTGGCCAGCGGCATCCGGGACATGCCGGCCATCACCGACGCCCAGGTCCGCAGGCCAAGGACGAACCGGGCGAACAGGACGGTGACGCCCCCGTGGCGGGCGAAGAACATCTCGGAGCGCGCCACGTGGCCGGGGTTGATGCGCAGGAATCCGCTCATGCGCTCCACGAAGGGCCGCCCGCCGAGGTAGCCGACGGCGTAGCCGGCGTTGGCGCCCACGAACGCGCCGGCGGCGCCCAGCAGGATGACGAGCCGGATGTCCAGCCGTCCCAGCGCCGCGTAGGCCGACACGGCCAGCAGCGTGGTCTCGCCGGGAAACGGGATGCCGGCGCTCTCGATGAGGATCCCGAGGGCGGCGGCGGGATAGCCGATGGCGTCCGCCAGCGCCCTGATGTCGACGTGCAAGGCGTCCCTATCTTGGCGTGGGCCGGGCGGTGCCCGCCCGCCAGCCGCCGGCCGCCCCCGGGCGGCGTTCATATACTGGTGCACCCATGGCCGAGTACGACGCCGAGGTATCAGACGACCCGCTCTACGTTCTGCGCCACTCCACCGCCCACGTGCTGGCGGCGGCGGTGACGGAGCTGTTCCCCGGCGCCAAGTACGCGGGCGGCCCTCCGGTCGAGAACGGCTTCTACTACGACTTCGACCTCTCCCGGCCCCTGAGCGAGGACGACCTGGAGCCGATCGAGAAGCGGATGGCGCAGATCGTGGCCAGGGGCCAGCGCTTCGAGCACGAGGTGGTCCCGCACGCCGAGGCGGTCCGGCGCTTCGAGGAGCGCGACCAGCCCTACAAGCTGTACTGGGTCAACCGGAAGGCGACGGATGACGAGCTGGTCAGCACCTACCGCACCGGCGACTTCGTAGACCTCTGCCGCGGCCCGCACGTCGCGTCGACCGCGGACATCCCGGCATTCAAGCTCATGCGCGTGGCCGGCGCCTACTGGCTGGGCGACGAGCGCAACCCCCAGCTCAGCCGCGTCTACGGCACCGCCTGGTTCAGCGAGGAGGAGCTGCAGGAGTACCTCCGGGCGCTGGCCGAGGCCGAGAAGCGCGACCACAAGCGGCTGGGCCGGGAGCTGAAGATCTTCGCCCTGGACGAGCGCACCGGCGTCGGCAACGTGCTCTGGCTGCCCAACGGCGCGACGATCCGGCGCGAGCTTGAGCGGTGGATCGTCGACGAGGAGCTGGCCCGCGGCTACCGGCACGTCGTGACGCCCGTGTTCGGCAAGCTGGACCTGTACAGGCAGAGCGGCCACTGGGAGCGCTACCACGACTCGATGTACCCGCCGATGCAGGCGGAGAACGGCGAGGAGCTGGAGCTGCGGCCGATGAACTGCCCGCACCACATCCTCGTCTACGAGTCTGAGCTGCACAGCTACCGCGACCTGCCGCTGCGGATCGCCGAGATCGGCAACAACTACCGGTGGGAGAAGTCGGGCGAGCTGATGGGGATGATCCGCGTCCGCTCGTTCGCGCTCAACGACGCGCACATCTTCTGCACCCCGGAGCAGCTGCACTCGGAGATCGTGGGCGTCATCGACCTGGCGCGCTACTTCATGGAGACGGTGGGCGTGACGGACTACCGCTACCGCCTGTCGGTCCGGGACCCGGACGGCGCCAAGTGGGTCGGCGGCGACGAGCAGTGGGGCCACGCCGAGAGCGCGCTCGCCGGCGCGCTGGAGTCGATCGGCGCGACGTACGAGCTCGGCGTCGGGGAGGCGGCCTTCTACGGCCCGAAGATCGACTTCCAGGTCCGCGACGCCCACATGCGGGAGTTCACCAACAACACCGTGCAGGTGGACTTCCAGATGCCGGACCGGTTCGGGCTGGAGTACGTGGCCGCCGATGGCTCGCGCCGGCGGCCGGTCATGATCCACCGGGGCGCGTTCGGGGCGATGGAGCGGATGATCGCCTACCTCATCGAGCACTACGCGGGCGCCTTCCCGACGTGGCTGGCGCCCCAGCAGGTAGCGATCCTGCCGATCACGGACGCCCACCTGCCCTACGCCAACGAGGTCGCCGAGCGGCTGCGCCGCTCGCGGGTCCGTGTCGAGGTCGACGACCGCTCCGAGCGGCTGAACAAGAAGATCGCCGAGGCCCGGGTCCGCAGGGTGCCTTACATGGCGATCGTGGGCGGCCGCGAGGCGGAGGCGGGCACGGTGCAGGTGCGCAACCGGGCCGGCGAGCAGTCGACGGAGGCGCTGGACGACTTCGCCACGCGCCTGGCGGCCGAGATCGCGGAACGCCGCCGGTAGCCGCCCCGCGACCCGCGCGCCGAAGGCCGCAGCCAGAAAGGCCGCAGCCGGAAAGGCCCCACCCCACCGGGGGGCGGGCCCTGACGGTACGGCCGGCGGCGAGGCGCGTCAATCCGGGGCGTAAAGGCCGGCGGCCGGGCGCCCGCCCCGGTTTCCGTACAGCAGAGACGTCTCGGGGCCCGAATGACCTCTCGGAGGTACGGCAAAGCCCCGCCGGCCCGGCCGCCCCACAATGAACCGATGGCAAACCAGCTGGACCTCCGGGCGATCCAGGCGCCGCTGCGGGAGCGGTACCGTCACGACGCCGGCTCCGCCCAGGTCGTGACGGCCGCCCGCAGCGTCCCCAGCGACCTCGACGATCCCCGCCACTGCGCCGTCGCCCCCGTCGACTTCCCCGACGTCGTGATCCGCTCCGGCCTGCACCGCGCGGCGGGCGGGGCCGGGGACGCGCCCTGCTCCGGCGACATACTGGCCGCCGCGCTCGCGATCTGCGAGGAGACGACCATTCGCGCCGTCGCCGCCAACCTGGGCGTGGAGCTGGAGTCGGTGGACGTCGAGGCCCGGATCCACTGGGACTTCCGCGGCACCCTGGCCGTCGACCGCGAGGTGCCGGTGGGAGCCAGCCGCGTCGAGCTGCGGACGCGGGTCAGGGTGAAGGACGGCGTGGACCCGGACCGGGCGCGGCGCCTGCTGGCCAGCGCCGAGCGCTACTGCTCGACGCTCCAGACCCTGCGGGGCGGCGTCGCCGACGTCCGGACGGACCTGGCGGTCGAGGACTGACCGCCGGGGCGGTCAGCGCGCGCCCGCCGACGCCCGGGTCTGCTGCTCGCTGAGCTCCCACAGCCGGCGCGCCGTCTCCGGGTCGCGCGCCGGCTCGGACGGCTCGACCCGCCGGCAGTCCACGAAGTAGCCGCCCGTCTCGTTCGCCACGTCCGGCGAGTCCGCCAGCCACACCAGGGTCTCCGCGCCCTTCTCGGGGCTGCGCGTGATCGGCCTCAGCAGCGCCATCGCGACGCTCATCAGGCGCCCGTTGTTGCGGTTGAAGCCGCTGGCCACGAGCCCGGGGTGGAAGCTGTTGGCCGTCACGCCGCCGCCCGACAGCCGGCGGGCCAGCTCGGCCGTGAAAAGGATGTTCGCGAGCTTGGTCTCCCCGTAGCGGCGCATGCCGTGACCACTCTCCAGGTCCTCGAACGGGATGTGCGCCCCTCGGTGCGCGTCGGAGGCGGTCGTGATGACGCGGGCGGGCGCGCTCTCCCGGAGCCGGTCCAGCAGCAGCGTCGTGAGCAGGAACGGCGCCAGGTGATTGACCGCCCACGTCAGCTCCACGCCGTCCTCGGTGAGCTGGTGCCGCATGTACACGGCGCCGGCGTTGTTGATCAGCACGTCCACGCGCGGGTAGCGGGCGAGGATCTCCCCGGCCAGGCGCCGCACCGACGCTTGCGAGGCCAGGTCGGCCAGCAGGACGTCGACGTTCGTGCCCGGGCCGCCCGCCGAGCCGATCCGGGCCACGGCGGCGGTAGCGCGCGCCTCGCTGCGCGCCACGATCGTCAGCTCGGTCCCGCGCGCCACCAGCGTCTCCGCGGCGGCCAGCCCGATGCCGTTGGTCGCCCCGGTGATGATCACCCGTCTGCCGCCGACGCCTCTCCAGTCCGCCATGGTCACCTCGCCTCCTCGCGCTCGATCTGCCAGGTATCCGCGGCCGCCGGCGCCCGGCCGCCAGCGGGTCCGGCGCCCTGCTCACGAGCGACCCGGCTACAGTCCGCCCGGCACCCGGGCCACGACCTGGCCGGACACCGGGACGGTCACGGTCGCACCCGTGGCGACGTCGAGGACCCGGGCGTTGCGGCCCAGGGGATCGCCGAGCAGGAGGCGGGTCGCGTCCAGCCAGCCGTAGGGCTCCCCGCTCATGCCGGCCAGGCTGCGCACGCCGTCGCCGGCCGTGTCCCAGAGCTGGAGCTGGCCGGCGGTGCAGCAGAAGGCGACCCGGGCGCCGTCCGGCGCCGCCGCGGCGCTCGCCGCCGCCTGGCCGCCGTCCGCGCCCAGGACGCGGCGGTGGCCGTCGAAGCCC
>JBKPCH010000101.1:0-5640 GCA_046727275.1 Candidatus Dormiibacterota bacterium
CCCCGACCCTCCCCCGCGAGGGGGGGAGGGCGTAGGGGCGACCCCCCCGGTGGCACCCGGCGTCGTGAGTCGGCTACCTTCGAGACTATGAGCGTCGAGGCGAGGCTTCGGGACCTGATGCGGCGGCGGATCGTCGTGCTCGACGGCGCGTACGGCACGATGATCCAGCGTCAGGGCCTGGGCGAGGACGACTTCCGCGGCGAGCGGTTCCGCGACCACCCGAAGCCGCTCGGGGGCGATCCCGACCTGCTCAACCTCACGCGGCCCGACGTGGTGGAGTTGATCCACCGCGCCTACCTCGACGCCGGGGCCGACGTCATCACCACCAACACGTTCACCGCCACGCCCGTATCCCAGGCCGACTACGGCCTGGAGGCCGTCGCCTACGAGATGAACCGCGCGGGCGCCGAGATCGCGAAGCGCGTCGCCGCCGCGTACGGCGAGCGGTTCGTGGCCGGTTCGCTCGGCCCGACCAACGTCACGCTCTCGCTGTCCCCGCGCGTCGACGACGCCAGCTACCGCGCCATCACCTACGACCAGCTGAAGGCGGGCTACGCCGAGGCCGCCCGCGGGCTGCGGGACGGCGGCGCCGACCTGCTGCTGGTCGAGACCGTGTTCGACAGCCTGAACGGCAAGGCGGCCGTCGCGGCGGCGAGGGAGGTCGCGCCCGAGCTGCCGCTGGTCGTCTCGATCTCGATCGTGGACCGCAGCGGCCGCAACCTGTCCGGCCAGACCGTCGAGGCCTTCTGGCTGGCGATCGAGCAGGCCCGGCCGCTGGCCGTCGGCGTCAACTGCTCGCTGGGGGCGGCCGACATGCGGCCCTACGTCGCCGACCTGGCCCGCTACGCCCCCGCCCCCGTGTGGTGCTACCCCAACGCCGGCCTGCCCAACGCGTTCGGCGGCTACGACGAGAAGCCGGCCACGACCAGCCAGCTCCTCCGCGAGTTCGCGGAGGCGGGCCTGGTCAACGCGGTGGGCAGCTGCTGCGGCACCGACCCCGAGTTCACGAGGGAGATCCGGGCCGCCGTCGAGGGCCTGGCGCCGCGCCGGGTGCCAGAGGTGCCGGCCCGCACCCGGTTCAGCGGCCTGGAGCCGTTCGAGATCGGCCCCGACACCACGTTCGTGATGATCGGGGAGCGGACGAACGTGACGGGCTCCGTCCGCTTCCGGCGCCTGATCGAGGCGGATGACTACGCCGGCGCACTGGACGTGGCGCTGGAGCAGGTGCGCGGGGGCGCCAACCTGCTGGACGTCAACATGGACGCCGACCTGCTCGACTCGGAGCGAGCGATGACGCGGTTCCTGAACCTGCTGGCGACCGAGCCCGAGGTGTCGCGGCTGCCGATCATGGTGGACAGCTCCCGCTTCTCGGTGCTGGAGGCGGGCCTCAAGTGCCTGCAGGGCAAGGGCGTCGCCAACTCGATCAGCCTGAAGGAGGGCGAGGAGGTGTTCCTCGCCCAGGCGAGGCGGGTGCGCGAGCTGGGCGCGGGCGTCGTCGTCATGGCGTTCGACGAGACCGGCCAGGCGGACACGGCGCAGCGCAAGGTCGAGATCTGCGAGCGAGCCTACGGGCTGCTGACGCGCGAGGTCGGCTTCCCGACCGAGGACATCGTGTTCGACCCGAACGTCCTGGCCGTGGCGACGGGCATCGAGGAGCACGCCGGCTACGCCAAGGCGTTCATCGAGGCCACGCGGGAGATCAAGAGGCGCTGTCCGGGCGTGAGCATCTCCGGCGGGATCTCCAACCTGTCGTTCTCGTTCCGCGGCAACGACCGGGTCCGGGAGGCGATCCACTCCGCGTTCCTCTACCACGCGATCCGCGCCGGCCTGGACATGGGCATCGTGAACGCCGGCCAGCTCGCGGTCTACGAGGACATCCCGCCCGACCTGCTGGAGCTGGTCGAGGACGTGATCTTCGACCGCCGGCCGGACGCGACGGAGCGGCTGGTCGAGTTCGCCAGGACCGCCGACGGGCAGGGCACGCGGCGAGAGCGGGACCTCGCCTGGCGGGAGGGCACTGTCGAGGAGCGCCTGACGCACGCGCTGGTGCACGGCATCGTCGACTTCATCGAGGCCGACGCCGAGGAGGCGCGGCTGGCACTCGGCCGGCCGCTCGACGTGATCGAGGGGCCGCTGATGGCCGGCATGCAGGTGGTGGGCGACCTGTTCGGCGCCGGCAAGATGTTCCTGCCCCAGGTCGTCAAGAGCGCGCGCGCCATGAAGCGCGCGGTGGCCTACCTGGAGCCGTTCATGCAGGCCGAGAAGGAGTCGGCCAACGGCCGCGGCAGGGGACGGGTGGTCCTGGCCACGGTCAAGGGCGACGTGCACGACATCGGCAAGAACATCGTGGGGGTCGTGCTGGGCTGCAACAGCTACGAGGTGACGGACCTCGGCGTCATGGTGCCGGCCGGCCGCATCCTGGACGCGGCGGCGGAGCTGGGCGCGGACGTGGTCGGGCTCAGCGGGCTCATCACGCCCTCGCTGGACGAGATGGTCGGGGTCGCCCGTGAGATGGAGCGGCGCGGGCTGCGCCTGCCGCTGCTGATCGGCGGCGCCACGACCTCCAAACAGCACACGGCGGTGCGCATCGCGCCCGAGTACTCCGGGCCGGCGGTGCACGTGCTGGACGCGTCCCGCGTGGTGGGCGTGGTGTCCGGCCTGCTCGACCCCGGACGGCGGGAGGCGCTCGACCGCGAGAACCGGGAGCTGCAGGAGCGCCTGCGCGAGCAGCACTCGGGAAAGGGCCGGCGGCCGCTGCTGTCGCTCGACGCGGCCCGGGAGAACCGCTTCCGGCCGGCCTTCGCGGAGAAGCCGGTGCCCTCGTTCACGGGGACCCGGGTGGTGGAGCCGGCGCTGGCCGACCTGCGGCGATACATCGACTGGACGTTCTTCTTCCACGCCTGGGAGCTGCGCGGCCGGTTTCCGGCCATCCTCGACCATCCCCGGATGGGCGCGACGGCCCGGGAGCTGTACGACAACGCGCAGGCGCTGCTGGACGAGATCGAGCGGGACGGCCTGCTCCGGGCGCGGGGCGTGTTCGGCTTCTGGCCGGCCAGCGCCTGCGTCGACGACGTGGTGCTGGCGAACGGCGTGCGCTTCCCGATGCTGCGGCAGCAGGTCGACCACGAGGACGACCGGCCCAACCTGTCGCTGGCCGACTTCGTCGCGCCGGAGGCGGACCACGTCGGGGCGTTCGCGGTCACGGCCGGCCTGGGGGCGGACGAGCTGGCCGCGCGCTACGAGGCCGAGCACGACGACTACCGGGCGATCATGGTCAAGGCGCTGGCCGACCGCCTGGCCGAGGCGTTCGCAGAGTACCTGCACGAGACCGCCCGCCGGGAGTGGTACGAGACGGGGCCGCGCCTCGGCAGCGAGGACCTGATGGCCGAGCGATTCCGGGGCATCCGCCCCGCGTACGGCTACCCGGCCTGTCCCGACCACACCGAGAAGGGCACGCTGTTCGACCTGCTGGGCGCGCCCTCGCTCGGCATCGAGCTGACCGAGACGTACGCGATGACGCCGGCCGCCTCGGTCTCGGGCCTGTACTTCGCGCACCCCGAGTCGCGCTACTTCACGGTCGGGAAGATAGGCCGCGACCAGGTCGAGGACTACGCTCGCCGGAAGGGCATGGAGGTCGCCGAGGCAGAGCGCTGGCTGCGCCCCAACCTCGGCTACGAGCCGTAGAGCTCCGGCCGGGCTACCGGCGCACCTTCGAGGCACTGAACCGGGACGGTCGAGGGGTGACCGGTCAGGCGCAGAGGAGGTCCTCGCCGTTGGCGGGCACGATCTGGTCCCAGCGCAGGGTCAGCTCGGCGACCGGCAGGTCGGCGTGGTGGACGGTGAGGTCGATGCGGTCGGTCAGGCGGAGGCCGGCGACCTCGGCGCAGTCCTGCAGGAACGGGAACACGACCGGCCGGACCAGGTTGAGGACGTAGGCGATGGCGCCGGGCTCGATCAGCGGGCGGCCCTCGCCGGAGCGGTCCTGGAAGGCCATGACCAGCACCTCGTCCGTCAGCACCACCGGGTGGGTCCAGCCGTGGGCGGCCCCGACGATGCGCGCCAGCAGCCGCAGCCGCGCCTCGAGGCGGCGCATGGGCTGAGCGGGCCCCTCGATCCAGAGGGGAACGTCGCGGGTGGGCTCGAGCAGGGACTGCTCGGGATAGCGGGCGCTGAAGCCGAGATCGGCGACCCCCGCAAAGGGCCCGGGCACCTTGATGGTGATCTCGTCCATACAACCTCGATGTTGCACTTTGGGCGACACCCCGTTCCCCCATTAACGCATGGCCAGGCGGGTTTGCCAAGCGGGGGCATCGTAGAAGAGGCGACGGGGGCGAGGGGGCGCCCCCGCCGCCATACGGGGGTGCGGTCTAGGGCTGGAGCGGGTCGTCGATCACCGCCACGTGGCCCTGCCGGACGGTGTAGCGCGCCTCGGTGATCCCGAGCGCCTGGTGCAGCTGGCCGGCCGGGACCGTCATCGGGCCCGGGTTGGGCGCCGTGCCGGGCTGCGGCTGCGGAAATGCCGTGGCGCGGGCGGTGTGGAACGTCACGTTGCCCTCGACCTTGCTCATCACCTGGTGGACGTGGCCGTTGAGGCACGTCACCGCGCCGAAGCGCCGGAGCATCGACAGCGCCTGGACCGCGTCGTCCGTCGACCACCCCCACGTCGGGTACATCGCGAACAGCGGCACGTGCGCGAACACCACGACCGGCGTCTCGCTGGAGAGCCCGGCCACGTCCTTGCGGATCCAGTCCAGCTGCTCCTGCCCGAGATGGCCCATGCCCTGCGTCGCCACCGAGTTCACCAGGGCCAGGAAGTGGACGCCGTTCAGGTCGAAGCTGTAGTACCCGGTGCCCACGGCGCTCTTGCCGAAGATGCCCAGGTAGGCCTTGTCGTCGCCGCTGACCGCGTCGTGCTCGCCCGGCACCTGGAACGTCTCGGCGGTCTTCAGCGTGCCGAGCAGCTGCCGGACCGAGTCGAACTGCTCCGCGGTCGAGGTGTGGCTCAGGTCGCCCGTGTGCATGACGAACGCCGGCCGCGAGGGCAGCGCGTTGACCTGCTGGATCGCGAGCTGGAACGTGCCGGTGACGTCCTGGTTGGCGGGGCCCTTGAAGCCGATGTGGCTGTCGCTGATCTGCACGAAGTACAGGTCCTTCGTCTTCGGGCCCGGCGCCGCCTGCTGAGCTCCGATACCGCACCCGCTCAGCAGGCCCCCGGTCACCGTCCAGGCGACGCCGGTGCCGGCCCAGGCCATGCACTTGAGGAAGCCGCGGCGGTCGATCTCCTGGTTCATCGTGTCCCCCCTGTCATCCGCCGGTGACCACGACCATCCCGTGCATCGAGGGATGGATCGTGCAGATGTACGAGTAGGTGCCCGGCTGGCCGAACGTGTGCGTGAAGGTGTCGCCGTTCTGGAGCGGTCTGGACACCGGCGAGCCGGTGATCGAGACGGCGTGGGCGTCCTCGTCCTTGTTCGTCCAGGTGACGATCGCGCCGCTCTTGACGGTGATCATGGCCGGCGCGAACGCGAAGTTCGCGATGTCGACGGACGTCGTCGCCACCGGCGCCGCGGCGGGGGCCGCCGCCTGGCTCGGGGTGGCGGCCGGGGCGGCCGTCGTCGCCGCGGCCGGCTGGGACGAGCT
>JBKPCH010000102.1:0-42787 GCA_046727275.1 Candidatus Dormiibacterota bacterium
CGGCGTCGTGGTGCTGGTCGCCACCGTCATGGTCGAGTCGCTGCCCGGGGCCACCGGGTTGGGGCTGAACGAGATGGTCGCGCCCGCCGGCGCGCCGCTGCCGCTCAGCGTGACGGCGTCCGGGGTGCCGCTCACGACCGACGTGTGCACGGTGTAGGTCGCCGTGGCGCCCGCCGCCACCGACTGGCTGGCCGGGGCCACCGACAGCCCGAAGTCGTTGCCGCCCGGCGCCGTCACCGTGAGGCTGGTGCCCGCGCTGTGCGTGCCGAAGGAGTCGGTGCCGGTGACGGTCAGCGACGACGTGCCGGCCGGCGTGGTGCCGCTGGTCGTGACCGTCATCGTCGAGTCGCTGCCGGGTGCCACCGGGTTGGGGCTGAACGAGATGGCCGCGCCTGCGGGCGCGCCGCCGCCGGTCAGCGTGATGGCATCGGGAGTGCCGCTCACGACGGACGTGTGCACGGTGTAGGTCGCCGTCGCGCCGGCTGTCACGGACTGGGTCGCCGGGGCGACCGCCAGCCCGAAGTCGTTGACCGGGTTCTGGCAGTGCTGCGTGGAGCCCACCGCGGTGACGCGCAGCGCCGGGCTGTTCTTCACGCAGTAGCCCGCCGTGCCGTTGAAGTGGACGTCCTGGGCGCCCGTCGAGCGCGACGCGGTCACGGTGTCCACCGTGATGTTGGAGCCGGTGATGTCGTCCAGCGCCGGCCTGGCGTCGCCCGCGTTGGCGTGGAAGCCGCTGTTGGTGAACGTCACGCCGCTCACGTCGTGCATGAACATCCCGAACGCCGGGCGGGGCCCGATGCTGTTCGGGTTGTAGTCGTGAGCGTTGCTCGGCAGGGTATCCGGGTTGCCGGAGCCGCCGCCCGGGACGGTCAGGTCGACGTTGTCGAACGTGACGTTGCTGACGTTGTGGGTGCTGTTGTCGAGGCCCCACAGCGTCGGGCTGAAGGCGGTGCTGGTCGTGGAGGCGTGGATGTTGCTGTAGTGGACGTCGGTGATGCTGCCCGGCGCGGGATGGGTGCCGCAGCGGAGCCGGTCCCACACCTTCTGCATGATCAGGGAGTTGATGTGGCCGGACATCTGGATGTCGTTGTAGATCACGTGCGAGATGTGCGCGCCGTCGGAGGAGACCATGCCCAGGCCCGACTTGCCGGCGCCGGTGATCGTGATGTGCTCGAAGTCGTAGTTGGTGAAGTCGCCGCAGGTCTCGGACCCGAACATGAGCGCGTTGCAGCAGCTCGCACTCAGGACCGCGTTGGTCACCGTGACGTTGCCGTTCGGCAGCGTGGCGCCCAGGGCCCAGTCGCTCTTGAAGACCAGGGCGTCGTCGTTGGCCGCGTCGTGGATGTTGGTGATGTTGACGTTCTGGGTGCTGATGATGTTCCAGCCGTCGCGGTCACCCGAGGTGGCGATCGTCAGGCTGTCGGACGTGACGTGGTTGCAGCCGTTGATCAGCGCGGCGAAGTGGCCGCCCCGGCGCAGCGTGATGCCCGAGAGGGTCAGGCCGTCGCAGCGGGTCAGCGAGATGATCTTGTCGGCCTGGCCGGTGCCCGGGTTGCCCCGGATCAGGTGACCGCCGCCGTCGATCGCCCCGGAGCCGACGAAGCCGATGTTCGTGAGGCGGTCGCCCCATAGCATGGCGTCGTGGAAGTGGCTGTGGCCGAAGTCCTGGAACGCCGAGTTGGGGTTCGGCTCGGGGGCGTCGTAGCCGGTGCCGCCGGCGCCCATGATCGTGGACCCGGCGTCGAGCTGCAGGGTCACGTTGCTCATCATGTGGATCGAGTTGGCCGACACGTAGGTGCCGGACGGGAACTCGACCGTCGCGCCCCCGGCCGCGTTGGCCCTGGCGATGCAGCGGTTGATGGCCGGCGTGTCGTTGGTGGAACCGTTGCCGGCCGCCCCGCAGTCCGTCCGCACGTTCAGGACCGAGCCCGCCGCGGCGGCGACCGGCCGGAACCCCATGCCGGACGTCGAACCGGGCTGGCCCGAGAACGCGATGGCGACCAGGCCGAGCGCGGCCGCGACGGCCAGCCACACGGGCCACGAGGCGGCCGCCCTCCGGAGACCGATTGCGAACAACTCTCTCCCTCCTTACCTGTCGCCGAGCGCGCCGTGCGGGCGGCTCCTCTCAGGGTGCGACCTTATACCAAATATACTGGCAACGGGCGAGAATAGTCGCGTCGTCGGGGGTGCTACGGTGTCGGGTGATGGGTCGGGACTGGGTCGCATGGCACGAGCGCTACGACGACCCCTCCTCCCTGCTCAGCCGCCGTCTGGCCATCGTGCAGGGCCACATCCGGGCGGCGCTGGACGCGGCGCCGGCTGGCCCGATCCACGCCATCAGCCTCTGCGCGGGCCAGGGTCGCGACCTGATCGGCGCGCTGGCCGGCCACCCCCGCCGGCTGGACGTCGCCGCCCGGCTGGTCGAGCTGGACCCGACGAACGCCGCGTTGGCCGCCGAGACGGCCGCCGCGGCCGGACTGGAGGGGGTCGAGGTCGTGACCGGCGACGCCGCTCTCACGGACGCGTACGAGGGCGCGGTCCCCGCGGAGCTGGTGCTCGCCTGCGGGGTCTTCGGGAACATCCCGGACGCCGACGTCGAGCGCACCATCGACGCGCTGCCGCAGCTCTGCGCGCCGGACGCGACCATCGTCTGGACCCGGGGGCGCAGGCCGCCGGACCTGGTCCCGACCGTCTGCGGCTGGTTCGCGGAGCGCGGCTTCGAGCAGCGGTGGCTGTCCGACCTGACCGACCCGTTCGCGGTGGGCGTCCACCGCTACCGCGGCGCCCCGGCGCCCCTGGCCCGGGGCCTGCGCCTGTTCGCGTTCGCCGACCGCTGACGCAGCCGACCAGCCGGCTCAGCTGACGACGTCCTTCCGCGCGAACCGGCGCCAGGCCCAGCCGAAGAAGACCGTCGCGTAGACGAGCGCCGAGATCGCCCCCTTCACCATGTCGTCCGTCTGCACCGGGTTCGACAGGAGGCCCAGCCAGGCGTCCGAGTAGTGCGTCGGCAGCACCACCCGCAGCGACCCGAGCGCGGTGATCTGGTCCAGGATGCTGGACAGGATGTGCAGCATCACGGCGCCGCCCACCGCGCCCAGCGGCGCGTCCGTGGAGACGGACAGCAGGAACGCCAGGCCGGCCACCACCAGCAGGCTCACCGCGATGTAGCCGACGATGCCCAGCAGGCGCAACGAGGCCTCGCCGGTGGCGATCTCGCCGGCGACGGTCGTGACCAGCGGGTGCCACCCGTAGCGCAGCGTCCCGGCCACCAGCGCCGTCCCGGTCAGCACGAGCAGGGCGAGCAGGCTGTACAGCAGCGAGACCAGCAGCTTGCTGCCCAGCAGCCTGCCGCGCGGCACGGGGATCGCCAGCAGGTAGCGGAGCGAGCCCCAGCTCGCCTCGCTCGCCACCGTGTCGCCGCAGAAGAGCGCGACCACCACGACCAGCAAGAAGGACGCGGACACCAGCAGCGTGAAGAGCGCGAAGTTGAGCCCGCCGGCCGTGGCGATGTCGGCAAGCTGCGCGAACTGCCCCCGCTCCCCGCCGCCCCCGCCGCTGCTGCGGCCGCCCAGCTCGAACGCCAGCAGGACGATCAGCGGCAGCACCAGCATGAAGCCGAGCGCGAGCTGGGTGCGCCGGCGGCTGGCCTGGCGACGCAGCTCCGTGGCGAAGGTCAGTGTGGCGGTGGGCCGGTAGCCCGCGGCCGGCCCGTCCACGGCGCCCAGCGCGGCCATCAGCGCTCCATCAGCCCTCTCGGCCCCCGCGCGTGCCGCCGCCCACCAGCGCCAGGAACGCGTCCTCCAGCCGCCGGCGCGGGACGACGCGGCTGACCTCGATCCCGGCCCGGACCAGCGCGGCCACGGCGGCCGAGCGCGGTGTGCCGTCCAGGTCGGCGACCAGCGTGCCGGCGCCGTCGGCCGCCACACTGGCCACGCCGGCCCGCCGCAGCACCTCGGCGGCCAGAGCCGGGTCGGAGACCTCGAACTGGACCGAGGGCGAGTCCCCGACGATCTCCTCGACCGGCCCGGAGGCGACGATGACGCCCCGGTGCATGACCACCACGTGCGTGCAGGTCTGCTCGACCTCGGCCAGCAGGTGGCTGGACACCAGCACCGCTCGCCCGGCGGTCGCGTAGCGGCGCAGCACGCGGCGCATCTCCGCGATCTGGGGCGGGTCGAGCCCGTCTGTCGGCTCGTCCAGGACCAGCAGGTCGGGCCGGCCGAGCATGGCCTGGGCCACGGCCAGCCGCTGCTTCATCCCGTGGCTGTACGTCCTGACCGGCCGGTGGACGGCGTCCCCCAGGCCGGCGATGTCGAGCACCTCGTCCAGCCCGGCGTCCGCCGCCGGCCGGCCCGTCGAGCTCCAGTACAGGCGGAGGTTGCCCAGCCCGGACAGGTGGGGCAGGAAGCCGGGGCCCTCGACCAGCGCGCCCAGCCGGGAGAGCACCGGGGCCCCGGGCGTCAGCCGGTGGCCGAAGACGAGGACCTCGCCGGCCGTCGGCTCGATCAGGCCCAGCAGCACCCGCAGCGCGGTGGTCTTGCCCGCGCCGTTGGGGCCCAGCAGCCCGACGACCTGGCCGAGCTCGACCGTGAAGTCCACCCCGGCGACCGCCACGAAGCCGTCGCCGTAGACCTTGCGCAGGCCGCGGACCCGGAGCGGCACCCCGGGGGAGGCCGCGTCCACCGCGCGGTCGGCGCGCCGGTGGCGGCGCCGGCCCAGCCAGATGGCCGCGGCCAGCCCGGCGGCCAGCGTCAGCACCAGCGCCGCCAGGGCCCAGCGCCACCCCGCGTCCGGGCTCGCGATGGGCTCGCCGCGAACGGTCGGCAGGCTGATCTCCGGGTCCACCGCCACGACGTAGACGGCCGGCGCGGCCGGCGTCGCGTACGCCTGGTCCGAGGTGGCGGCGGTGACCCGCAGCAGGTGCCCGGCCTGGAACTGGTGGGCGATGGCCGGCAGGGTCACGGTCATCGGGCGGGCGTCCGCGATGGAGGGCGGCAGGCCCGTCAGGCGGACGGGCGCGACAAGGCCGTCGGGCAGGGTCGCACCGGTCTTGGGGTCGACGTCGTACAGCTTGAGGAAGAGCACGGCCTCGCCGGTCGGGCTGGCCGCCCGCACGCGCACGACGGGAGCGCCCACGATGTCGACCGTGGAGCGCAGGGGCGCCGAGATGAAGTCGGCGTGCTGGCCGGGCAGGTCGCCGGCGGCCCGGCTGGCGACGCGGCCGGCCCCGGGCAGCGACGACAGCGCCCCCGGCGTCCCGTTCGGGGGGTTGGCGGCCGGCTGCGGCGGGCCGGCGAGGGCCACGGTGTCGCTGGCCTGGCCGCCCAGGCCCGGGTAGGCGGCGACGGAGTAGCCCAGGGCCACCAGGTCGTGGGTGCTGGCGTCGATGCCGGCGATCCGCGAGTACGTGAAGCCGGTTCCGGGCGCGCCCCCGGCGCCCCGCAGGTAGCGGTCGAGCCACTGCCCGGTCAGGAAGCGCAGCCGGTCCTGGTCGGACTGCGGGCCCTGGCCGCCGTCGTGCCCGCCCGTGTACCAGGCGACCCGCACGGGCGTCCCGGTCGCCGCGATCCCGCGGGCGTTGGCGTCCGCCTCGGACAGCGGGAACAGCGAGTCCGCCTGGCCCTGGATAAGCAGCGTGGGCGCCCGGATCCGGTCCAGTACCGCGGCGGGGCTGGACCGGCGCAGGACGGCGACCTGCTCCGGGGTCGCCCGTCCGGTCGTGGCGACGGCCAGGTACACCCCGCAGACGTCCAGCGCGAAGCGGCCGCACGACGGGTCGCCGAGGGCCTCCTGGCGCCCGGTCCGGCCGGGCGGCGCCGCGGCCCCGGCGCCCCCGAAGAACTGGCCGGCCCAGGCCTTCTTGAACACGCCGGCCTCCGGCCCGGCGCCCGTCGACTCGGGCAGGAACGCGGCCGCCAGGTCGTTCCAGGTGATCTGCGGGACGATGGCGTCGACGCGCCGGTCGCTGCCCGCCAGCAGCAGCGCCAGCGCCCCGCCATAGGAGCCGCCGACCGCGGCCACCCGCGGGTTCCCGGGCGCGTCCCGCTCCACCTCCGGGCGGGCCGCCAGCC
The DNA here is from genome assembly GCA_046727275.1 of Candidatus Dormiibacterota bacterium. Taxonomy (GTDB): domain Bacteria; phylum Chloroflexota; class Dormibacteria; order Dormibacterales; family Dormibacteraceae; genus CF-161. The sequence continues at coordinate 6,072 of JBKPCH010000102.1, forward strand.
AGTCGACCAGGCGCTGCGCGTCCCTGACCTCCCAGTCCAGGCTGTCCAGGTGGATCAGCCCGCCGCTGCGCCCGAAGCCCTCGGCCGTCCAGGTCAGGACCGCGTAGCCGCGGCCGGCCAGGTCCTGCGCGTCCGAGGCGACGCTGTCCTTGCTGCCGCCGAAGCCGTGGGCGAGCAGCACCGCCGGGACCGGGTGGGCGGCGGACGCGCCGCGCGGCAGGTAGTAGGTGGTGTCCAGCGCGACCGGCGTGTCGCCGGCGGGCCCGGTGAGCACGGTGACCATCCGCGACTCCGTCGTATAGCCGGGCGGGGCCGGCCACAGCGCCCAGCCCAGCACCCCGGCCAGCAGGGCGAGGACCACGCCGCCCGTCAGCAGCCGGCGCCTGGTGAGCCGGGGCCGGGGCAGCATCACGTCACGATACGTCCGGACGGTCACCGGCGGCCGGCGGGGGGAGCGCCGGGAGGCGGGCCCGCGGGCCCGCCCCCGGCTGCTCAGCGATTGAACCGGAAGCTGGCGATGATCCTGCGGATGTCCGTGTCGTGGGCGGCCAGCGTCTGCTTGCTGTGGCTGTAGAAGATGAACGAGTAGCACCAGCCGCCGTGCACGACCGCTACCTCGTCGGCATAGGCGTCGGCCTGGATCGGCATCGCCAGATAACGCGTGGTGGCAACCCCGTCGACCACGGCCGGGACGCCGGGCTGGCTCGATCCGGTCAGGACGGGGCAGTATGACGCCCGCGTGTCCTGCGGATGCTCCACGATGAGCTGGAGGCCGATCCCAGCGTCGTCGAGCTGCCGCGGGCCGGGGACGTCCTCGTTGGCGATCTCCTGCCCGTCGCCCACTCCCAGGTTGATCGGCTTCCGGTACCAGCCGGCCGGGTACTGGATCGAGTACGCCGTTTGCGGGTCCGTGTACGTGACCCACACCGGCGGCGCGACGGGGGTCGGCGTGGGCGCCGTGGTCGGGACGGCGGTCGGAGTCGGGGTCGGGGCCAGCGTGGGGGTCTCGGTCGGCTCCGGCGAGGTGACGACCGGCGGCGTGACGGCCGGCGTGGGCTGGCCGTGCCCGGTCCGGCTCGCGTAGAGCAGGGTCCCGGCCACGACGATGGCCAGCCCCACCGCCACGGCCGTGGCGAGCGTCAGCGGCGGACGGCGGCGAGGCTGCCCGCTCCGGAGCCGGTCCGCGGCCTCGGCCACGACGCGGTGCCGCAGGTCGGGCGGGACCGGCGGGAACGCCCGCAGCCTGGAGTCGATCGCCTCGCGGATGTCCCGGCGGATGTCGTTCGTCATCGCACCACCTCGCGCACTTCGAGTCCGGGGCGCAGGCGCTTCAGCGCCCGGTAGAGCCGCGACCGGGCCGCCGGCAGGGACAGACCGGCGGCGACCGCCACCTGGTCGAGCGGCATGTCCTCGTAGTAGTAGAGGTGGACCAACATCCGCTCCTGCGGCGTCAGCCTCTGGAAGGCCCGCGCCAGGTCCACCGCCCGGATCGAGGGCTCGTCGATCGCCGGGACCGGCCGCTCCGGCAGCTCCGGCAGCCGGAGCGTCGACCACCAGCGGTGGCGCCTGACGCTCCGGCACTCGTTGGCGACGATCGCCATGAACCACGGCCTGACGGCTCTGCCGTCCCTGATCTGCGGCAGCCTTCGCCAGGCCTTGAACACCGCCTCCTGCACGGCGTCCTCCGCCGCCGCGCTGTCATCGAGCATGAGGAGCGCGACGCGGAGCGCGCTCTCCACGAAGGGGCCGAGGAGCGAGTCGAAGGCATCCGCGCTTCCGGCGACGGCGGCCCCGATGAGCCTCTCGTCGCCGGCGGCCTCGCCCGCGGCGGCCGGTCCGGACGTTGGGCAGTCACTCATTGCCACCGCCTAAGACGGTGGGACGGGGAGTTCCATCGCAACCCGGCCGGGCGTCCGGTGTATCGTCGGGCGCCGTGAGCTCCCGGCAGGCTGGCGGCCGCGCCACGACGTTCCCGTCGACCCTCGGCGCCGGCCTGTCCGAGCGTCGGCGCGTACCTGCTCTGGTCCGTCCGCTCCCCGGGCCTCGCCGTCGCCCGCCCGGCCTCGCAGCCGCTCCAGGCCCATTCTTGACAGCCCATTGCCGGACCTGACAATTGACAGTATCGTGGCAGGCGCATTGCCAGCGGTGCCACAGCTCAGCCGGCGCGAGCAGCAGGTGGCGGAGCTCGTCGCCGACGGCCTCAGCAACCGGCAGATAGCGGACCGGCTCTTCATCTCGGAGCGGACCGCGGAAGGCCACGTCGAGCACATCCGGAACAAGCTGGGCGTCAGCACCCGCACGCAGGTCGCGGCCTGGATCGCCGAACGCCGCCACCAGGGACCGGCCGAGGCCGCCGGCAACCTCCCCCACCGGCCGACCAGCTTCGTCGGCCGCCACGGCGAGCTGCGGCGGCTCCACGGCCTGATGCACCGCTTCCGGCTCGTGACGCTCGTCGGCCCGGGCGGCAGCGGCAAGACGCGCCTGGCGCTCGAGTTCGCGAGGGAGGCCGGGCGCCAGTACGCCGAAGGCACGTGGCTGGTGGAGCTGGTCTCCACCGAGGACGCCGAGCTCCTGCCGGGGGCCATGGCGGCCAGCCTCGCCGTCACCGAGCAGCGCGGCCGCTCGCTCGTCGACTCGATCGTCGAGCACTGCCGGCCGCGTCAGCTGCTGCTGCTGATGGACAACTGCGAGCACCTGGTCCGCGCCAGCGCGCAGCTGGTCGACCGGCTGCTGCGCTCCTGCCCCAGGCTGGCGATCCTGGCCACGAGCCGCGAGCCGCTGCGCGTGGACGGCGAGGCGGTCTGCCGCACCCCGCCGCTGACGCTGAGCGAGTCCATGCAGCTGTTCACGGAGCGGGCGGCCGCGGCGGCCGGCGACCTGGAGATGACGACGAGCGAGCAGGACAGCGTCCGGGCGATCTGCGAGCGCCTCGACGGCATGCCGCTCGCCGTCGAGCTGGCCGCCTCCCTGGTCGGGACGCTCCCCCTGCAGGACGTCGGCCGCCTGCTCGCATCGCGCCTCGACCTGCTGATGTCCGGCGCCAGGACGCACTCGAAGCGGCACCAGACGCTGCGCGCCGCGATCTCCTGGAGCTACGAGCTGCTGACGGACTCGGAGGCCCTGCTGTTCGAGCGCCTCTCCGTCTTCGCCGAGGGCTTCACGCTCGACGCGGCGGAGCGCGTGTGCGGCTTCGACGGCCTGGACGGCCCGGAGGTGCTCGGCCTCCTGCTGAGCCTGGTCCAGAAGTCGCTCCTGCAGTCGGAGACCGGGCGCTTCCGCTTCCTCGACACCATCCGCGAGTTCGCCGCGGGCAGCCTGGCCCGGAGCGGGGACGCCCTCCGGGTGCAGGCGCGCCACTGCGACTACTTCTTCGCCGCGGCCCTGGACAGGCGGGCGGGCAGGCTGGCGGAGTGGCTCGACCGGATGGAGGCGGACATCGGCAACCTGCGCGCCGCGCTCACCTGGGCCATGACGCACCGCACCAACGAGGCGGCGCAGATGGCGCTGGCGCTGCTCCCCTGGTGGCGCATCCGGGGCTACTGGCGGGAGGAGCGGACGTACCTGCAGACCATCCTCGCCACCTACCCGGCCGGCGACGGCCTGCGCGTCCAGCTGCTCGTCAACGCCGCCTCCTCGCTGTACTCGACGACGGGATCCGCCGCGGACGCCAGCGCGATGATCGAGGAGGCGGTCGCGCTGGCGACGTCGGCCGCGGACACCGAGGACCTCGTCGACGCGCTGCTGATGCGCGCGACGCTGGCGCTGAACGAGGGGCAGCTCGACGACGCCGAGGCGCGGCTGCTCCAGGCCGCCTCCCTGGCCGAGGAGCTGGGCGACCCCCAGCGCGCGGCGAGGACCGCCAGCATCCTCGGCGCGGAGAGAGGGGCGCGCGGCGACCTGCCGGGGGCGAAGGCGGCGCTGCAGGCGAGCCTCCGCCGGTACCAGGAGATCGGCAGGCCGGACGAGGTGTACGACATCCCGCAGATCCTCGCCGCCATCGCCATCGCCGAGGCGGACTTCGAGCGGGCCCGCAGGCTGCTCGTCGACTCGTTCTCGCTGGGCCGGCAGCTCCAGGACCGGACCATGCACCAGGCGCTGGACGTGTGCGCCGTCCTGGTCATCCAGCAGGGCCGCCCGGCGCTCGGCCTGCGGCTGGCGGCGGCGGCCGACGCCGTGCTGGAGACCAACGGGTGGCAGCCGCTCCCGGTGTGGGACCTGCTCCTGGAGCCGTTCCTGGCCAGCGCCCGCTCCGCGGTCGGGGACGATCTCGCCGGCAGCGCCTACCGGGACGGCCGGCAGATGCGGTACTGGCAGGCGATCGAGGAGGCGACGGCGGCGCTGGAGCCCGCCGCGTCCTGACTCCCGCTCACGCCAGACGGAGCGCCGGGGCCGTTGCATGAGGCCGCAGTTGGCGTTAGGATACTTTCCTAACTATCGCCGGACGCCAACGCCGGTGTCACGGTCGCGAAGAAGGAAGAAGGGGGAAGGGCAATGGGGAGATCGATCCTGTCCGCCTGGGCGGCCGCCCGTGCGCTGCTGGGCGTGCTGGTGGCCGGGGGCCTGCTGGCGCTCGCCGCCGCGCCCGTCTCGGCTGCGCCGCTGCCGCCGGGGCTCGCCGCGCAGGTGAAGCCGAGCCTGCCGGCGCACCACTACGCGCCCTACATCGACACGAGCTCGGGGCAGAGCGTCGCGCAGGCGGCCACGGCGTCGGGGGTCCGGTTCTTCACGCTGGCGTTCGTCATCAGCGGCAACGGCTGCAGGGCCACGTGGAACGGGAGCACGTCCGTGACGGGCGGCTTCTACAAGGCGGACGTCGGCCGCCTGCGGGCGATGGGCGGCGACGTCGTCGTCTCCTTCGGCGGCGCGGCGGGCACCGAGCTGGGCCTGTCCTGCCGGTCCGTCGCCAGCCTGCAGGCCCAGTACCAGTCGGTGATCGACAGCTACGGCCTGAGCGCGGTCGACTTCGACGTCGAGGGCTCGGCGCTGGGCAACCGGGCAGCCAACGACCGGCGCAACAAGGCCATCGCCGGCCTGCAGGCTGCGGCCAGGGTCCACGGGAAGACGCTGACCGTCTCCTACACCCTGCCCGTCGACACCACGGGCCTGCCCGCCGACGCGGTCACCCTGGTCCGGAACGCAAAGGCGAACGGCGTGGACGTCGGGCTGGTCAACATCATGACGATGGACTACGGCGGCAGGCACGAGATGGGCCAGGCCGCTGTGGCCGCCGCCACAGCCGAGTTCAAGCAGCTCCAGGCCATCTTCCCGGGTCGGACGGCCGCCCAGCTGTGGGCGATGCAGGGCAACACCCCGATGATCGGCGTCAACGACGACGGCGAGGTCTTCACGCTGAAGGACGCCCAGACGCTGACCACCTTCGCCCAGCAGAAGGGGATCACCCGCCTGGCGATGTGGTCGCTGGGCCGCGACCGGGCGTGCTCCGGCGGTCCGGGCGGCCCGGCCAAGGACAACTGCAGCGGCGTGGTCCAGCAGCCCTGGCAGTTCTCGAAGGCGTTCAACCAGGTCACCAGGTAGCTGCCGCCTACTCCAGGACGTCGCGCCGGTTGGCGCCCGCGCTCCGCGTCAGCGCCGGCAGCACAGCCTGCGGAGGCGCTGTGCCAAACCGTGGCCGGTGGTGGGGTACACATAGGAGCTGTCAGCTGCTAGCATACAAACATGTGTTCGGTGGCCGTCTCTGATGCACCTCCGTCGCCACGCTCCACGATCGAGCAGGCTCTGGCCCTAATCGACGCCCAGGGGCCGCAGCAGCTCGCCACCGACGCCCTCCACCGGGACGTCGAGTGGTTCACCGCCCTCCAGCGCTCCCTCGAGGCCAGGACCGCCCGCTGGCTCGCCGAGATCCAGCGCCGCGAGCGCCGGCCCGGCGCCGACCCCCTCCAGCCGTCCGCCTCCCGCCTCCTCCAGGACCGCCTCCACCTCTCCTCCAACGCCGCCCACGCCCAGCTCCGCACCGCCCGCCAGCTCGAGCACCTCCCCAGCACCGCCGCCGCCTACGCCCGCGGTGAGATCGGCGCCCAGCAGGTCGCTGTCATCTGCCGCGCCCTCGACGAGGTCCACGACACCTGCCTGGAGCCCGGCCACGTGGAGGCCGAGCTGCTCCAGGCCGCCCGGCACATGGACGACAACCAGCTCCGCCAGCACTGGCTCCAGCTCCGCTACCAGGCCGACCGAGAGGCGGGGCTCCAGGCCGAGCAGGAGCAGCGCCACCGCCGCTGGCTCCGCCTCTGGAAGACCCGCTTCGACACCTACCGCCTGGAGGGCGAGCTCGACCCCGAGTCCGGCGCCACCCTCAAGACCGCCCTCCGGGGCCTGCTCGGGCCCCGCGCCAAAGACGACGAGCGCAGCCACGAGCAGCGCCGCGCCGACGCCCTGACCGAGCTGGCCCGGCGCCGCCTGGACGCCGGCGACCTGCCCCGGCGAGGGGGCGAGAGGCCCCACCTGATGGTCGTGGCCGAACTCTCCACCCTGCGCCTGGAGCCCGGCTCACGCCTCGCCCAGCTCAACTGGGGGCCGCTGGTCACCGGCCAGAGCGCCCGCCGCCTGGGCTGCGACGCTGCCCTCACCCCGGTCCTGGTCGGCGCCCGAGGCGAGACCCTGCACGTCGGCCGCCGGGTGCGCGCGGTCTCGCCCCGCCTGCGTCGAGCCCTCAACCTGCGCGACCGCCACTGCCAGGAGCCCGGCTGCACCGTGCCGGCCGACGAGTGCCAGCCCCACCACAAGCGGCACTGGGCCGACGGCGGCCGGACCGACATGGCCAACTGCGAGCTCTACTGCGACCGCCACCACCGGGACCGGCACCCCGAGAACGACCGTTTCCGCCGCCGGCCCCCGCCCTGAACCGCCGGCCGGCCTCCGTGGGGCCGCCCGGCCGCCGGCCCGTCAGCCGGCCCGGTTCGGCGCCCTGATGAACCACTCGGTGAACGAGCGGCAGCGGCCGTCCCCGGCGAAGCGGAGCACGAACAGGTTGTGGTACTCGCGGTACAGCGTCGTCCGGCTCGCGTCGGTGTGGTAGCGGCTCGTGCCGGTCGTGATCGCGCTGTCGCCCTGCACCACCAGCGGCCGGTACCGGCCCTCGTAGGTGCCCGGCGGGTCGCCCTCGTCCCAGGGACGCAGCCGGTACTCGGCGTCCTCGCTGAACAGGGCGCTGATCTCGGCCGGGTCGCAGCTCTCCCAGGCGCGGCTGTAGCCGTCGAGCCAGCGCTGCACTGCATCCGGGTCGGTCATCGCCAGTCCAGGGTAGGCGCTCCGACTCCCGGGGCGGACGTGGAGTAGCGTTGCCGCGTGACCCTCGCGCCGCACGAGCTCCGCCTCGGCCGGCTGCTCATGGTGGCCTTCCTCCTGATCTTCCTGCACCGGGCACTCGCCACCGCGCTGGCCGCGAGGGGCGGCCGGCTCGTGCTCCTGGCCGGCGTGGTGCTCGCCATCGCCGCCGTCTACGGCTGGTTCTGGCTCCGGGTGGCGGGTGGGCCGCGGGACGACCAGGGCGTGCTGGCGGTGGTGGCGCTCACGGCCCTGGTCTCGCTCTACGTCCTGACCGTCTCCCCGGAGGCATACGTCTTCTACTACCCGGCGATCGTCGCGGGCGCCGCCTTCCGGTGGGACCGCAGCCTGCTCTTCGTGGCCGCCGTCACCGCTACCGCGTTCGGGATCGCGCTGCTCCAGGGCGCCGCCGTCTCCGCCGCCACGGACACGGCGATCGTCATGGTCCTGCTGGGGGCGTCGGCGATCGCGGTCCGCCGGCACGTCGCGACCACCAAGCGCCTGGAGGCGGCCCGGGACGAGATCCAGCGTCTGGCCGCCCGGGACGAGCGGCTCCGCGTCGCCCGCGACCTCCACGACGAGCTCGGCCAGACCCTCTCGCTGATCGTCCTCAAGAGCGAGCTGGCCACCCTGGAGGTGCCCGGCCCCGGCCGCGAGCGGATCGAGGAGGTGACCCGGGCCGCCAGGCAGGCGCTGCGCAGCGTCCGCGACCTGGTCTCCAGCTTCCGGCAGCCGGCCCTGGCCGAGGAGCTCGACTCGGCCCGCTCCCTGCTGGAGGCCTCCGGCATCGCGTGCCTGGTCCAGTGCCGTGCCGAGGCCATCTCCCCGCCGGTCGAGGCGGCGCTCGCGTGGGCGGTCCGGGAGGCGGCGACCAACGTCGTCCGGCACAGCGCCGGCCGGCGCTGCCACCTCACGGTGGAGCGGCGGAGCGGCGTCGTCCGCCTGGACGTGACGGACGACGGACGCGGCCCTGAGCGGTACGAGCCGGGCAGCGGCCTGCGCGGCCTCGAGGAGCGGATCTCCTTCCTGGGCGGCCGGCTGGAGGCGGGCAGGACGGCGGGCGGCGGGTTCCGCGTCCAGGTCGAGATACCCTGCGCGTGATACCGGTCCTGCTCGCCGAGGACCAGGCCCTGCTCCGGCAGGCGCTGGCCGAGATCCTGGACCGGCAGGAGGACATCGCCGTCGTGGCCCAGGTCGGCCGCGGCGACGAGGTGCTGGCGGCCGCGCTCCGCACCCGGCCCGAGGTCGCCCTGATCGACATCGAGATGCCGGGACGCGACGGGATCGTCTGCGCCGCGGACCTCAGGGAGCACCTGCCGTCCTGCCGGGTGCTGGTGCTGACGGTCTTCAACCGGCCCGGCTACCTGAAGCGGGCGCTGGAGAACGGCGCCACCGGCTACATCCTCAAGGACGCCGCTCCCCGCGACCTGGTCCGGGCCATCCGGGACGCCGCGGCCGGCCGCCGGGTGATCGACCAGGAGCTGGCCACGACCGCCCTGTACGAGGGAGTCAGCCCGCTGTCGCCCAGGGAGCGCGAGGTGCTGGCGCTCAGCCACCGGGGCGCCAGTGTGGAGGAGATCGCCCGCGCCCTGAGGCTGTCCCGCGGGACGGTCCGCAACCACCTCTCGATCGCGATCCAGAAGCTGGAGGCGCGCACCCGGTTCGACGCCGCCCGTATCGCCGAGGAGAAGGGCTGGCTCTGAGCCCGTGACACGGGTCACGGCTCCGATGACGCGGATCACGCCGGACCCCTGACGCGGGTGACTTCCCGAGCCGGGGAAGTGCCCCTACGGTGGTCCAGGTGCGCGTCAAGATGATCCTGCCGGCGCTGACGGAGGCGAAGAGCCCCTTCTTCCGGCCCATCAAGTACTCCCTCTTCCCGCCGCTGGGCCTGGCGACGCTGGCCGCCTACCTGCGCGACGACGACGAGGTCACGATCCAGGACGAGCACGTGGAGCAGCTGGACCTGGACGACGAGCCCGACCTGGTGGTGATCCAGGTGTACATCACGTCGGCCCGGCGCTCGTATGAGATCGCTGACCAATACCGGCGCCGCGGGGCGCACGTCGCGCTGGGCGGCCTCCACGTCACGTCGCTGCCCGACGAGGCCGCGCTCCACGCCGACACCATCTTCCTGGGCCCTGGCGAGGACACCTGGCCGCGGTTCCTGGCGGACCTGCGCGCCGGCTGCGCGGCAGTGCGCTACCAGTCCAGCCAGCGCACGCTGCTCGGCGTGCCGCCCATCCGGCGGGACCTGATCCAGCGCCACCGCTACCTCGTCCCGAACTCGATCGTGGTCAGCCGCGGCTGCCCGCACGTGTGCGACTTCTGCTACAAGGTCGCGTTCTTCAAGGGCGGCAAGCAGTTCTACACGCAGGCGGTGGACGCGGCCCTGGCCGAGATCGACCGCCTGCCCGGACGGCACTTGTACTTCCTGGACGACCATCTCTTCGGCAGCCCCCGGTTCGCGGCCGACCTCTTCGCCGGGATGCGCGGCATGGGCAGGCTGTGGCAGGCGGCGGGGACGGTGAAGGCCGTGCTGGAGCAGCCCGCGCTGCTGGAGGCGGCCGTCGCGGCGGGGCTGCGCAGCCTCTTCGTCGGCTTCGAGACGGTTAACGCGGACAACCTCTCGGAGCAGCGCAAGTACCAGAACATCGGGCGTGACTACGCGCAGGCCATCCGCCGGCTCCACGACCTCGGGGTGATGGTCAACGGCAGCTTCGTCTTCGGGATGGACCACGACGGTCCCGACGTCTTCGACCGCACGGTGGAGTGGGCAGTCGAGCGGGGGGTGGAGACGGCCACCTTCCACATCCTCACCCCCTACCCCGACACCGCGCTCCACGCCCGGATGACGGCGGAGGGGCGCATCCTCCACAGCGACTGGGACCTCTACGACACCCGCCACGTGGTGTTCCGGCCGGCCCGCCTGGACGCCCGCACCCTGGAGGCGGGCTACTGGCGGGCCTACCGGGACTTCTACCGGTGGCCGGCGATCTGGCGGGGGGCGGCGACCAAGGCGGAGCTGGGCGGCCGGCTCCGGCACCTCGCCTACGCGGGCGGCTGGAAGAAGTTCGAGCCGCTGTGGGACGTCCTCATACGGAGCGGCCAGGTCCTCCACGCGCTGCCGGTCCTGGAGGCGATCCTGAGCGGCTTCGGCTGCCACCGGCCGCAGCGGGGAGGCGAAGCGCGATCCGCCGGCCTCCGCCTCACCGAACCGTCAGCGCCAGGAAGCTCAGCTCGATTGACGCCCCCACCCACCCCGGTGGGGCGGGCCCAACATACGCCCCGGCCTCGGATGCCGCAACGCTAACTGTAAAGACGGTCTGACCGGTTGCCGGCCGAGCGCGCGGTGGGCGGCGGGCACCTGGCGCGACGGCCGCGGCGCTCACGTCCAGCCCGCGCGTCGCCCGCCGTGCCGCACCCCGCGCGCGGAGGCTACGAAGCGCCTCCGTACTCGTCGTGCTTGCGCCACCACTCGTACGGCGGCGTCTGGGGCCAGCCTTCGGGCGAGTCCTCCCACTGCTCCTGGCGCCCGAGCGGCGTGAGGTCAAGGAGGTTGAAGTCGATCCGGAGCCGGTCGACGCCGCGGGCCGACGTGAAGTAGGCGCGGTAGACGCTGTCCCCCTCCCGGAGGAAGACGCTGAGGCCGAACCGCTCCCCCTCGGGGGTGCTGACGCCGAAGTCCTCGTTGAAGTCGCTGCCGAACGACGAGTACCAGGGCACCGTCCAGCCCATCCGCCGCTGGTACGCCTGGATCTCCGCCATCGGCGCGCGCGACACCAGGGCGAACGACGTGTCGCGAGCGTGCAGGTGGGCCAGGTTCCCGACGTTGTCGGTGAACGACGAGCAGCCGGTGCACGGATCCTCGCCGGGGCCGAACATGAAGTGGTAGACGACCAGCTGGCGGCGTCCCTCGAACAGGTCGAGCAGCGTCGCCTCGCCGTTCGCGCCCTCGAACACGTACCGCTTGTCGATCCGCACCATCGGCAGCCTGCGGCGCTCGGCGGCCAGCCTGTCGAGGGCGCGCGTGGCCTCCTTCTCCTTGACCAGCAGGGCCTCCCGGGCGGCCTCCCACTCGGCCGGTGACACGATCGCGGGATGAGTCATGGCCTCTTTCCTCCTCATTTGGTTCCTTCAGGGAACCTACCATTAAAGACCAGGTTCCGTCAAGGAACTCTCGCGGTAGGATGCACCCATGCAGAGGACCCGGTTCGGCGACATGGCCTGCTCGATCGCCCGCACGCTGGACGTCGCGGGGGAGCCCTGGTCGCCGCTCATCCTGCGGGACGTCTGGATCGGGATCAGCCGGTTCGACGACATCCAGCGCGACCTCGGGATCTCGCGCAAGGTCCTCGCCGAGCGCCTCAAGTGGCTGGTCGCGCACGGCGTGCTCGAGCGGCGGGCGTACTCCGAGCGACCGCCCCGCCACGACTACGTGCTGACGCAGAAGGGACTGGAGCTCTGCGACGTGCTCATGGCCATCTCGGCCTGGGGCGACCGCTGGACGGCCGGCGATGCGGGGCCCCCCGCCCTCCTGCGCCACCGCACGTGCGGCGAGCTCACCCACGCCGAGGTGCGCTGCGCCTGCTGCGGGGACCTGCTGCACGCGAGCGACGTGACCGTCGAGCCCGGGCCCGCCCTCCCCAGCTGACGGACGACGATGACGGGCCGCTACGGGCTCATCTGGACAGTGGCAGCGCCGTCTCTGGGCGTGACCGGTGCATTCCGGATGAGGCCGAGCCGGCTCAGCTCCGCGATGCGGCGGACCGTGAAGGGATGGGACAGCTGGAGCTGCGCGACGGCGTTCCAGAAGCCGACGTTCCGCCTGGCCTGGTCCAGCAGGTCGGGGAGCTGCACCTGCCGGTAGATGTACCGCCCCGCGGTCAGGAGCACGAGCCCGTCCCCGCCCTCCGGCTCGAACCAGGCGCCGTGGCGGTCGCACGACAGCTCCCGGAGCCTGGACAGGTAGGGACCGAGCAGCGGGGTGACGCTCGAGAACGCCACCGACAGCTGGTACCAGAGCCGCGTGTGGCCGAGGCGGATGTGGCCGAGCTCGTGGCCCACGATGAAGCGCAGCGCTCGCTGGTTCTGCTCGAGGGTGTTGGCGAAGAGGTCCGAGTGCACGACCACGTAGTCGTGGCCGAACGCGCTGGCCGCGAAGGCGTTGAGCACGCCGTTGCCGGCAGTCACATAGATCTCGGGTTCCCGATCCCTCAGGAATCCCAGGCGGACCGCGGCCTCCTGCTTCATCGCCTCGATCTCGGGGAACTGGTGCGGCGTGGCGAGAACCGAGCTGCCCCTGGTGGCGGCACGTGTCAGCTGCCGGCCGAGGACGAACAGTGGGCCGAGCACGAAGGCGGCCAGCAGGATCGCGGCGACGGCGAGCCGCAGCGGATTGGAGGCGATGACGAGCGTGGTGAACGGAGTCGGAGCGAGCTCGATGATCGCGCCGCCGACCAGTACGACGGCGATCAGCAAGTTCAGTATCACCATGAACACGTAGAACGGGATCTCGGCGGGATTCCGCAGCTGTGGTGGGTGGCCCTGCTGTGCGGCGCTCATGTCGACTGGAGAATGAGCGGCGGGCTGACCGGGCGGCCAGGCCCGGGCGGGCGGACCTGAACAAATCCTTGCCCGGCCGGGATGGAGGCAGCCGCCGGGACGTGACAGCTGCGGCGCCCCGGCCGGGGTGCCGCAGCTCCGCGAGGCGGCCCGTCAGTGGGACCTCCGGAATCGTCAAAGAAATGTCGAGGTTTCCCGCCGGCCGGTCGCCAGCACCGCCTCGTCGTGACGGATAAAGCCGCCAGGAAGAGATGACGCCGGCTCCGCATCCTCTCCGCCCGATCGGTGGTCGCAGCGATCTGTCGAGGGTCCAGGAGCCGCCAACAGGGAGAACCGAGGGACATGTCAGAGAACGCAGTGCCCGGTCAGGCGCAGCCGACATCGCCGGCGGCGTCGACCAGCGCCACGGGGTCGAGCCAGTTCGGGCTGATCACCGCGATCGCCCTCATCATGGGCAGCATCATCGGCGTCGGCGTCTTCAACCTGCCGACCTCGCTCGCAGCGTATGGTCCGATCACCCTGGTCTCGATGGCGCTGACCACGGTGGGCGCGCTGGCGCTGGCGGTCCTGTTCAGCGCACTCTCCCGCCGCCTGCCCGCGGACGGCGGCCCCTACGCGTACGCCCGCGCCGCCTTCGGCAACGGACTCGGGTTCATGAACGCGTGGTCGTACTGGATCACCGCCTGGGCCGGGAACGCCGCGATCGCGGTCGGCTGGGTGCTCTACGTCGAGCACTTCATCAACAAGAACGGGAACACCCTGTTCTCGATCATCCTCGTGCTCATCGGGCTGTGGCTGCCCGCCGCCATCAACCTCTCCGGCGTGAGGAACATGGGCGCGATACAGGTCGTGACGACGGTGCTGAAGTTCGCGGCGCTCGCCTTCATGTCGACGGTCGGCCTCTTCTACATCAACACCGCGCACTACACGCCGTGGAACGTCAGCGGGCAGAGCGCCCTCCTCGCCATCGGCAGCGGCATGGCGATCGCGCTGTTCAGCTACCTCGGCGTCGAGACCGCGTCGGTCGCCGCCGGCAAGGTGAAGGACCCGGATCGCAACGTCCCGCTGGCCACCATCCTGGGCACGCTCGCGACCGCGCTCGTCTACGTGCTGTCACTCGTCGCCATGTTCGGGATCCTGCCCAACCACCAGCTCGCCGAGTCGAGCGCGCCGTACTCCGCGGCCGTCGACTCGATGTTCGGCGGCACCGCGTGGGGCAACGTGATGGCGATCGTGGTCATCATCTCAGGCCTCGGCGCCCTCAACGGCTGGACCATGATCTGCGCCGAGATGCCTCGCGCGGCTGCCAAGGACGGGCTGTTCCCGGACCGGTTCAAGCGCATGTCGAAGGCGGGCGTGCCGGCCTTCGGCATCGTCACGTCCACGGTGCTGGCGTCGGTCGCCATGATCGTCAACTACGTCGGCGCCAACGGCGCCAGGGCCTTCACCACGCTGGTGCTGATGACCGGGATCACCGCCGCCATCCCCTACGCCTTCTCGGCGCTCGCCCAGATCAAGTGGCGCTGGCAGGACCGGCGGGCCCTGGTCACGGCACACTTCGTGCGGGACGTGAGCGTCGCGGTCCTCGCGCTCGTCTTCTCGATCCTCTTCATCTGGTACTCGCGCAACACCGGCGCCGAGAACCCCTGGACCTACTGGGCGCCCTTCATCCTGGCGGGCGTGGCGCTGCTGATCGGCGTCCCCGTCTACAACTCGCAGCGCCGCCGGATGAGCGAACCGGAGCCCGTTCCCGCGTACCGCTGAGCCGCACGACGGGGCCGGCCAGGATCTGGCCGGCCCCGACTGGCCTGGCTCGATCGGAGCCAGGCTTCGGCTAGATGCCGTCCCGCTCGAACGGGCAGGTCATGCAGTGACCGCCGCCCCTGCCCTTGCCCAGCTCGAAGCCTGCGATCGGGATGACCTCGACACCGGCCTGGCGCATCTTCGCGATGGTGAAGGTGTTTCGCTCGTAGGTGACGACCACGCCGGGCTCGAGCGCAATGGTGTTGTTCGCGTCGTCCCACTGCTCCCGCTCGGCCTGGTACTTGTCGCCTCCGGTCTCGACCACCTGCAGCCGCTTCACCTGCAGCGCGTCGGCGACGGCGGTCAGGAGGTCTTTCTCGACCGTGACGTGAAAGTCGCCCGGGCTGTCCGAGGGTCGGATGCTGATCGCCCTCGCGCTCTCGACGACGCCGGGGAACGCGGTCACGATGTCGCGATCCAGCATGGTGAAGACCGTGTCCAGGTGCATGTGGGCGCGGTCCTTGCTCATCAGCGCCACGATCACCCGCTCGGCGGCCTGGGCGCTGAACAGGTTCGCGGCCAGCTCCTCGATCATGCGGCCCGTGGTGCGCTCGCTCAGGCCGATGAGCACAGTGCCGTTCCCCACCGGCAGCACGTCGCCGCCCTCCAGCGATGCCTGGCCGAACACGTTGACGCTCACGGCGCCTCCGTCGGCGCGATCGAGCTCCGGGTACCAGAAGCGCCACTCCGCCTGCTGGAACAGCGGATGGTAGCGGTAGATGGTCAGCAGGTTCAGCGACTCCCGGCGCCGGGCTGGCCAGAACATGGGGTTCACGCTGACGCCGCCGTAGATCCATGCGGACGAGTCGCGGGTGAACAGGCTGTTGGGCAGGGGTGGCAGGACGAAGGTGTCGTCGTCCTCCAGGCCGGCGGCGATCAGCGAGACCCCCTGGAACCGCCTCCAGTCCGGATCGAGCTCGCCGATGGTGAGGCCGCCGATGAGGTGCTTCGCGAGCACGTCCGGCTGCAGGCAGGCGAGCATGGCCCGCAGCTCGTCGACCAGGGCCCAGCCGACGGTGAACTGATCGACCACCGCCTCGACGAGCTGGGTCCGCGCCTCCTCGCTCGCGGCGAGCGCCTCCGCCAGCAGGTCCTGGAGGTAGTAGACCTCGATGTTCCGATCCCGGAGCACGCGGACGAACTGGTCGTGCTCCCACTGGGCGCGCTCCACCCACAGCACGTCGTCGAACAGCAGCTCGTCGTGGTTGGCAGGGGTGAGCCGCCTGAGGCTCAGGTCAGGTCGGTGGACCAGAACCTTGCGCAGTTTGCCGACCTCGGAATGAACGCCGAACTTGCTCATCTCTCTGATCCTCAGCCGGTCAGCGGGTTCCCATGGGGGAGCCCACCGTCACGTCCACCGTCACATTCGTACCGGCCCTGCCGCCCACCATGTCCGAGATCTGGTCCAGCGAGCCGATCGCCGCGCGTTTGCCGGTCGTCGACGCGAACCTGATGGCGGCGTTGACCTTCGGCCCCATCGAGCCGGCCGGAAACCCCAGCGCCGACAGCTCGTCCGGTGTCACCCAGCCGATCCGCTGCTGAGCAGGCGTGCCCCAGCCTGTGTAGACGCCGTCGACGTCGGTCGCCATCACGAAGAGGTCCGCGTCGACCGCCTCGGCCAGCAGCTCGCTGGCCAGGTCCTTGTCGATCACGGCCTCCACGCCCTCGATGCTGCCGGTGCTCCGGTCGCGCATCGTCGGAATGCCGCCGCCGCCGGCGCAGATCACCACCGACTCGCCCTCGAGCAGCCTCCTGATGGCCTCGATCTCGACGATGCGCTTCGGCTCCGGCGACGGGACCACGCGGCGCCAGCTGCTGCCGTCCTGCTTGAACTGCCAGTGCAGCTCTGCCGCGTGGCGCTCGGCCTCTTCGTGCTGCATCACCGGCCCCACGAACTTCGTCGGGTTGGCGAAGGCCTCATCGTCGGGATCGACCTCGATCATCGTCAGCAGCGTGGCCAGCGTCGCGTCCGCGGGCAGGACGTTGCGGAGCTCCTGCTCCAGCATGTAGCCGATCATGCCCTGCGTCTCCGCGCCCAGCACGTCGAGGGGGTACGGCTTGACGGCGGTGTACGATTCCGCCTGCAGGGCGAGGAGGCCCACCTGGGGGCCGTTGCCGTGCGCGACGACGATCCGGTAGTCCGCCGTCAGCGGGCCGATGGACCGCGCGGCCACCTCGACGTTGCGCCGCTGGACATCGGCGGTCATCGGCTCGCCGCGGCGCAGGAGCGCGTTGCCCCCGAGGGCGATGACGATCGTGGGGCGCCCGTGGCCGTCGGGCCGAACGACCTCGCTCGTCAACTCGACGGCTCCTCGAGGGTGGCCACGAGCACGGCCTTGATGCTGTGCATGCGGTTCTCGGCCTCGTCGAAGACGATCGAGTGCTCCGACTCGAAGACCTCGTCGGTGACCTCAAGTGCGTCCAGCCCGAAGTGCTCGTAGACGTCCTCTCCGACCTTCGTGTTCCGGTCGTGAAAGGCGGGCAGGCAGTGCATGAACTTGACCGACGGGTTTCCCGTCTTCCTGACGACGTCCATGTTCACCTGGTAGGGCTTGAGGAGCTGGATGCGCTCCTTCCAGACCGACTTGTCCTCGCCCATCGACACCCAGACGTCCGTGTAGAGGAAGTCGACGCCGCGCACCCCCTCGTCGACGTCCTCTGTCAGCAGGAGCCTGGCGCCCGTCTCGGAGGCGAGGGACCGGGCGGTGGCGACGAGGTCCGGATCCGGCCACAGGCTCGACGGCGCGCAGATGCGGACGTCCATGCCCAGCTTGCAGCCGGTGACCATCAGCGAGTTGCCTGTGTTGAAGCGGGCGTCGCCGAGATAGCAGTAGGCGACCTCGTTCAGCGGCTTGTTCGCGTGCTCGCGCATGGTCAGCATGTCGGCCAGCATCTGCGTGGGATGGAACTCGTCGGTGAGGCCGTTGTACACGGGAACGCCGGCGTAGGCCGCCAGCTCCTCCACGACGTCCTGGCCGAAGCCCCGGTACTCGATGGCGTCGTACATCCGCCCGAGCACCCTGGCGGTGTCCTTGATCGACTCCTTGTGCCCGATCTGGGAGCCCTCGGGGCCGAGGTAGGTGACGTGGGCGCCCTGGTCGTAGGCGGCGACCTCGAACGCGCATCTGGTCCGGGTCGACGTCTTCTCGAAGATGAGCGCGATACGTCTCCCGTGGAGGCGGCGCCGCTCCTGCCCGCTCTTGTTCTCCGCCTTCAGGTCGGCCGAGAGCTGGATGAGGTACAGCAGGTCATCCGTCGTGAAGTCCAGCTCCTTCAGCCAGTTCCGCCCCCGCAGACGCGCGGGGCTGGACGCCGATACCGGGCTGTTCGCAGTCATCTCGTCTCCTTGCGTGTGCGGGGTGTCAGCCAGCGTAGTGGGGCCTGCCACGGCGCCTCTCGGAGCGCGGGCCCGGGTTGGACAAATCCTGACCTCCTCCCCCCCGGGGCTCTTCCCTACCCCGGCTCGGCGCTCACGCCGGCTTCGCCGGCCACGGCCTCTGTCGTGCCCGCGGGAGGCTGGATCCGCTCCACCCGGATCCCGGTGAAGCCGAACACAACCGCGATCAGCGGGTTCACGATGTTGAAGAACGCGTAGGGCAGGTACTCGATCGTCGGGACGCCGAGGACGCCCGTCATGTACGCGCCACAGCTGTTCCAGGGCACCAGCGGAGAGGTCACCGTGCCGCTGTCCTCGACCGTCCGGGACAGCATCCGGGGGGCGAGCCCGGCGCGGGCGAAGGGCTCGCGGAAGGCGCGGCTCGGGAGCACGTCGGCGACGTACTGGTCGCCCGCCACGATGTTGAGCCCGAGGCAGGTGGCCGCCACCGTCGCGATGAGCCGGCCTGCCGAGCGCGCGCCGCCGATCACCAAGGCCATGAGCCGGTCCAGGAACCCGGCGTGCTCCATCACCGCGGCGAAGCTCAGCGCGCCGAGGATCAGCCAAACCGTCGTCAGCATGCTCGCCATGCCCCCGCGCGAGAAGAGCGCATCGATCTTCTCGTTCCCGCTGTTCGACACGAATCCGGTCGCCATCGCCTTGTAGGCCGCCTCGATCCCGGTGAGCACGGCCCCCTGCTCCGGCTTGCCGACGAACGCCTCGACGACGTGGGGCTGTGTGAACGAGGCCAGCGCTCCCGACAGGATCGCGGTGCCGAAGATGGCCAGGAACGGCGGCACGCGCAGGATGGAGAGCAGGATCAGGAGCGCGAGCGGGAGCAGGTTGACGGGTGAGATCCGGAACACCGAAGCGAGGGCGTCCTGGGCGGCCGTCGTGTCGACGGTGGACTGCGACGGTCCGCCGGCGAATCCAAGGACCAGGAAGATCGCCAGGCTGATGCAGAAGGATGGTCCGACCGTCCACAGCATGCCGCGGATGTGCTGGTTCACCGTCACGCCGCCGACGATCGACGGGACAAGCACCGTGGTCTCCGACAGGGGCGACATCTTGTCGCCCATGTAGGCGCCGGACACGACTGCGCCCGCGGCGATCGGGGCCGAGACCCCCAGGACCGGCGCCATGCCCACGAACGCCACCCCGAGGGTTCCCGCCGTGGTCCACGAGCTGCCGGTGACCATGCCCACGACGGCGCAGATCACGGCCACGGCGATGTAGAAGATCGCCGGGTGGAGCACGCTCAGGCCGTACGACACCACGGTCGGGATGGTGCCGGCCAGGTTCCAGGTGCCGATGAGCGCTCCGACCGCGAGCAGGATGAACACGGCGCCGAGCGCGGTGGTGATGCCGCCGATCATGGCGTCGCGGACCGAGGCGGTGGTGTAGCCGTTCTTCAGGGCGACCAGGCCCGCCACCACGGCGCTGGTCAGCAGCGCCACCTGCAGCGGGCCGTTCGTCGCGTCGATCCCGAACAGCACGATCGTGAGCGCGATCAGGACGATGAGCGCCACGACGGGAATGAGCGCGTCCACCAGGCCGGGAGCTCGCGGGGTCCCGGACCGGCCCGCCATCACCCCTCCCGGGCGCTCGCGGCCGGCGCCGGCGTCTCCCGGCCGTTGCGCGGAGCACCGTCCCGGTGGTCGTGCCTCCCGGCCGGCTCGGCGCCGTCCGTCAGCAGGGCCCGGATCTCCTGCAGCTCGCCCACCTTCTCGGGGCCCACGTCGGGATACCGCGGATCGATCCGCATCAGCTCGTGCAGGATGACCGCGCCCGCCGCCAGCCGGGCGAACCACTTGCGGTCCGCCGGGATCACGTGCCAGGGCGCCCACGCGCTGCTCGTGTTGCCCAGCACCTCGGAGTACGCGTGCTGGTAGTCGTCCCACCTCTCGCGTTCTCGGGCGTCCGCGGTGGAGAACTTCCAGTTCTTCTCGGGGTTGTCGATGCGGTCCAGGAAGCGCTGGCGCTGCTCCTCCCGCGAGACGTTGAGGAACAGCTTCACGATGCGGATGCCGTTGCCCACGAGGTAGCGCTCCCACTCGTTGATCTCACGGAACCGGCGCTGCCAGACGTCCCCGGTCCGCGAGCTCGGGGGGAGGCGCTGGCGGTCCAGGTTCTCCGGGTGCACGCGGACGACGAGCACCTCCTCGTAGTAGGAGCGGTTGAAGATCCCGATCCGGCCCCGCTCGGGCAGGTTCCTCGCGTAGCGCCACAGGTAGTCGTGGCCCAGCTCCTGCGCCGACGGCACCTTGAAGCTGGTGACCGACACCCCCTGCGGGTTGACGCCGCTCATCACGTGCTTGATGGTCCCGTCCTTGCCGGCGGCGTCCAGCGCCTGCAGCACGACGAGGAGCGCGTACGTGCTCTGGGCGGCCAGGCGGTCCTGGTACTCCGAGAGCTGGACGACGCCCCGGGCCAGGTTGTCGGCGGCGTCGCCCTTCTTGACGTAGTCGCCGCGAAAACCGGGGTCGAAGTCCCTGGGCAGCTTGACCTTGCTGCCGGGCTTGACGCGGAAGGGCTCGATGATCCGGGCCAGCCGCCGCATCTCCCTGTTGTTGGGCACCCCTCAGTCCCCCTGAACCGCCGGCTGCGGCTCGGCGGCGCGCACCGGCTGCGGTTCCCTCCGGCTGCGGAAGCGCAGGACGAGCTTCCAGGCCTCGGCGACCACGACGATGGAGAGGGCCACGCCCAGGCAGACTCCCCACTGGCTGAGGCTCAGGCCCGTCGTCTTCAGGATCGCCTGGAACAGCCGGAGCTCCGTGGCCACGATGATGGCCAGCAGCGACAGGGCCGTCGTCTTCAGCAGGGTGGGGTTCTCCAGGATCAGGGACCCGAAGATCGAGCGCCGCTCGTCGGCCGTCTCGAGCGCGAAGAGCACGTTGAACAGGGAGAAGGTGGTCAGGCCCATGGTGTGGGCGACCACGCTGTTCTCCGACTGCGGCGCCAGCACGATGACGCCGAGGGTGCCGACCGCCATGACCAGCCCCATGAAGGCCAGCTGCAGGAGCCGGCGCCGCGGCAGGATGGGCTCGTCCTGGGCCCGGGGGGGCCGCTCCATCAGCCCCGGCGCCGCGCGTCCGAAGCCGAGGCCGACGGCCTGGAAGACGCCGGTCGTGAAGTTGACCCACAGCGTCTGCAGCGGCAGGAACGGTATGCCGCTCAGGATGTTGAAGATGGCGGCGCCGATGAACGTGAAGATGAACCCGAAGAGGGTCCCCATCTGGAACCGGATGTAGCGCAGCAGGTTGTCGTAGATGGCCCGGCCCAACTCGACCGCCCGGACGATCGTGGCGAAGTTGTCGTCCGTCAGGATCATCACGGCGGCCTCCTTCGAGACCTCGGTGCCGGTGATGCCCATGGCCACGCCGATGTCCGCCTTCTTGAGCGCAGGCGCGTCGTTGACCCCGTCGCCCGTCATCGCGACGATGTCGCCGCGCTGCTTGAGGATGTCGACGAGGTGGACCTTGTCCTCCGGCGCCACCCGGGCGATGACGCCGATGCCGTCGATCTGCCGCACCGCCTCCGCGTCGCTCATGGCCGTGAAGTCCGCCCCGGTGATGGCCCGGCCCTCGATGCCGAGCTGGCTGCCGATGGCCTCGGCGGTCACGGCGTGGTCGCCGGTGATCATGCGAATCTGGATCCCGGCCGCCTTCGCCTTGCCGATGGACTCCCCGGCCTCCGCCCGCGGGGGGTCCATGATGCCGACCAGCGCGAGCAGCGTCAGGCCGTCGAGCTGCGGGAGCAGGTCGCCGGTCGGCTCGAACCGCGCCGGGTCGAAGTCCTTGCGGGCGGTCGCCATCACGCGCAGGCCCTGCCTGCCCAGCTCCTCGTTGGCCTGGAGATAGAGGGCACGCGCCGCCCCGTCGACCGGGACCTCGTTCCCGTCGGGGTCGTACGCCGTAGCCGCCCGTGCCAGGAGCTGGTCCGGGGCCCCCTTCACGAAGCAGCGCACCACCTCCCTGCCGGCGCCGTCCTGCATCCGGTGGAACGTCGCCATGAGCTTGTACTCGGCGTCGAACGGGACCTCGGCGATGCGCGGGTACTCCCGGCGCGTCTCCACCACGTCGACGCCGCCCTTGGCGGCGAGGACGACGAGAGCCCCCTCCGTCGGGTCCCCGACGAGCTTGCCGTCCTGGACCACCGCGTCGGACGCGAGCGCCATGGGCAGCAGGTACTCGTCGAGCGGGACCGACGCCTTGCCTCCCACGTGGTCGATCTGCCCGGTGGTCGAGTAGCCCTGGCCGGTGACGGAGTACCGGCGCCCCACGACGGCCATCTGCACCGCCGTCATCTGGTTCAGCGTCAGGGTGCCCGTCTTGTCGGAGTTGATGGCCGTGGTCGAGCCCAGCGTCTCCACAGAGCGCAGGCGCTTCATGATCGCGCCCGCCTCCGCCAGGGTCGAGGTGCCCTTGGCCAGCACGGTGGTGACCACTGCCGGCAGGCCCGTCGGGATCGCGGACACGGCGAACGCGACCGCCGTCAGGAACAGCGTGCTGAACTTGTTGCCCCGGATCAGGCCGAGACCGATCGACAGGATCAGCGCGGCGCCGGCGATGACCAGGATCTGCGACGTCAGCCGGTTCAGCTGGCGCGTGAGGGGCGTCTCCTGCGCGGTCTGGCTCTGGAGCATTCCCGAGATCCGGCCGACCTCGGTGCCCATGCCCGTCGTGGTCACCAGCAGCCTCCCGGTGCCGCGCGTGACGCTCGTGTTCATGTAGGCCATGTCGGTGCGGTCGCCCAGCGGTGTCTCGACCTCGGCCACGGCCTCCACCGCCTTGGGCACCGGGGTGCTCTCGCCGGTCAGCGCCGACTCGTCGATCTCCAGCGACGCGGCCTGGATCAGCCTGCCGTCGGCAGGCACGAGGTCGCCGGCCTCCAGCGAGACGACGTCGCCCGGTACCAGGTCGCCGGAGTCGATCTCCGCCAGCCGGCCGCCCCGCGTCACCCTGGCCTTGACGATCAGCATCTTCTCGAGCGCCGCGACGCTCGCCTCGGCCTTGCCCTCCTGGTTGAGGCCGAGCGCGGCGTTGAACACCGTCAGGAGGATCAGGAGGATCCCGGTCGCGAGCTGGTCGGGCAGGAACAGGCTGATGCCACCGGCCACCAGCAGCACGATCTGCATCGGATCGCGGTACTGTCGCAGGAAGGCGCGCCACTTCGGCTCGACCTTGCCGGCCGCCAGCTTGTTCGGCCCGTACTGGGCCCGCCTGGACTGCACCTCGCTGTCGGTCAGGCCGAGCGCGGGCTGGACGCTCTCCTCCTCGAGCGCCCGCTCGACCGTGAGCGTGTGCCAGGCCGGGGCCGCCGGTGACCCTCCGTCTGCCCGCGGCGTCGCTGCGCGCGCGTCACTACCGTCGCGGGGACCGACGGCACCGGATTGCGACGGTGGTGTGGTCCTCATTCGACGAATTACGCGCGTGGGCGGCCGGGCTCGCTGCCGGCCCCGAGCGGGACCTTCGACAGATTGTTGAGCGGCGCCTCGGGATGGCTATGCTGGGGCCGTGCCCATCGTCGACCCGGCCGAGCTGGCGCCGAGGCAGCCGCTTCCGGGCTGGAACGGACGCTTCTTCCACTCCGACCACCTGACCTTCGCCTACTACGACGTCGACGCGGACGCCGTGCCGATCCACGAGCACCGCCATCCGCAGGAGGAGGTGTGGCACGTCGTCGAGGGGAGGCTGGCCATCACGGTGGACGGCGAGGAGCACGTCGTCGGCCCCGGCTGCGCCGCGATCGTGCCGGCCGACGTCCCGCACTCCACGCGGGCGCTCACGGCGGCCCGCGCGATCGTCGTCGACTACCCGCTGCGCGACGTGGTCGGCGGCATCTCGATCTAGCTCAGGGGCCGGGCCCGGGCTGGACCGGGGCCTGGCGGTCGAGCAGGATCTGCCAGGGGTCGATGCTGGCCACCGCCAGCAGCCCCACGGGCGTCCAGGGGTCCTCGGCCAGCCGCCGCCGGATCTCCTCCTCGCTCGGGGCGTCGACGATCAGCAGGAACCGGGCCGCGTCGCCCAGCGGACCGCCCAGGACGACGAAGCCCGTCTCGGCCAGGCCGTTCATGAACGCGGCGTGCGCGGGCCAGCCGTCCTGCCCGGTCAGGGGCCGGCCGTGGTCCCAGGCCGGCCCGGCCTCGCGGACCACCGCGAACAGCCTCATGGTCGGGATCCTATCGCCTCTCCCGCTCAGGCGCGCACCGTGAACAGGCCCGCGATGCCCACGGCGTACAGCACCAGGACGGCGATCGAGTCCGGTCCCAGCCTCGCGAAGCGCCGGGCGGGCCGGACGATGATCCCGGCGCCGTACACGGCCGTGAGGATCAGGCCCATCTCCCCGATCCAGCTGTTCGCGTTCCCCTGGCTGGGCAGGACCGGCTTCCTCGCGAGCAGGTCGGCGACCAGGAAGAGGCACACCTGGAAGGCGTTGCCGCCGAAGATGTCGCCGATCGCCAGCTGGTAGTCGCCCAGCCGCGTGGCCGCGATCCCGCTGCTGATCTCCGGCAGGGCGGTGACCGCGGCGAGGATGGTGGCGCCGAAGATCACCCCGTTCATCCCGGCCCGGCTCGCCAGCTCGCCTCCGGCGTTGGCGAGGACCACTCCCGCCGCCAGCGTGACGGCCGAGGCGCCTGCGAAGACGGCGACCACCGTCGCCAGGCTCCTCCCCTCGTAGGGGCGGTGCACCATGGGGTGGCGCATCCGGCGATGGGGTCTCCCCGGGTGGCTCTCGGGAGCGACCACCCGCCAGCGGAGGTCCTTTCGGACCCTGTTCAGCACGAGGATCCCCGCGATCCAGAGCACCACGATGGCGATGGAGGCCGGGCTGACGGGGCCGATCGAGTTGGACGGCGGCAGCAGCCCGCCGGCCACAGTGACCGTCACCACGACGATGACCAGGAACGCCTCCAGGACGGGGATGAGCGATCCGACCATGAAGGTCAGCGGCCGGTCTCCCTTGATCAGCGCGTCGCACAGCACCAGCACGAGCGTCTGGGTGGCGATCCCCCCGATCAGGTTCCCGGAGGCCAGGCCGAGGTCTCCCGCCAGGGCGGCCGAGATCGTGATGGCCGCCTCGGGCAGGCTGCCTGCGACCGCCAGGAAGACCACCCCTCCGATGGCCTCGCCGAGCTGCAGCCGGTCGTCCAGCCCATCGGTGCTGCGGGACAGGTAGATGCCGGCCACCCAGGTCGCCGCCGCCGCGGCCGCGAACAGCACCAGCAGGAGCGGGGTGCTGGCGCCAACCACGCCAGCATGGTAGCGGGAAGGCCCCCCGGCTGGCGCTTCACGGCCCGGCTGGACGGTCTCCCCTGGCGACGTGCACCGCCAGCTGGGTCCGGTCGCGGAGGTCGAGCTTGCGAAGGATGCTGGAGATGTGGTTCTTGGCCGTGCCCTCGGTGATGAACAGCCGCTCCGCGATCTCCCGGTTGGACGCCCCGGCGGCCACCAGGGCCGTGACCTCCCGTTCACGGGCCGAGAGCAGGTGGTGGCCGGCGAACCGCGGGCCATCCTGGTCGCGTGCGGGCGCTGGCAGCCGGCGGAGCTCCGCGACGACCCTGGTGGCGACCGGTCCGTCCAGCACCGTCCCCCCGCCGTGCGCCTTTCGGATGGCCGCCACCAGCTCTCCCTTCGCCACCTCTCCGCCAGGGCGCTGGCTCAGCCGCTGAGGCCGAACTGGTTGCCCTCGGTGTCGAGGAACGACGCGAACGTGCCCCACGTCGTGCGCTGGGGCGGACGGTCGAAGGTCACGCCCCTGGCCGACAGCGTCCGGTGGGCGAGCTCGACGTTGGTGCACCGAAAGACCACCATCGGCTTCCGCTCGGCCCAGTCCGGCCTCATCGCCCTCGGGCAGATGACGAGGGCAGAGTCCGAACCGGCCGGCCCGACCTCGATCCAGCGGCCGTGCTCGTCCATCGGCTCGTCGCGCCGCTTGTCGAACCCGACCTGGCGCGTCCAGAAGTCGAGCGCCCGGTCCTGGTCGCCCACGAAGACGGCGACGGTCGCGATGGAGTCGATGACTGATGTCGAGGTGCTCATGGCGCGAATGCTGCCGGCCCGGCCTCCCCCGCTTCATGTAGGAAAACGACATCGGGACGGCTCTCGGCCCGCATCGCCCTGGCAGCCGCCTGCAGCGCGTACGGCGTCGTGCCCAGGAACCGTGCGAAGTCCTTGCTGAGGTGCGCGTAGTCGAAGTAGCCGAAGCGGCAGGCGACATCGGACACGGTGTCGTCCGGGTGCGCGAGCAGGTGCCGGCGGGCGGCGTCGAAGCGCGAGACGACGGCGAGCCGCTTGGGGCTGAGGCCGGTGACGCGCCGGAACCATCGCTCCACCTGCCGCTGCGAGAGGTCGCGCACGTCGGCCTCCCGCTGCACGCGAAGGCGACCGCCCGTACGGACGATGTCGCTCGCGAGCGCGGCCATCGAGCGCAGGCCCGGGCCGAGCGGACGGGCCCGGGCCAGCAGGAACGTCTCGAGGACGCGCACCGCCTCGCCGGCACCGGACTGGCCGAGCCGCTCCACCAGCCGGCGTCCGTCCACCCCCCAGAGGTCCTCCACGGGCAGGACGGTGTCGGTCAGCTCGTCGACCGGGAGCCCGACCAGGGCGGCGAGGCCCCACGGCCGGAGACGCACCCCGACCAGGTCGACCCGGCCTGGCGAGGCGAGGACCAGGCGGCGGGTCAGCGGGCCCAGGACGAAGCCGGCAGCCAGCGCCGAGCCCTCGGGCTCGCCGACCCGGTAGCGATCGCCCCGGTGGAAGAGCAGCTCGGTCTTGCCGTCGGGCCAGACGGTCTCCCGGGGCTCCGCGACCTGGCGGTAGTCGCGCTCCATGGTCCAGTAGCAGGCGACGAGGTGGCGAAGCGCCGGGGCAGGCGGCAGCTCGCGGTATCCCATGGCGCGCCCAGGATAAGGTTCCTGATCTCGTTCTTCCTCGCCTTCCGCGCATTCGGACGGACCGATGGCCTGGGCGAGTTCGGCGGTCTGTTCGAGCGCCTGGCGGCCGTCGCCGGCTTCGGCTGGCTTACCACGTCGCCGCCGATCTCTCGATCGCCCATATCGACAATCCGCCATAGTTGGCGCATGGGTTCAGAACCGACCGCCGGCGAGCTGCTCCGCTGCCTCCTCGTGGATGCCCGGCCCGGCGGCTCCGAATGCGTCGCCCGGCCGGGAGATCTGAAACCGTGACGCGCTACGCCGTGGCCGCGCTGGACTCCAGCGAGCGCACCGTCGAGCGGGCCTGCAGCGCACGGATCACCGCGAGCACGCCGAACACGACCAGCCAGAGGCCCAGAACGAGGGTGAGCGTGAACAGCGAGATGCCCGGCGCCACGACGACGAACGCGCCGGCCACGATGCTCAGGATGCCGCTCGCGATCATCCACCCCCGGCCCGGGAGACCGGCGTACCCGATGGCGAGGAACAGCGCGGTGATGCCGCTGTACATCCAGTAAACGCCGAGCAGGAAGGCGAGCACCAGCAGGCTCACGGACACGTGCCCGACCAGGTAGATGCCGATGACGAACGACGCGACGGCGAGGAGCGCCTGGAGCGCCCGAAGCCAGCCGCTCTCGCCCGGGATGGCGAACGCGGCGGCGAACCCGAAGACCGCGCTCACGATCAGCTGCACGGCGAACACCACGGCGATCACCTCCAGCGTCGCGCCCGGCCAGAAGAGGGCGACCAGGCCGACCAGGATGGAGGTGAGGCCAAAGGCGAGAATCCAGCCCCAGGCCCGACCCAGGGTGCTCAGCACTGCCTCGAATCCGTTGTTCATGACTGTCCTCCTTGTGAATGTGTGGGCGTGCCGTTCTCGACCGCCCAGCTCAGCGCGTAGTCGGCGACCTCCTCCCAGCTGTGGGGCCCGCCGATGGTGACGTCCGAGCGCCGGGGGAGTGCCCGGTACGCATAGGCGCGCACGCCTGCCGGCGCCACCTGGTCGTCTCCAGCGGTGATGAGCAGCAGGGGCGGGCGGTGCCCGGTCCGCCGCACCGACTCGAGCGTCGAGAACAGCAGTGTGTGGAGGCCCATCGCGGGGACGTCGACCGCGACGCCGGCGGCCCCGAGGCCCCGGTCGAGCAGGATTGCGGTGACGACGCCGCCGACCGAGTGGCCCATGATGATCGGCGGCCGTTCGAGGCCGCGGACGATCGCGTCGTAGTGGTCGACGATCCCGTCGATGCCGAGGCGCTCCGATGCGGACGGGTCGCGCCGCAGGTGCTCGACGGCGCCCTCCATGCCCGGCACGCTCCGGGCGATGACCCGGTAGCCCCGGCGGCTGTAGCGGTCGCCCCACCTCTCCCAGGAGAGGGCGGTCATCCGCAGGCCGTGGATGAGGACGATCGTGTCGGGCGTCTGCTGCTCTGCCATCGGAGTCGTGTTCGTAGCTGCCGCCGGGCGTTCTGCGTTGGCCAACCTGGCCTGATGGCACAGTAGGACCGGCCGCTCCGGCTGCGCTTCTGCCGGACGACTGCAAATCGGGCACACCGACGCGGCAACGACTCAGTCGTGACTGGGCAACGACTGCATCAGGCGCCGGCGTCAGCGCAGGGACGGCTCCTGGTCGGCCAGGGCGTCGCGGTCCGGACCTCGAGACGATCCCGAGCTCCGGGAAGATCCGGTAGAGGTGCGAACCGACGGTGCGGTGGGAGAGGAAGAGGCGCTCCCCCATCTCGCGGTTGGACAGCCGGCCGGCCGCCAGCTGGGCGATCTGGATCTCCTGTGCCGACAGCTGGCCCCTTGCGGCCGGCCGACCCGGGCCCGGATCGGCTGCTCCGTCTCAATGGTGGGCCGCCCACCCTCGTCCAGGTCGCGTGCCGCGTCGCCGACGTTTCCAACGTGGATGCACCCCCAACCTCGGACGATCAACGCCTGAGGCAGCAGCCCCAGGCGTATCGCGGACGCGAAGTGGCCGGTAACCGGTGGGGCCGAGCTTAGCTATAGCCAAGTCATTTCGGATCTCCGATTACGTCATCACGGCGAGGCCCATGATCGAACAGCAGTCGTCCGGCAGAAGCGCAGCCGGGGCGGCCGGTCCTACGGTGCCAGCAGGCCAGGTTGGCCAACGGCATGCAAGGAGGACCACCGTGACATCACCAACCACCGGCGCTCCCAGCGCCTCAGACCTGCCGGACTACGCGCCGGTCCCCCGGTCCGCGCTCGGCCCCGCCCTAAACGAACAGGGCTACTACGTCGGACGCGTGGAGCGGAACCTGTACTGGGTCACCGACGGCACCTACCAGTCGGCGTTCCTGACCACCCGGGACGGCGTCGTGCTGTTCGACGCGCCCCCGACCGTCGGCCACAACCTGCGGCGTGCCGTGGACGAGATCGCCGCCGCCAACGGCGTGAGCAACAGGGTGACGCACCTCGTCTACTCGCACCACCACGCCGACCACGCCGGCGCATCCTCGCTCTTCGACGGGGACGTGGTGCGCATCGGGCACGAGGAGACGCGTCGGCTCCTGCTGCGGGACAACGACCCGGCAAGGCCGGCACCGGAGGAGACCTTCCGGGACCGCCGCACGCTGGAGATAGGCGGTGAGCGCATCGAGCTGGCCTGGCACGGATCCAACCACTCGCCGGACAACATCTTCATCCACCTGCCGGACCACGACACCCTCATGCTCGTCGACATCGTGAACCCGGGGTGGGCACCGGTCTACCTGGTGAACCTCACGGAAGACGTGCAGGGCTACATCGCGGCAGCAGCCACCGCCCTTGGCTACTCATGGAAGCACTTCATCGGCGGCCATCTCGGCCGGCTCGGCACCCGCGGCGACGTCACGCTGCACCAGCAGTACGTGGCTGACATCGACGCCAGCGTCAGGACAGCGCTCGGCACCGTCGACCCGACGCCGTACTTCCAGAAATACGGCGAAAACGCCTGGGCCGCGGTGAAGGGCTACCTGGACGCATGCACCGACGCCGCCGCGGCACCTGTCATCGCCAAGTACACCGGCGTGCTGGCGGCGGCGGACGTCTTCACCACGAGCACGACGTTTTGGGTCATGGAGTCAATCCGTCTCGACCTCGGCTACGCCTCCTACGTTCACCCCTGAGCTCCAGCACTGGAACGCTAGAAGAAGAGGTATGCCATCGATGACCAGTGACGTTCTTGCGTCCGGCAGGGTGACACGCGATCCCTTCGCAGACCACCTCATGACGCAGAACTCGGCGATGGTCCTGATCGACTACCAGCCGAGTAAGATCGCGGCGGTACGCTCGATGGACCACGTGAGGTCGTACCGCTGGGCGACGGCAGGTGTCTCGCCTGGAATCCATTCATAGGAGAAACGGATGGCCACTGCAATCATTGGAATAGGAAACATCGGTGGAACCGTGGCGCGTGAGCTTGCTTCGGGAGGGGAGGCCGTTGTCCTCTCGGCCACCAGTCCCGACGCGGTCAAGAAGCTCGCAACCGAGATTGGCACTCCGGCAACCGCGGCCCGGAGCAATCGGGACGCGGTGCAACAGGCCGACGCGGTCATCCTTGCCCTCTGGCTTGGGCCAATGAAGACCGTGATCGACGAGGTCGTCGACCTCTTGCCAGGCAAGCTCGTCATCGACACGTCGAATCCGATCTCGATCGCAGCAGACGGGACGGTCTCGCGAACGCTTCCCGAGGGTCAGTCGGCCGGTGAGGTTGTCGCCAGCTGGCTTCCGCACGGAACGAGGTTCGCCAAGACGTTCGGGACGGTGGCGGCGCCGCTGCTTTCGTCGGGTGCGCATCGAACGCCAGAGCCTGCAGTCCTCTTTTACACCACCGACGACGACAGGGCAGCGACCGAGGTCGAGCGTCTGATCCGGATTGCCGGTTTCGCCGCGGTGCGCCTCGGCGGCGTCCAGGCATCTGGGCGAATCGAGGTCGGCGGCGACCTGCACTCGTGGGGTGGTTTGAATGGCCGCCTCGTGGATCAGGAGGAGGCGGCATCACTGATCAGTTCATCCAAGAACGCTGGGGTCTGACGAAGAGATCTGCCTCCGTCAAAGGCGGCAATGAGACACCTGGGACAGAGTGCGTCCGGCGGGCCGACGCGGTCGGCCCGCCGGCTCTACCCATAGCGTTGGCGGCCTGATCTGGGCGGATCACGATGAGAGGACTAATGACATGCCAGACACGAAAGAGTTGCTTCACAGCAATCTGCACGAGGTCTTTTCCGAGCGGGACCCTGAACGCAGGCGGGCGGCCATCGAGCGAACATATACGGAAGACGTGACGTTCATCGATCCAGAAGGAGAGTTTGTAGGGCGACAAGCACTGAGCGATCAGGCTCAGAAGCTCCTCGATGGCGTCCTGGCGGGCTTCGTGTTGGAGGAGGACGGGCCCAGGTACATTGGCACCGACACCGCGGCGCTAGCGTGGCGTTTCGGGCCGCCCGGTAACCCGGTAGCCCGCGGGATCGATATCCTCACGATCCGTGATGGCCGCGTGAGCGTTGTGCGCACTTTGATCGCGCCTGTAGGCGATGCGTGATCAGCCCCGGCTGCCTTTCATTGGTCGTGCCAGATCCAGGCCAAGGCAACAGCTGTCAGCACGGTCACTCATGCCAGGCAGTTGTGATGTGACTGGGCAACGACTGCGTCAGGCGCTGGGTCAGTGCACGGACGGCTCCGGTTCGTCCAGGGCGTCGCGCAGTTCCGCCCTCGACACGATCCCGAGCTTTGGGAAGATCCGATAGAGGTGGGAGCCGACCGTGCGGTGGGAGAGGAAGAGTCGCTCCGCGATCTCGCGGTTCGACAGCCCCCCGGCTGCCAGCTGCGCAATCTGGAGCTCCTGCGCCGACAGCTGACCGCCGGTGACCGGCCGGTCCGGGCTGCGCTCGCCGGCGGCTCGCAGCTCCTGGCGGGCCCGGTCGCTCCACGGCGTGACACCGAGGGCGTCGAAGGTGTTGCGGGCGGCCCGCAGCGGCGCGCGGGACTCGGCGATGCGCCGGCGCCGGCGCAGCCACGCGCCGTAGGCCAGCTGCAGGCGCGCGCCGTCGAACGGCCAGCCGGGGTCGGCTCCCAGGGCCGTCACATAGAGGCGCTCGGCGGCGACCTCGTCGGCCAGGACCGCCCTCGCGTACCTGAGGCCGGCGTGGAGGAGCAGCGCCGGCGTCCGCTCCCCCAGGCGCTCGAGCTCGACCAGGTCACGAGCCTCGTCACGGCGTCCCGAATGGACGGCGCTCTCGGCCAGGTAGCCGACGGCGGCGTACGACTCGAGCTCGTTGAAGGCAGGGTCCACCCGGTCGAAGACCCTCCCGAGGTGGTCGAACGCGTCGCCGTGGCGCCCGGCGCTCAGCGCGGTCAGGCCGCGAGCGAGCTGCAGCACGGCCAGGAGATCACCGAGTCGGATCGGGAGGATGACGGCCTCGGCCTCGAGCGCGATTGCCTCGGCGACGTCCTCCTCACCGCGGAGGCCGGCTAGCAGCGCCTGGCCGATCCTGGCCCCATTGGCACGGATCGGCTGCTCCGTCTCGATGGCGAGCCGCCAACCCTCGTCCAGGTCGCGTGCGGCCTCGCCGAGCTTTCCGACGTGGATGCACCCCCAACCGCGGACGATCAGCGCCTGGGCCAGCAGCCCCAGGCGGCCCTGTTCGCGCAGGTCGTGCGCCGCCTCGCCGAGGAGGTCGACCGCCGTGGCGTAGTCGCCGACAGCGTGCGCGGTCACGCCGAGCATCGCGCTGACCGCGGCGTCATGCACCGCGAGCGGCGCCGCCAGCGCCACGGCTCGCGCGACGAACGCGCCGCGGTCGACCGGCGCGGCGAGCGACATGATCTCTAGGGCGCGGGGCTCGGACCGGGCATCAGCGACCCGGTCCACTGACGCAATGACGAGGTCGCGGGCCGCCGCGCCGGGATCCGCCCACCAGCAGCGCAGCGCTGCTCCCCGGAGCAGGTTCAGCGCGAGCGACACCTCACCGGCGGCGACCGCCTCATCGGAGGCCGCCACCAGCCGCCGCACCTCCATCGGGTTTCCCGGCTCACCGTCGTTGAAGATCTCCCGCAGCCAGGTCATCCTGGCCCGGTCGAGCTGCGCCGGACCAGACCGTGCCGCCTCGTCGAGCAGACGGCGGACGGCGGTGGGCTGGCCGAGTTCGAACCCCATCTCCGCCGCGGTGAGCAGCCGCCCCACACGAAGCGCGGGATCCTCGGTCAGCGCGGCGGCCCGCTCCTCCGCCGCCAACGCGATCACCGTCGCCCCCCGATCCTGGGCCCGTCGGGCGGCGGCCTCGAGTTCCGCGGCAGCGCCCTCGTCGGTGCCCATGATGGACGCCGCGCGGTGCCACGCTCGCCGGTCGGGATCGCTGGCCAGAACCTGGGCCAGTGCCGCGTGGGCCTCGTTGCGACGACTCACGGGCGCCGCCTGTTCGAGCGCCGAGCGGACCAGCGGATGGCGGAAGCGGATCGTGCCCTCGACGATCGTGATCAGGCCGGCCTGAACGGCGGGCTCCAGGATGTCGATGCCGGCTGGAGCGCCGGTCAGGTGCGCCGCCGCGCCGAGCACCTCCGGTGCCGAGGGACTGTCGTCCACGGCTGCGACGAGCAAGGCCGCGGCAGTCGCGGGGGGTAGCGCGGACGCCTGGGCTGCGAATGCGTGCTCCAGCCGGTCCGTCATCGGAAGGATCGCAGGCAGACCTGGTCCGCTCGACAGCCGCTCCGACCTGAGCGCTCGCGGCAGCTCGACGAGGGCGAGCGGGTTGCCGGCGGCCTGATCGAGGATCCGGTTCCGCGCCACCCCGGTGAGGTCAGGCGCGTGCGCATCCAGGAGCTCGGCCGACGGAGCTTCGCTCAGTGGCTCGATGACGAGCTCCGGCAGCCGGGCCGCCACGAGCGGGCTCTGGAGGCCGTCGCGCATGGCCGCCAGGAGGAGGATCCGGTCCGACCCGAGGCGTCGGCCGACGAACGCCAGCACCTCGGCCGTCGGCGTGTCCAGCCATTGGACGTCGTCGGCGACCAGGAGCAGCGGCTTCTCGGCAGCGATGTCGGCGAGCAGATTGAGGGTCGCCAGGCCGACGAGGAAGATCGCCGGGGCCTCGCCGTCCAGCACGCCGAAGGCGGTCAGAAGGGCTTTCCGCTGTGGAGGCGGCAGTTCGTCGACCTGCCCGAGCACCGGACGCAGCAACTGGTGCAGATCCGCGAACGCGAGGTGCGCCTCGGACTCGACGCCGGTGACCGTGAGGACCCGGCAGCCGCGGGATCGCGCGGCGCTCGCACCGGCGTCGAGGATGGAGGTCTTCCCGATGCCGGCCTCTCCGTGGATCAGGAGCGCGCGGCCACTGTCCCGGATGTCCCGGAGCCACTCGTCCAGGAGCGCGATTTCGCTGTCACGTCCGTAGAGGGTCTCAGGGGTCATGCCTCGCGCACCGTCGTGCTGCTCCTGGGATGCGGATCCACCGTAACCGACACCCGGCGGCTGCGGTAGGCCTCACCTGACGTTGTAGCCGGCGACGGGCTTGGTGACGGGCGCCGATCACCGAGTTGCCATGCCGTTGGTGGCCCAGCCCGTCGGCCCGGGGACCGGGCCGCGCGATCGGACGACCGCCGCCTGACGTCCGCGCGCCGCCGTAATTATGAGGTTCGGCCTCGCTACTTCCCTGCCCGCGGGGTCCGGGCCCGCGACCGGCTGCGACGCGAGCCGAATCGTCAGCTCCTCGAGCTGGAACTTGAGGGGTGTGGTGCCCAGGCCGGCTTCCACAGCTCGTTGAGCATCCTGACGAACGTTCCGAGAGGTTGTTGAGCGAGCTAGCGAAGTCGGGGGAGGAAGGCGTCGGGCGAGGCGTCGGTAGAGGTCGGCGGCCTCCTGGCTGGCGCTCCAGCGCCGTCGTCTGCTCGTCCAGCCGCTGGGCAGCGCGATTGGGTGCGTCAGCCATCGCCCGCCGGCAGCCGTCCCAAGCTAGACGAGCTGCTTCAGTCGCGCGAGTGAATCGCGCACGAGCTCCGTCCAGTCGTGACCGTTCGAGGGGTCGACCCAGCGCTCGAACGCGACTCTGAAGACGCCCATGCCGGCTTCGGCGGTGAGGCTGGCTGCCGGCTCCTGCACGCCGCGGCGCCGCAACGTCTCGGCGATGGCGCCTCCCAGGGAGGCGAGCTTGATGAGCTCGCGTTCGCGTAGCTCAGCGTTCGCGGCGACGATCGCCTGGCGCTGGCGGGAGTAGGGCCGGCGCTCCTGGTTGAAGGCCGCGGCGGCGGCGTCGAGCCCCGCGGCGACCGCTTCCATCGGCGAGGCGGTCGCCGGCATCTCATCGACCGCGGTCACCAAGAGCTCCAGCAGGTCGCCCGAACCAGCGAAGAGGACCTCGCGCTTATCGGCGAAGTGGCGGAAGAAGGTGCGCTCGGTCAGGCCGGCGCGTTCGGCGATCTGCGCCACTGTCGTTTCCTCGTAGCCCCGCGTGCTGAAGAGGTCCATGGCCGCCTGCTGGAGCCGGCCCCGGGGGTCGGGTCCCCATCGCGTCATGAAGCCGATCATAGCAGTCGATGACAGCGACTGACATGAGGTGCTATGGTTCATGTCAGCGACTGACATCGGGCTCGAGTCAAGCGCCAGACGGCAAGACCACTCGATGGAGGCTTGACCATGCGCGTATTCGTCACTGGAGCAACCGGATTCATCGGCTCGGCCGTCGTCCGCGAGCTGCTGGACGCGGGCCATGAGGTCGTTGGCCTCGCACGCTCGGACCAGGGTGCCGTAGCCGTCGCCGCCGCCGGCGCGGCCGTGCACCGCGGCGACCTCGAAGACCTCGACAGCCTGCGACGTGGCGCCGCCGGCGCGGACGGCGTGATCCACACGGCGTTCAACCACGATTTCACCGTCAGTAGACGCGACGCCGCCAGGACCGACGGGCGCGCGGTCGAGGCGATGGCCGAGGCCCTCGCGGGTTCCGACCGCCCGCTGGTCATCACCTCCGGCACCGGCGGTCTCGCCCCGGGCCGGCTCGCCACGGAGGACACGCCGACAGACGTTGGCAGGGACATGATGGGGCGTTATGGGGTGGAGGAGATGGCCGTGACCTTCGTCCGACGCCGCGTGCGGCCTTCGGTCGTGCGCTTTCCGCCCACCGTCCACGGCCGCGGCGATCACGGCTTCATCGCGATCCTGATCGACCTTGCGCGCCGCAGGGGCGTCTCGGCCTACCCTGGCGACGGCGCCAATCGCTGGCCCGCCGTCCACCGGCTCGACGCCGCCCATCTCTTCCGACTGGCCCTGGAATCGGCGCCCGCCGGCGCGCGGCTGCACGGTGTGGGGGACGAGGGGATCGCGGTGCGGGACATCGCCCAGGTCATCGGCCGGACCCTCGAGCTGCCGGTCAGGCCCATACCGCTCGAGCAGGCGAACGACCACTTCGGCTTTCTCGGCGCCTTCTTCTCCCTGGACTGCCCGGCCTCGAGCGCCCAGACCCGGAAGCTGCTGGGGTGGCGGCCGGTGCAGCCGGGGCTCATCGCCGACCTCGCGCAGGGCCACTACTTCGCGACGGTGGCGCCGGCTTCGCGCGGTTAGAACCCATCGCGACCGGCGACCATCGCGGGTCGCCGGCCGCGGCGCCGCGCTACGAAGCGGCGGGTCGGGCGAACCGATCGAGCAGCCGTTCGAGCGCGTCCTCCGAACATTGCCTCCAGGCCGGAGGCTGCTTCGGCGGTGGGCCTTTCCGCTCTCAGGGAACATGGCGTCCTCGCACGCCGCGACGACCTGATCGGGGCTTTCGGATCGGC
>JBKPCH010000103.1:0-9088 GCA_046727275.1 Candidatus Dormiibacterota bacterium
CCCCTGCGCCAGCCCGCGCCCCTGCTCCTGCACCAGCACCGGCGCCTGCGTCAGCACCCGCCCCAGCACCGGCGCCTGCGCCGCAGCCGCCCGCGCCAGAGGCCCAGGCCCCGGCTCCCGCCGCGGAGCCGCCCGCCCAGCAGCCGGAGCCGCCCGCCCAGGCCTCCGAGGAGAAGCCCTCGTGAGCGCCGCGGAGGGGGCCGCGACGATCAGGGCCACCTGGAAGAAGAGCGCCATCGGATACTCAGAGGACATGAAGGCGACCATCCAGTCCCTGGGCTTCCGTAAGCTGAACCAGACCCGCGACCTGCCGGACACGCCGGCCGTCCGGGGCATGCTGAAGAAGGTCGACTTCCTGGTGGCGGTCGACGGCGAGCCGTGGCGGCCGCCCAGGCGGGCGCGCTACAAGCTGCCGCGGACGCGCTCGCTCAAGAAGCACGCGAGAGGTAGGTAGCACGTGAAGTTGCACGAGCTGCGGTCGCCCGAAGGCGCCCGCACGAGGACGCAGAGGGTCGGCCGGGGCACGGGCTCGGGCCGCGGCAAGACCTCCGGCCGGGGCCAGAAGGGCCAGGGCGCGCGCGGCCAGGGCTTCCGGCTCGGCTTCGAGGGCGGCCAGATGCCGCTCACCCAGCGGCTGCCGAAGCTGGGCGGGTTCAAGAACCCGTTCAAGAAGGTCTACGCGGTCGTCAACCTGACGAAGCTGAACCGCTTCGAGGACGGCGCCACCGTCGAGCCGCAGGACCTCTGGCAGGCCGGGCTGGCCCGGACCGGCATGGAGGTCAAGCTGCTCGGGACGGGAACGCTGCGGCGGAAGCTGACGATCACCGCCCACGCGGCCAGCGAGACGGCGCGGGCCGCGATCGAGGCCCGGGGGGGCACGCTGACCATCGCCGGCTCGGCCGCCGCCGGCGAGGAGAAGACGGAGCAGGCGGGGTCGGAGTAGCGAGGCGGACAAATGAACTTGCTCGAGGCGCTGTACAACGCCCTCCGGCTTCCGGAGCTGCGGAACAAGATCCTGTTCACGGGTGGCTTGCTCATCGCGTTCCGGCTGTTCGCCAACATCTCCATCCCCAACGCCAGCACGGCCGCCCTGCAGCAGCTGTTCAACAGCCAGGCGCTGCTCGGCCTCCTCGACCTGTTCAGCGGCGGCGGGCTGTCCAACTTCAGCATCGTCGCCATGGGCGTCAACCCCTACATCAACGCCAGCATCATCATGCAGCTGATGACGGTGATCTCCGAGCGCGTCAAGGAGATCTCCAAGGAGGGCGAGCAGGGGCGGCGCCGCATCACGCGGTGGACGCGGTACCTGACGGTCGTGCTGGCGCTCGGCCAGGCCTACGGCTACACGGTCCTCTTCCAGAACGTCAGCCCGGCCGTCCTGCCGGCCAACATGGACTGGTTCCAGCGGCTGACCATCATGGTCACCATGACCGCCGGGACGGTCGTCGCCATGTGGCTCGGCGAGCTGATCACCGAGTACGGCATCGGCAACGGCATCTCGCTCATCATCTTCTCCGGCATCATCGGCCGGGCGCCGCGCTCGGTCGTCTCGGTGGTCGGCGGCCACACGGGCGCCGGCGGCATCGCCGACTACCTGCCCTTCGTGGTGCTGGTCGTGCTCGGGCTGCTCGCGATCGCCTTCGTCATCGAGGTCCAGCAGGCGGTGCGCAAGATCCCCATCCAGTCGGCGCAGAGACTGACGGGAGGACGCACCGTGCAGGGGCGGCAGAGCTTCCTGCCCCTGCGGGTGAACCAGGCGGGCGTCATCCCGATCATCTTCGCGCTCTCGATCATGACGTTCCCGGGGATCGTGGCCGGCTACCTCCAGGCCACTCCTGCCGACACGCCCTGGCACAAGGCGGCCGCCTGGATCCAGGGCAACTTCGTGCCCAGCGGCCCCAACCTGGAGGCCGTGGTCGTGTACAACCTCCTCTACTTCCTGTTCATCTTCGGCTTCACGTACTTCTACACGGCCATCACATTCGACGTGAACGACGTGGCCGACAACCTGCGCCGGTACTCGAGCTTCATCCCCGGCATCCGGCCGGGGCGCCCGACGGCGGAGTACCTGGCGGCCGTCATGAACCGGGTCACGTTCGCGGGCGCCATATTCCTGGGCCTGATCACGGTCGTGCTGCCGCTGGTGGCCTCCAAGGTGACGAACATCCCGCAGAACCAGATGTACCTCGGCGGCACGGCGCTGCTGATCGTCGTGGGCGTCGCCCTCGACACCATGAAGCAGCTGGAGACCCAGCTCATGATGCGCCAGTACCGCGGGTTCATACGTTGAGGAGCCTGGAGGTCCGGCCGGAAAGGCAGACGGATCTTCGCCGCCCATGCACCCCATCTCCGGGGTTGGCTTCTGCGGTGCTCGGTCACGGCCTGGCGGCCGCTCCCTGCGCTCCTCGGCGCCGCCCCCGGACCTGGGGCACCTGGACGACGAATCTCTCGCCAGCCTTTCCGGCCAGACCTCCGGTGGCCGGTGGTGCGGAGGGACTTCAGTCAAACGAGCACAGCCGTTGAACCTGACGCTGTTCGGGCCCCCGGGCAGCGGCAAGGGCACCCAGGCCGCTTTCCTCGTCAGGCACTTCGGGATCCAGCAGGTCTCGACCGGGAACCTGTTCCGGAGCGAGATCGAGGCGGACTCCGAGCTGGGCCGCGCCGTTCGGACGCTGATGGACAGGGGCGACCTCGTGCCGGACGACGTCACGCTCCAGGTGGTGCGCCGGCGCCTGGGCGAGCCGGACGCGGCGGGCGGCGTCCTGTTCGACGGCTTCCCGCGCACGGTGACCCAGGCCGCGGAGCTGGACCGGATGCTGGCCGAGACGGGCCGGCGGATGGACCGCGTCATCTTCGTCCAGGTCCCGACGGAGATGCTGGTGAACCGGATGGCCGGCCGGCTGACCTGCCCGAAGTGCGGTCGCACCTATCACCCGAAGCTCGCCCCGCCTCGCGTGGAGGGCCTGTGCGACGTCGAGGGAGCGGCGCTGATCATGCGCGAGGACGACCGGCCGGAGACGGCGCGCCGGCGCATCACGGTGTACCTGGAGCAGACGCTGCCGGTCCTGGCGCACTACCGGCAGCAGCACGTCGTCAGCGACATCGATGGCACGGGTTCGATCGAGGAGGTCCAGCACCGGATCCTCCGGGCGATCGAGGGGCGGCGGGCGCAGGAGGCGCCGCCGCTCCCGGGCCAGGCAGGGCGAGGTAGTTCGTGATCAACCTGAAGACCGACCACGAGATCGAGATGATGGCACGAGCCGGGAGGGCCCTCGAGGCGGTCACCGAAGAGCTGAAGGCGGCGTGCCAGGTCGGGGTCCGGACGATCGAGCTGGACCGGCTGGCCGAGCGCCGGATCCGCGCCGCCGGCGCCCGGCCGGGGTTCCTCGGCTATCACGGCTTCCCGAACTCGCTGTGCGTCTCCATCAACGACGAGGCGGTCCACGGCATCCCGGGCAAGCGGCGGATCGAGGAGGGCGACATCGTCAGCCTCGACCTGGGCCTGGTCCTGGACGGCTTCTGGGCCGACATGGGAAGCACGGTCGCCGTCGGCAAGGTGGACCCCGAGGCGCGCCGGCTGATGCGCGTCACGGAGGAGTGCCTGGGAATCGCGATCGACCACGCGCAGCCGGGCGGCCACCTGGGCGACATCTCCGCCGCCGTGCAGCAGCACGCGGAGGCGGCGGGCTTCGGCGTGATCCGGCAGTTCGTGGGCCACGGGATCGGCCGCCAGATGCACGAGGAGCCGCAGCTGCCCAACTTCGGCGTGGCCGGCACCGGGCCGGAGCTGCGGCCGGGCATGACGCTGGCGATCGAGCCGATGGTGAACCAGGGCTCGCCCGACGTCTACATCAAGCCGGACGGCTGGACGGTCTGCACGTCCGACGGGAGCCTGTCCGCCTATTACGAGCACACCGTGGCGATCACGAAGAACGGCCCCCGGGTGCTGACGAGCTCGGACGGCACGATGAGCCGGCGGGTGGCGGTGTGAGAGCGGTGGCGGCGATGGGCGGGGCCCGGATAGCCCTCCCCCCCGGCGCGGGAGGGTTGGGTGGGGGGGAGCCCAGCCACTGCGAGGCAGCCTGCGACACAGCCGGCGCTGACGCCCTGTCGACGGAGCGGGATCGCCTGCTGTGCCCACCCCCCACCCCGGCCTTCCCCCGCAAGGGGGGAGGGAGCTCTTCTACCCACGGGAATAGCCGCCGCGCCCGGCTCGGTATAGTAGATTTGCTCGCACCGCCGCGGCGCTTGCCTGTGCCCGGGTTCGGGTATAATCGCCGCTCGTGCCCCGGCCTCCCGAGCTCGTCGAAGGTCGGATTCTCGATCCCCTCCCGAACGGAATGTTCCGGGTCGAGCTGGAGAACGGGGTCAGGGTCCTGGCCCACGTCGCAGATCGACTCGAAGCCCATTTCGTCCGGCTCGTGGCCGGTGACCGGGTCGGCGTCGAGCTCTCGGAGAGCGACCGGTCGCGAGGAAGGATTCGGAAGATAAGAAGATGAAGGTTCGTCCGTCGGTAAAGAAGATGTGCTCGAAGTGCAAGGTGATCAAGCGCGAGGGCGTGGTTCGCGTCCTGTGCTCGAATCCGAAGCACAAGCAGAGGCAGGGCTGAGCCATGGCGCGTCTGGCAGGAGTCGACATCCCCAATGACAAGCGCGTCGTGATCTCTCTGACCTACATCCATGGCATCGGCCGCACCACCTCCGAGAAGCTGGTGAAGCGGGCGAACGTCAACCCTGACACGCGGGTCAGGGAGCTCGGCGACGAGGAGATCGGCCGGCTTCGCCAGCTGATCGACCGCATGGCCGCCGACAAGGAGATCGTGATCGAGGGCGACCTCCGCCGCGAGGTGGCCCTCAACATCAAGCGGCTGCAGGAGATCGGCACGTATCGCGGCCAGCGCCACCGGCGCGGCCTGCCGACTCGCGGGCAGCGCACCCGCACCAACGGCCGCGCTCGGCGGGGCCCGAAGCGGGCGGTCGCGAGCAGGAAGAAGAAGGGCAAGTAGGGGTCAGCCGAAGCGTGAGCAAGCAGAAGAGGAAGACCACCCGCACCCGGCGCCGCGAGCGCAAGAACGTCGCGGTCGGCCAGGCGCACGTCCAGAGCACCTTCAACAACACGATCATCTCGATCACCGACCTGCAGGGCAACGTCATCGCGTGGGGCTCGGCCGGCGCCCAGAACTTCAAGGGCAGCCGCAAGTCGACGCCGTTCGCCGCGCAGGTGACCGCCGAGAACACCGCCCGCCGGGCGATGGAGCACGGCATGCGGTCGATCGAGGTGTTCGTGCGCGGCCCCGGCTCCGGCCGGGAGGCCGCGATCCGCTCCCTGGCGGCCGCCGGCCTCGAGGTGAGCGCGATCACCGATGTCACACCCATTCCCCACAATGGCTGCCGGCCGCCCAAGCGCCGGAGAGTCTGATCAGTAAGGAGCTGTGCTGAGAGTTGGCTAACTATCACGGCCCGGTGTGCCGTTTCTGCCGCCGGGAGGGCGCCAAGCTCTTCCTCAAGGGCGAGCGCTGCTACACCCCCAAGTGCGCGATCGAGCGCCGTGCCGTGCCGCCGGGCGTGCACGGTCAGGCCCGCCGCCGCAAGGTGTCGGACTACGGGCTGCAGCTGCGCGCCAAGCAGAAGGCGCGCCGGACCTACGGCCTGCTCGAGAAGCAGTTCCGCAACTACTTCGACATGGCGGAGCGCGAGCCCGGGGTCACCGGCCTCAACCTCCTGCGGCACCTGGAGCTGCGCCTGGACAACGTCGTCTACCGGCTCGGCCTCGGCTCGT
Organism: Candidatus Dormiibacterota bacterium; assembly: GCA_046727275.1. Lineage (GTDB taxonomy): Bacteria > Chloroflexota > Dormibacteria > Dormibacterales > Dormibacteraceae > CF-161. The sequence goes on from JBKPCH010000103.1 coordinate 5,779, forward strand.
CCCGCAAGCAGGCGCGGCAGCTGGTCAGTCACCGGCACTTCGAGGTGAACGGCCGCACCGTCAACATCCCATCCTTCAAGGTGAAGGTCGGTGACGAGGTCAAGGTCCGTCACGCCGACGGCGCCGTCATCGCCGTGGCAATGGACGCATCCCGAGTCCGCACCGTTCCTTCCTGGCTGGCGTTCAACGAGCAGGACAAGTCGGGCAAGGTGCTCGCCCTGCCGGAGCGGGACGAGATGGAGATGGGTGTCGAAGAGCACCTGATCGTCGAGTTCTACTCCCGCTGATGTGGAAGACCAGGAGGTCCAGTTTCTTTGGCGATTGACACCAGGTTGGCGGTGAATCCCCAGGTCCGCAAGATCTCGGGGGACGACCGCTATGGCAAGTTCGAGATCGAGCCCCTGGAGCCGGGCTTCGGGACCACGCTCGGCAACACGCTGCGCCGGGTCCTGCTCAGCTCGCTCTGGGGCGCCGCGGTGACCTCGATCCAGATCGAGGGCGTCGCCCACGAGTTCACGTCGGTGGCGCACGTCAAGGAGGACGTCACCGAGATCATCCTCAACCTGAAGCAGCTCTGCCTCAAGAGCTTCACCGAGGACCCGGTCCCGCTGATGCTCGACGTCAAGGGCCCGGCCGAGGTGCACGCCTCGGACATCCAGTGCCCCGCGGACGTCGAGATCGTGAACCCCGACCTCTACATCTGCACGCTGTCCGATCGCGGCCACCTGCGGATGGAGCTGACCGTGGAGCGCGGCAAGGGCTACGTGCCGGCCGATCGCAACAAGCGCGAGGGCCAGCCGATCGGGGTGATCCCGATCGACGCGATCTTCTCGCCGGTGGTGAAGGCCAACTTCCTGGTCGAGAAGACGCGCGTCGGCCAGGCCACGGACTACGACCGGCTCAACCTCGAGGTGTGGACCGACGGCACGATTTCCGCCGAGGAGGCGGTCAGCAGCGCCGCCGAGCTGTTCACCCAGCACCTCGACCTGTTCGTGAAGTTCGGCGACAACATCCAGGCCGACCAGGCGGCGGCGCGGGGCCAGCAGGCCACCGGCAACCGGCTGGACCAGATCGCGATCGAGGAGCTCGACCTCTCGGTGCGGGCCTTCAACTGCCTGAAGGCCAACGACATCACCACGGTCGGGCAGCTGCTGACCAAGAAGGAGGACGAGCTGCTCAGCCTGCGGAACTTTGGCCGCAAGTCGCTGGACGAGATCAAGGAGAAGCTCGTCGAGAAGGGCTTCATCGAGCCCGACCAGATGGAGACGGTCTTCCGGTAGGCAGATGAGGCACCTGAAGAGCGGCCGCCACTTCAACCGCGACACGAAGGCGCGCAAGGCGCTGATGCGCAATCTCTGCACGTCCCTGCTCGAGCACGGGCGGATCACGACGACCGAGGCGAAGGCCAAGGAGCTCCGGCGGTGGGTCGACAGGCTCATCACGGAGTCCAAGGCCGACGACCTGGCCGCCCGCCGCCGGGTCGCGCGGGACATCTCCAAGGACGAGGTGGCGGACAAGCTGTTCAGCAACCTCATGCCCCGCCTGCGGGACCGGCCGGGCGGCTACACGCGGATCATCCGCAAGGGCAGCCGGCTGGGCGACGCCGCGCCCATGGTCGTCATCGAGCTGGTCGACTAGGGGATGGTGGGAACTGACATGACGAAGTTCAAGACGTGGACGGCCCGGCAGGAGGACCTGAAGGGCGACTGGTACGTGGTCGACGCGACCGGGATCCCGCTCGGCCGGCTGGCGAGCAACGTGGCCAGGATCCTGAAGGGCAAGCACAAGCCGACGTACACACCGCACCTGAACACCGGCGATCACGTGATCGTGATCAACGCCTCGCGGGTGGTGGTGACCGGCTCGAAGCTCGACGACAAGACGTACACGCGGTACACCGGGTACCCGAGCGGACTGCGCACGCGCAGCCTGCGGCAGCAGCAGGAGCTCGACCCCACGTTCCCCGTGCGGAAAGCGGTGCGCGGGATGCTCCAGCGCAACACGCTGGGAGGCCAGATGCTCAAGCGGCTGCGGGTCTACGCCGGCCCCGCCCACGAGCACGAGGCGCAGGCGCCCAGGCGCATCACCTTCAATCAGAAGGGGGACATCCAGGTTGGCTGAGCAGCAGATGGCGAGGGCCGTCGGCCGCCGCAAGACGGCGATCGCGCGGGTGCGCCTCCAGCCCGGCGAGGGCCGGGTCCTGATCAACGAGAAGAGCCCGATGCAGTACCTCGGGCAGCGCAGGCTGGAGCAGGTCGTGCTGCAGCCGCTGCGGCTGACCGACACGCTGCGCCGCTTCGACGTGAGCGTCAAGGTCGAGGGCGGGGGCATCTCGGGCCAGGCCGGCGCCATCGCGCACGGCATCTCCCGGGCGCTGCTGGGCCAGGACGAGGAGCTGCGCCCGACCCTGAAGAAGGCCGGCCTCCTGACGCGCGACGCGCGCATGAAGGAGCGCAAGAAGTACGGCCTGAAGCGGGCCCGCAAGGCCCCCCAGTACACGAAGCGCTGACGCTTGCAAGGGGGGACTTCGTCCCCCCTTCCAGAACCCCCTCTTTGTCGGGGACATGGGGGGGCGCCTCCGGCGCATCCCTTCGGGGCTGGGCGCGGCGTCGGTGCGCGCAGGGAAGACGGACTCATTCGCTCGCGCAAAGCGCATTCCTACGCGCCATGCTTCTTCACCCTCACCCTCGCTAGAGAGCAGGACGGCGGCCCGGGCGGGCGCCGTCCGCATCCGTCCGGAGCGATCGCCGGACGCGCTTCAGTCGCCGTCCTGGGTCGGTGGTTCGACGGGCGACGTCTCGAGTTCGATGACGAGGACGATGCGGTCGAAACGGACTCCAGCGAGCTCACCGATCGCGGCGACGTCATCGGGTGAGGCTGCCCGGAACCAGTTGAAGATGGTCTCGTCCTTCGGGATCAAGCTGGAGCCAACGTGGTGGACGGGCCGGCCGTCTCGCCGGAGCTCGTTCGCCGCCAGGACGAGGCGCTCGACCTCCGCGGTCGCGGTCTCCAGGGTCACACCGGGCCACAGGTGCTCCGCGATGAACGTGGATTGCCTTCCCGCCGGCTCAGACGACGCCTTCCCCTCCACGAAGCCCGAAGAATAGCGGACGGGCGGCCCCCCGTCCGGACGTTGACCTGCCCCGCCAAGAACGTCGGTCAAGTAGTAGACGGATCTTCGACGCCCAGGCACCCCATCTCGCGGCCAGGCTTCTGCGGTCCTCGCTCACCCACGACGAGTGGGCTCGCTGCGGTCCTCGGCGCCTGACCACGATCTGGGGCACCTGGACGCCGAATCTCTCGCCGACTA
>JBKPCH010000104.1:0-4870 GCA_046727275.1 Candidatus Dormiibacterota bacterium
GCTCGGGGGAGGCCGCCGCTGCCGCCGCGGGGCTCGTTGGCGGCGAAGCAGGCGCAGGCGCAGGCGCGTGGCCGGCCGCGACGGCGCCTCGACAGGCGGTCGCGAGCAGGAGGACGGCGAGGGGAGCGAGGGCGCGGGTCCGGTTCACACCCCTACGACGTGGAGAACCGGCAAATGGTTGCGCCCGCCGCGGGCCGCCCGGCCGGGCGGCCCGCGGCCCCTGGTCAGCGCATCAGCGAGCTGTTGGCCACCAGCCCGGCGACCAGGATCGCGATGATGTTGACGACCTTGATCATGGGGTTGATCGCCGGGCCGGCCGTGTCCTTGTACGGGTCGCCGACCGTGTCCCCGGTCACCGCGGCCTTGTGGGCCTCGGAGCCCTTGCCGCCCAGGTTGCCCTCCTCGATGAACTTCTTGGCGTTGTCCCAGGCCGCGCCGCCGCTGGTCATGAAGAGCGCCAGGAACAGCCCGGTCACGATCGCGCCGAGCAGCATGCCGCCCAGCGCCTTGGGACCCAGGATCAGGCCGACCGCCAGCGGGGCGACCACCGGGATCAGGCCGGGCAGGATCATCTCCCGCTGCGCGGCCGCGGTCACGATGCGCACCGCGGGGCCGTACTCGGGCTTCGCCGTGCCCTCCATGATCCCCTTGATCTCGCGGAACTGCCGGCGGACCTCCTCGACCACCAGGCCGCCGGCCCGGCCCACGGCCAGGATGGCCAGCGAGCCGAACAGGAAGGGCAGGATGCCGCCCAGGAACAGGCCGACGATCACGAGCGGATCGCTCAGGTCGAAGAGGATGTGCTTGCCCGCCTTCGCGAGCTCCTGCGTGTAGGAGTTGAACAGCACGAGCGCCGCCAGGCCGGCCGAGCCGATCGCGTAGCCCTTGGTCACCGCCTTGGTCGTGTTGCCCACGGCGTCCAGGCGGTCGGTGACGCTGCGCACCTGGTCGGGCAGCTCCGCCATCTCGGCGATGCCGCCGGCGTTGTCGGTGATGGGGCCGTACGCGTCGATGGCCACGACGATGCCGGTCATCGACAGCAGCGCCACGGCCGCGATGGCGATGCCGTACAGGCCGGCCAGGTTGTAGCTGACCAGGATGCCGGTGGCGATCACGATCACGGGCAGGGCCGTGGCCAGCATCCCGACCGCCGTGCCCGCGATGATGTTGGTCGCGTGCCCGGTCACCGACTGCCGGGCGATCAGGTGCACCGGCCAGTAGCGCGTCTCCGTGAAGTACTCGGTGATGGCCATGATCAGGATGGTGATCACGATGCCGACCACGCCGCACCAGAAGAGGTTGCGGGGGTCGGAGACGCCGCTGACCGGCTTCAGGTAGCCGCTGCCCACGAACGAGGTCGTCACCAGGTAGAAGCCGATCAGCGCGATCACGGCCGCAGCCAGCAGTCCCGCGTACAGGCCGCCCATGATCCACTGCGGGAAGTACAGCCTGACCGCCAGCGCTCCCAGGACCGAGCCGACGATGGAGATGGCGCCCAGCAGCAGCGGGTAGACGACCCAGGCCACGTCGTGGAACAGCAGCGAGCCCAGCAGCATGGCGGCGACCATCGTGACGGCGTAGGTCTCGAACAGGTCGGCGGCCATGCCCGCGCAGTCGCCCACGTTGTCGCCCACGTTGTCGGCGATGACCGCGGGGTTGCGCGGGTCGTCCTCCGGGATCCCGGCCTCCACCTTGCCGACCAGGTCGGCGCCGACGTCGGCCGCCTTGGTGTAGATGCCGCCGCCCAGGCGGGCGAAGACCGACACGAGCGAGGCGCCGAAGCCGAGGCCGATCAGGGCGTCCAGGTTGTGCGTGAAGAAGTAGGACACGGCGACGCCCAGCAGGCCCAGGCCGACCACCATGAAGCCGGTCACCGCGCCGCCCCGGAAGGCCACGGAAAGCGCTCGCGCCAGGCCGTGACGCGCGGCCTCGGCGGTCCGCAGGTTGGCGCGCACCGAGACGTTCATGCCCACGTAGCCCGCGATGGCGGAGCAGACGGCGCCCACCAGGTAGAGGCCCGCGGTCACCCAGCCCAGCGTCAGGCCGATGACGATGGCGACGACGGCGCCGATGACCGCGATCACGGTGTACTGCCGGTTCAGGTAGGCGCTGGCGCCCTCCTGGATGAAGGAGGCGATCCCGACCATCCGCTCGTTGCCGGGCGGCTGCCGCAGCACGATGGCCGTCAGGAGCACCGCGAAGAGTACGGCGACGGCACCACCTCCGATCGCCAGGAGAACGCTCGAGTCCATCAATTCACACCCTCTGTTCCTTTCTGCCGTGGCAGGCAGGTGTTGGCACGGTCACGCACGGGGAATGGAGACGGCTCCACCTGAGGCTCGGCCAGCGTGTGCTCCGTTGGAGGCGGCGCTGGAGATGACGAGCTCTCCCGCCGGATGCCCCCTCACGCCTGGGCCGCCGGGCTGGAGCTGTCGAAGCTCGGGTTTGCCGACCGATAGGTTATACGAGCGGCCATAGTTAACGCGCCATGTCAATATCGCACGCGAGCCAGGTTGGCCGTCGGGGAGTTGCCCGGGGCCCGTGCGTCAGAGGGGGTCGCTGGCCGGGGTGGCGGCGGGTGGGACCGGACGGCGCCGGAACCGGACGGCGAGGCCCGCCAGGATGATGAGGAGCGGCAGCAGGCCCAGCGCGACGCCGTCGTTCACCCAGACGTCCTGGGCGCTGAGGCTCAGGGCCGGTGCGGCCGGCTTCGCCGGGACGGCGACCGCCGCGTCCTGCTCGGCCAGCCAGCCCAGCGAGGCCACGAACAGGTCCGAGTTGGAGCCCGTGGCGCTGGGCGGCAGGGTGCGGTTCTCGGCCATCGCCGAGGTCCCGACGGCGACGATGCGGGCCGGCCTGCCGGTCTTCCGCGTCTGCTCCAGTGCCCGCATGAGCACGAACGGCCCCTGCCGGTCGACCGCCCGGCGGTCGAGGCTCGTGCGCTGCTGCTCGATGCCGTAGGCGTGGTCGGTGCTGGAGGCCAGGTCGACCTCGGTCACCTCGCTCGGCGGCGTGCCGGTGATGTACGTCGACTGCGGGAAGAAGACGTACTGCCGGCCGAGGTCCCGGGTGAGCCGGGAGCGGCCGAAGTCGTAGACGACCGGGATGGTCGGGTCGTCGGTTGCGGCGTGCGCCTTGTCGGCCTCGACGACCAGCCCGCCGTCGAAGGCCGCGCCGTAGGGCTTGAGGAGCGCGTTGGCGCTGGCCACGATCCTGGGGTCGAGCCAGGGGTCGACGCCGATCAGCAGCCGGCCGCCGCGGCCCAGGTAGTCCCACACGGCCCTGATGCCGGCGTCCCCCAGTGGGTGGGCCAGCTGCAGCACGACCAGGACGTCGCAGGAGGAGGGCACCCTCCCCTGGGCCAGCGTCACGTTCTGCACCCCGTAGCTGGCGGCCTTCAGCAGGTCCGCGACGCCCGAGTAGCCGCTGACCTCGTTGGGGTCGTTCAGGTCGCGCTCGCCGGCGTCCGACGCCCAGCAGACGGTGGGCGCCCGCGCCAGCTCGAGCCGCTGGATCGCGGACGTGATCTGCGGCTCCGTCTGCTGGACCTGGCCCAACACGACCGGCGGGTGGGTCCGGTACTGGAGCACGATGCTGCTGCTCACCCTGACGCCCAGGCTCAGCGCCACCGCCTCGTTCTGGTCCGGGTCGAGGAAGCGGACCTTCACGTGGGGGCTCTGCTGCTGGTACAGCCCGAGCAGGGTCTGGACCTGCCGCCGGGGCTGCTGCTCCCCGGGGCGGAAGAAGGCCGTCACGGTCAGGTCGGCGTTGAGCCGCCTGGCCACCTGCACGGACGCCGGCGACAGCGTGTAGAGGCCGGCCTTCGTGAGGTCCATCGAAGCGCTGCTGCGCGAGGCCAGGACGTTGCCCGCGATCAGGACGCCCACGATGGCGGCGCCGGCCAGGACGCCCAGGGAGCCGGGGCGGGAGCGGCGGCCGCGGAAGAGTCGCCCCGCCGCCGACGGCTCCACGATCACGTAGACGATGACCAGCGCGACGCCGGCGAACAGCAGGAAGGCGCTCCGCTGGCTCAGCTGGCCGTCGACCAGGACGAAGCTGAGCGTGGTGAGCAGGAGCACGACGCCGGTGACGGCGCTGCCCAGCGCGACCCAGCGGTCCCAGCGCATCAGCGGGCGCTCCGCGACCGGACGGCCCGGGAGGCGACGAAGAGCGCCCCGAACGTGAGCGTGACGAAGTAGACGACGTCGCGCAGGACGACCTGGCCCTGCACGAAGGACTGGGCCCGGTCCGCGGCGCTGACGTACTGGAGGAGGTCCGACAGCGGCGGGGACAGCCGGACGGCGAGGGTGCCGAGCACGTACTGCAGCATGACGAGGACGGAGACCCCCGCCAGCACGGCCGTCACGCGCCTCCTGGTCAGGCTCGCCGAGAGCAGGCCCACGGCCACCCAGCTCGCGCCGACCAGGACGATCCCGAGGTAGCCGGCGGCGATGGCGCCGACGTCCAATGCCTGCCGCTGGTAGGCGCCGATGAGCACGACGTAGCCGAGCGTGAACGCCACGGCGGCGAGGTAGAAGACGAGACCGGCCAGCCACCTGCCGGCCACGAGCTGGCCGGGCCGGACGGGGGCGGACGCGGCCCCCGGGCCAGGCACCGCTCCCTGGAGGCGGAGCGTGTACAGCGGCGTGAGCACGGCCATCATCAGCGCCACGCTGTTGAACACCCCGGCCATGGACACTGGCTGTCCGCCGCCGACCTGGCCCAGGTAGCCGAACACCGACGTCAGGACGACGACCGCCGCCCCCAGGACGTAGGTGAAGGGCGAGTTGAACAGGGCCCACAGCTCCTTCCGGGCGACGCCGGCCACACCCGGCCGCGCCGGCGCCGGGGCGGCCGGGGGGGCTGCCGT
>JBKPCH010000105.1:0-11015 GCA_046727275.1 Candidatus Dormiibacterota bacterium
CTGAGCGACCAGCTCGGACACGAGGCTGTCGTTGGAGTCGTGCATACGCGCCTTCAGAGGCAGCCTCGTCCCTTACCCACCAGCGGCTACCCGTTCACCACGAATGTCGTCACCCGATCATCCAGCGTGGCGGGCAACACCAGTCTTGCGGTCGGGGTAGCCGGATGGCGCTCTCGTGTGCGCGCACCGATCGATCCGCTCGCAGGCTGTCGGGCCCATCAGGAGGGCTGGATCGGCGAGATCGAGGGGCTCGACCTCACCCTCAGCCACCTTTGGGGCAAGGGCGATCAGGCCCGCCGGTCCCGGGCCACCGGCCTTGGCCCGCTCGGATAGGCGCAGGTCACGAGCTCGTGTACGTCAACGCGGTGGCTCTTGCCGCCGTTCGGTGCTTCAAGACGCAATAGCCGACACCCCCGCCGGCACGTGCCCTTGCGCAGCTACTCAGCGTTGCTATATACTGGTACTCAATGACGCTGAGTAGCGGAGGAGGTCCCCGGTGGGCAGGCAGATGACGGAGATGCTCAAGGGGATCCTGGAGGGCGTCGTCCTCGCGATCCTGACCGGCCGGCCCGCATATGGCTACGAGATCACGGCGTGGCTGCGCCAGCAGGGCTTCTCCGAAATCGCCGAGGGCACTGTCTACGCGCTCCTGATCAGGATCGAGCAGCGCGGACTCGTCGACGTGGAGAAGGTCCCGTCCGAGAAGGGCCCGGCGCGCAAGGTGTACTCCCTCAACGCTCAGGGACGGGAGTGCCTCGAAGAGTTCTGGAGGACCTGGAGCTTCCTCGCTGAACGGCTCGAACAGCTCCATGAAGGGGCAGATGACCATGTCTGACACGGAAGAGGGTAGCGGCTTCATCTCAAAGGTGATCGGCCCCAAGCGGCGCTGGCGGGCATACAAGGCGCGCACGCGACAGCTTCCCGAGAACTACCGCACGGCGGTCGACGCGTTTGAGCGGTACCTGAATTACTGCGGGGGCTTGGTGGATGCCAAGAGCGCGGAATCGCTGCTCGAAGACCTCGCCGACCTGTTCGAGCGGGCTGCGGCGGACGGAACGCCGATCCGCGAGATCGTCGGGGAGGACCCCGTGGAGTTCGTAGAGGCGTTGGTTCGGAACTACGAGCCGGGCGGGTATGTCACCCGGGAGCGGAATCGACTGATCAGCGCCATCAATCATGCCACCGGAGAAGACGCCGGAAAGGAAAAGGGGACGGTCTGATGCTGGCACAGCAAGCTCCGGCGATCCACGTGCAGGGCCTGGAGAAGTCGTACGGGAAGCTGCATGTGCTGCGCGGGGTGGACTTCGACGTGGCGCGCGCCAGCATCTTCGCCCTGCTCGGCTCCAACGGGGCGGGCAAGACCACGGTCGTGAGAATCCTGTCCACGCTGCTCAAGGCAGACGCCGGGACGGCGAGCGTCGATGGCTTCGACGTCGCCAGGCAACCGGCGAACGTTCGGGAGGCCATCAGCCTCACAGGGCAGTTCGCGGCCGTGGACGAGATCCTCAGCGGGCGCGAGAACCTCGTGCTGGTCGCCCAGTTGCGGCACCTGAAGCACCCGGGCAGCATCGCGGACGGCCTGCTGGAGCGTTTCTCGCTGACCGACGCGGCCGCGCGGAAGGTATCGACGTACTCGGGTGGCATGCGCCGCCGCCTCGACATCGCGATGAGCGTCATCGGCGACCCGCGCATGATCTACCTCGACGAGCCGACCACCGGACTCGACCCGGAGGCTCGTATCGAGGTGTGGGACGCGGTGAAGGAGCTCGCCCGGCAGGGCACGACGGTGCTGCTGACGACGCAGTACCTGGACGAGGCCGAACAGTTCGCCGACCGGATCGCGATCCTCCACAAGGGACGGATCATCGTCAACGGCACCCTCGCCGAACTCAAAAAGCTGCTCCCTCCCGCCAAGGTCGAATATGTCGAGAAGCAGCCGACTCTCGAAGACGTCTTCTTCGCTCTCGTCGGTGACGACGACAAGGACGGCGTCGCCAACGTGGGCAGCAACGACCGCGGCATCGGCTCGGACAGGAAGTAAGGAACTTTCCATGAACAGGCACTTCTTCGGCGACACCGCCGTCCTCACGGCACGATCCCTGAAACACGTCACGCGCAGCGCTGACACCATCATCACGACCGCGATCATCCCCGTCGCCCTCATGCTGCTGTTCGTCTACGTGTTCGGCGGAGCGATCAGGTCAGGGTCAGCTCCTTATGTGAGCTACCTGTTGCCCGGCATCCTGCTGATCACGATCGCTTCGGGCATCTCCTACACCGCATTCCGGCTCTTCACGGACATGCAGAGCGGGATCTTCGAGCGATTCCAGTCCATGCCGATCGCACGGTCGGGCGTGCTCTGGGCGCACGTGCTGACCTCGCTGATCGCCAATCTGATCGCACTCGCGATCGTCGTGGGCGTCGCCCTCATCATGGGCTTCCGCTCCGGGGCGGGAATGGGGGCCTGGCTCGCGGTCGCGGGCATCCTGATCCTGTTCACCCTGGCGTTGACGTGGATCGCGGTGATCCCCGGCCTGACGGCGAGCTCCGTGGCCGGAGCGAGCGCGTTCTCGTACCCGCTCATCTTCCTCCCGTTCATCAGCTCCGCTTTTGTGCCCACGGACACCATGCCCGGCCCGGTGCGCTGGTTCGCCGAACACCAGCCGGTGACGTCGATCGTCAACTCGATCCGCGACTTGTTCGCTGGCCAACCGGTGGGCAGCAGCATCTGGGTCGCCCTCGCCTGGTGCGTCGGCATCCTCATCGTCGCGTACGTCTTCGCCATGGTCATCTATCGCCGCAAGATCTCCTAGAAAGGTGTCGAGCGGGCCGCGGACGGTTAGTTCGTCGCCGAACCGACCAGCTCCCGCTGCCTCAGTGCGCCGCGGTCGCGGTCGGGCGCCGCAGCACGTGGATGTCCACGCCCTGGAGGAGTGGGATGACCTCCGCGGTGGTATCCCAGGGCCGCCAGCGCGGGCGCTTGCGATGGCCCATGATGGCCTCCGTGGCGTGGGAGTCGATGATGAACCGGGCGAGTGTCGGAGCGACCGCGCGGCCCTCCAGGCGTACGAAGTCGCCGCCGAGCTGGTGTGCCAGCGTGGAGTAGGCGCCGAGGAACGCCTTCTCGTCGTCGGACAGCCCCGGCGGCCGCACCGACACGACCGTGAACGTCGCGTCCTAGTGATTGGGTGTACCGGGCGCCCGTATGGATGCGGTCATCCAGCCCGGGCCGGACCGGCAAGCACAGCACGATGCGACCCCTCACCTCGGCCGATGCGCCGCTGCCGGCGTCGCTCAGCTCCCCCACGAATTGCCGGTCCACCTGGTCCGCGCAGATCCACAGCAGCGTCGTGGCTCGGCGTGATCGCCATCCTCGTGCTCGCGCCGGAAGTCTTCCCCGCGGCTCTGAAGCTGCCCGCCGGCGGCTCTGGAGCGGCGGAGGTGGCATTGGTGGTTGCGTTCACCGCCCTCATCGGGCTGCTGGGCGTGGGCGTCGTCCGCCGTGGCGGTGGATGTTCTGGCTCGTGCTGGTGGCCTTCCTCGTGGGCGTCCTGCGCGTTCCCGCGTCTCTCCTGCCTGGAGCTCGCGAGCCGCTGAGCCTGGGTCGGTGGAGCAGGGATGGGACCCGGTCCGCCGGGTCGCATATCGGAACCCTGAGATCGTAGCCCCGACTTTCTGTGCGGCATTTTGAATACAAATAGGGAGCGCAGATGTAGCCCCGGCGGGATTCGGGGCGACGTCCACTCAATCCCGCCGCTGGCCCCAATCTTGCGTTCGGCGTAGCTCCGGGAGATCAGGCGCCTGCTGACTTTGCCCAGGCGCCGCGATGAATCCTTCCGGCGTCTCGGCGAAGCGTGGCCGCACGAGTCGCCGCATAAGATGGTCGCGGTGAGGAGCCTGGGCACCTTCTCGAGCGCAGACGGAGTCAGTCAGCTGCTCTTCCGCCTGAGCGTCACCAGCACCGCATACTGCCTCTCGGAGATGACCGCGCCCTGGGGCTTCCAGGTCGCCGCCCGCGAGAACCCGGCGTTCCACCCTGCTCACCGCCGGATCGGCCTGGCTGCAGGTCGAGGGGGAGCCCGAGCCGATTAGGCTCCTCGCCGGCGACCTGGTGATCCTGCCTCGGGGCCAGGCCCACGCCGTGCGCGACTCGCGCAAGAGCCCGGTGCTCTGGCTCGACCGCATCCTCGCTGACAGCCCGCCGGTCGGGGGCCGGCTGCGGTACGGCGGCGGCGGGGAGCGCAGCGAGCTGCTCGGCGGCGGCTTCGCCATCGACCAGCTCACGGCGCGCCCGCTGGTAGAGGCACTGCCCGCCGTGGTGCACCTCCGCGGGCACGATGGCCGGGCGCCGGAGTGGCTGTCCGGCCTGATCAGGATGATCGCGGTCGAGATGGCTTCCACGAGGCCGGTTCCGAGGCCGTGGTCAGCCGGCTCAGCGATGCGCTGCTGGCCCAGGCGCTGCGCCGGTGCCTCCTCGATGCGGACCGGGCGGCGGGCGGGTCCAGCGCGGTCAGCGACCCGCAGATCGCGCGCGCCCTCCGGCTGATCCGCGAGCGGCCGGATCACCCGTGGTCGGTCCCGGAGCTGGCGGCCGTCGTGGGCATGTCCCGCTCGGCGTTCGCCGAGCAGTTCCGGGGCTGGCCACGATCGGCGAGACGCCGATCCAGAAGCTCACCCGCTACCGGCTGAGGCGGGCGGCCGGGTACCTGCGCACGACCAACGCGGGCATCAGGGAGATCGCCCGGCTCACCGGCTACGAGTCCGAGGTCTCGGTCAGTAAGGCGTTCAGACGGTACTTCGGGATCTCGCCCGGGGCCTACCGCCGGTCGGGCGCGCCAGCCCCAACAGCTGAGTCGGCGACCGCTCCGCCCACTCGCGCAACCGCGTGGCCGTGCCGTCGACCTGCTGGCGCAGCGCCTCCTCCGCAGCGGCGGTACGCCCTCCTGCTGCTGGGGCCGTTTCGCCTGTTGACCGCACACGCCAACGGCCAGCCAGCGTTCGGCCTGTATGGCTCCGTCGGCGGCAGCCGCTCATCGCTCCGGCCCCCGACGCTGCATGTGCTCCGGCTCGAAGCCGGACTGATCGCGGACCTCGTCGGGTTCGTCGAGCCCTCGGCGTTAGGGTACCCGTTGGCGAGGTGCATGGCCCCGCTGCCGCCCTGGCGCTGGTAGACGAGCTGGCGCTGGACAACTACCACCCGTTCCACGCCACGCGCGCGGATCTGCTTCGTCGACTCGGCCGTACCACCGAGGCGGCCGCAGCATACGAGCGTGCTGCCGCCATGGCGCCGACCGACGCCGAACGGGACTTCCTCAGGCTCGGCGGCCGAGCCGCGCGCTGAGACACCCGACAAGTCATTGCGGGGGGAGCGAACGGCCGCGCGTCGAAGGGGGCGTGGAGCTGGCCGAAGCAGTCTCCGCTCCGCGGGCGCTCGGCCAGCGCGGCCCGATCGGCCCGACGCGCCAGGCGAGCGGCATTCTCCCGCTCGCCGTCGAGCGAGACGAACCGGGGTAGACGGCGAAGAGCTCGACGATCCTCAGCGAATCACGCGATTCGGACGCAGGAGCTTCAAGTGGTCGAGCCAGACATTGATCGCGTCCAGCTCGAAGTGCTCGGGGTCGAAGGCGCCGTGGACTTCCTCCAGCCATTCCACACGCTCCTCCAGGTCGGGATTGGCCGGATCGTTCAGCGCATCAAGGAGTTCGGCGTAGCCCCAGATGCCCCCGCAGTCTTCGGGCGGGCAGGCGCGCTCGCCTGCGATGCAGACCGCCTTCCCGGGTTCGGCGTCGGGACAGGCGGTCTTCTCCACGATCAGCTCGTGCTGCCAGCTGTCTCCGAAGTCGTAGAGGTACGGCAGGCGGGCGCCCTTGCGGGCGGCGACGTCTCGGAGCTGGATGCGGCCGGCGTCCTCTCTCCGATTGTCACCGTCGCGTGATAGCTCGCCGAACCGGCGCTTGCCTACCTCGAACTCGTACAGGTGGTCGTTCTCCCAGCCCATCACGGCCTGGAGGACGAGGTGGAGGTCGGCGAGGGTGATCTGGCACGGCACCCGGAAGCGACGCCAGATGGGCGGGTCCATGCCTTCCAGCGTGACCTTGAGCTCGTAGACGGCCTGCGCCTTCGCCGTCTCGCGCTCGCCGGCGGCCCGGCGCACGATCGGGATCACGGCCGCAGGGCGCACGCCCAAGGCTCGCGCGATCGCCTTCGGGGAGGCGCCAGCGGCGTGGCGGGCCCGGATCTCTTGCTCCAGATCGGTGGGGGCGGTCATGCTCAGCATTCTAAGCATAGGCACCGAATCTGGCGCCGCCGTCTTGGACAAACCCTACATATGGTAGCCTGCCAGCGATTTGGAGTCAGAGGCCGAGCACGAGGCTCAGGCCGGAGTCGACCTGGCGCATGAACCCTGTGCCGAGAGTGCCCAGACATTCGACGAGTTGCTCCCGGTCCACCGTGGCCAGCTGGGACACGTTCACGACCGATTCCCGATCCAGACCACCGACGCCGGCAGGCAGGATGACGTTCCCTGGTCGTCGGGCCAGGCGCTGACTCGTGGTGATCGCAGCGACGAGGACGGTTCGAATGGCAGACCGATTGAAGCTGTCTGCCGAAATCACGAGCGCTGGACGGTGGAACGCCGGCGCCGAGCCGCGAGCCGGCCCGAAGTCGGCCCACCACACATCACCGCGGCCGATCACCCCTTCCATTCCCAGTCCGGGAGCAGGCGACGTGCAGCCTCGGCGACGAACGCCTCGGCAGAAGCCTCCTCCTCTGCTTCTTCATCGGTCATGGGCTGCGCGAGGGAGGCATTGATCTGAGCGGTGATGTCGCTCTCCTCCTCATCGGCGAGGTGGTGCTCCAGTGCCTCGACAAAGATGCGACTTCGCGGCACGCCCCGCCGACGGGCGGCACGCTCTGTGGCCTCGAACAGGTGCTGAGGGAGCGAGACTGCGGTCTTGATGGTCCGATCTCTTGGCATGCCTGGAGTATACCGGTATACCAGCTTGGCGACCCGTAGACGGCGCCCGCGTTCGGCGACAAACGAATGCAGCTTGGGCCCGACCGCTCTGCTCGTGGCGCCACTTCGACCTCGGCCGCCGTTCCGCATGTCGAACCCGCGATCACAGGTTCCGAACTCAGGATGGACGATAGTAGCCCCGACTTCGGCCCGAATCGAATACGAAGTAGCCCCGGCGGGATTCGAGGCAACCTCCAGGAACCTCCCGACGACCTCCCCTCCGTTCGGTTCGCCTAGCTCAAGTCGTCCCTCCCTCCTCCCCTCTCCCCGACCGGTCCACGCCGTCCGCGGCCTGGCCAGCCCTCCCCCTCTCCCGCGCATGCGCTCGCCTAGAGGCGTCCATGCCACCATCGCCCTGAATGCCCGGCTTCCAGAAGCGCAAATCGTCCGAATCCTGCCTCGCTTGTCTGGTCTGAGTCGTCCAGGTAGAAAGAGTCGGAAATCTAGCGTCACTAGCGTCACGTAGCGTCACTTCGAGTTCAGAATGGCCGTTTGTACTGTCATTTCGTAGCGTCACCGTAGCGACACTAGCGTCACTGGATAGCGTCGCCAGTTGCTCGAAGGCGAGCCGAGCCTCCTGGTCTGCACGGCCCCAGGCCGTTGACTCGCTCTGCGAGGTGGGCTGCTACGCCATGGTCATGCCGGCCGGCCACCGCTTCACTACCAGAGTACGATGCGCCGTCCCGATCAGCGGCGCGGCCGGTTGGCGTGCTGCGTGGGCGCTACCGGCCACCTCCTCGTCCTTCCTCGCGAGTACTGATACATTAGAGTTGAATGGAAGGCAGAGACGTGAACGCATACATCGGTCCTGTCACCGCAACGCTGCCGCTGAGTGAGAGGTTCGTGCTTCACAGTCATGGTCAGTGGTCGGCGTTCACTGAGTGTCGTCTCCGCGAAGGCGGCCCGGGCGGGGCGTGGTTGGGCACCATCCAGGCACAGCACGCCGATGAGGTGTACGTCTGCCCACATGCCCACCGCTCGATACCTGCGGCTGATAGGTGCGCCGCACGCGAAGCGAAGCGTCGGGACGATGAGGAGCTGAGCCGTGACAAGGCTGCATGGCGTGAGCGGCTTGGACTCGACCGGCCCGTCGCTGTCGAGCCGCTGTCGGTCACCAGGACGCTGGAAGAGGCGCGGCGCCTGGGTTACCTCGTGACGCCTGGCCTGGCCTGGTCGTCCTGGCTGGTCAGTGCATGGTGGGTGGACTGCGAGCAGCGCCGCGCTCCGTACGTGGTCGTGAACCTTCAGCGCGGCCCCCAACACGGCCAGCACAGCGATGAAGAAGTTGCCGGCGGCGGTCTTCACCACGTCCGAGAGGTGCTGACCGGTCGGGTCGATGGCCAGCAGCACCGCCGCCACCACGTACGTCGTCATCGGCTCAGATCCCTCCATCGCCGGGGGCCACCCGGCCCACCAGCCACTTCCCGCCCACCTGCACCAGGTCCAGCCGGTAGCTCTGGGCCAGGCTGGCCCCGCTCCGCCGGTCCAGCCAGCGCACCCTGGCCACCGCCGTCCGCCGCTCGCCGCCGCCCTGGCCGACCTCGAGGGCGCTCAGCTCCGCCAGCTGCACGTCTCCGCCCAGGCCGCTGAAGGTGACCCCGGGAGCCGCGTAGTAGCCGAGCTCGGCCTGGCTGCCGCTGGCGTAGGCGCGGAAGAACGCCGACAGGGAGGGGCGCAGCTGGCTGGAAAGCGTCGTGTCCACGTCGCCTGCTGTGTCGTTGCTGGACTGCCAGCTGGCCCTCCCTGGCGGCGGCACCAGCGCCGGCGCGCCGGCCACGGCCAGGCCGCCCTGATCGGCGACCACGGGTACCGCCAGGTACTCCCAGCGGCCGCCGTCGACGAGCACCGCCACCGTCACCAGGGCCCGGTGCTCGTCGCGCACCACGATGTCGCTGGCCAGGCCCTCGGCGGCCGTCTGCCGGCCGCTCCCGTCCCAGCCCAGGTTGGGGTCGCTGCCGCCCTCGAGGTAGGCCGCCAGCGCCTGCTGCCGCGCCCGCGGCTGCGCGCTGTCGAAGGTCAGGTAGGCCATGGCGAAGCGCACCGCGAACGTCTCCGCCGCCTGCCGCGGGTAGGCGGCGGCCGGGCTGGAGGTCACGGATCCGCTCGGACGCCCGCCCACGAAGGGGCGGACGACGTCGCGAAGGCCGAGCAGCAGCAGCAGCGCCAGGACCGCCACCAGGAGGCCGCGGAGGAGCCGGCGCAGCCAGGCCTCCGACCCGCCGCCCAGGCGGCTCCGAACCGGGTCCCTCACCACGTCGCGGCCTCCTCCCGAGCGACGTCGCTTCCCCGCCGCCGGGCTGATCGCTCGAAGGCGCGGAGCTCGCGGGGATGGGTCTCCAGCCACTCCCAGGCCCCCTCGATCTCCTCATGGGTGGCCGAGCAGTGGACACAGCCCGGTTGGCAGCTCTTCCCGTCGGGGCAGCCCGAGAGCGCGACCGCGCGCTCCACCGTCAGCGCCTCCAGCCAGGCCTCCCGCTCCAGCTGCACGTGCGGCCGAGCCGCAGCGGCAGCGTCCGCGAACTCGACGACCAGGGCGTACTCGCGGCCGCGCCCGGGGCCCGCGCAGCCGCAGGTCTCATCGCAGCCGACGTGCTCTGCGATCTCGCGGTCGTCCCAGCCCTGGACCTGCACTCCATCCAGCGGCCACCAGAAGCCAGCCTGGCGGCGGGGCAGGATCCGCTCCGCCCGGTCCAGCGCCTCTTCCTCGCTGGCGCAGACCGCCATGCGCAGCGGCCGCTGCTCCCGCGGCCTCCAGACCTGCCACCAGGCACGGCGGCCGGCCGGGTAGTAGAGCACGACGAATCGCCGCTCCTCGTCA
Organism: Candidatus Dormiibacterota bacterium; assembly: GCA_046727275.1. Lineage (GTDB taxonomy): Bacteria > Chloroflexota > Dormibacteria > Dormibacterales > Dormibacteraceae > CF-161. The sequence continues at coordinate 9,834 of JBKPCH010000105.1, forward strand.
CCGGCGTAGGCGCAGCGGCCGGAATGGTCGCTCCAGCCTCGGCCAATGGCCTCCTCCCAGGGCACCCACTCGAAGCCGCCCCCGGCCCGCGGCACGGCGAAGACCGTGGCCCGACGGGGCTGCTGCGGATAGGCCCAGCGCCCGGCGTCGACGGGCAGCTCGGCGAGCGGGCCCCGCAGGCCCAGCACGCCCTCGCCCACCAACGTGTACAGCTCCTCCCGCCTGCTCACGCTCCGCCCTCCTCGGCCGCCTCGGTGGCCTCCCCCGTCTGCTCCTCGGCGCGCACCTCCGCCAGGTACGTCCGGGTCCTGCTCGCGCTGATCGGGTGGCCGCCGGACGTCACCAGCGCGGCCACGTCGTGGTCGCTCGGCTCCCGCTCCAGCTCGGCCGCGAGCCGCTCGCGGGCGGCACGCACCATGGCCTTCACCTCGTTCGCCGGCGCTCGGCCGGATCGCCGGTGGGTGACGCCAGCCCGGATCGCCGGCCGGATCTGACCCTCGTCCTGGGCCGCGGCGCCGCCCTCGCCCGACGCCTCGCGCCGGCGCCGGGGCTCGCGCGCCTCCACCGTCTCGCGGGCGGCCTCGGCCTCCAGGCGCCGGCGCTGCAGCTCGGCACGCTCGCCCTGCATCATCGAGGCCACGTAGCCGATCAGCACCACGCCCAGGCCCGGCACCGCGAAGGCCGCCAGGTCCATCCAGAGCTGGACCTGGAACGTGAAGTGGCCCTGGCCGTCGATGGCGCCGCGCAGCGCGTTCCCGGTCAGCGTCAGCGGCGCCGTGATGGCGGTCAGCAGGCCCAGGCGCACCCGCACCCACCACTGGCACTTCCAGCGCCCGGCCAGCATCTGGGCCAGCACCGAGGCTGTCACCGGCAGGTCGATGCCCAGCGGCATCAGCCAGCTGATGTGGCCGTCGTAGCCGAAGGCCGCGAAGGTGGCCATCAGGTCGGAGTAGCTGCCGATGTACAGGACCACCAGGCCCCCGAACAGGCAGACCCACATCGCCCCCTCGAGCCAGGCGTTCGGGCCCCAGGCCAGCGCCGCCGCAGCCAGCTCACCGGCGACCTGCCGCCGGCGGGCGGCGGCCTCCCGTCGCCGCGCCGCCTCTTCGCCGCGCTCCTGCGCGCGCCGGGCCTCGCGCTCGGCACGTTGCTGGGCCCTGATCGAGTCGGTCCCGGCCGAGG
>JBKPCH010000106.1:0-12618 GCA_046727275.1 Candidatus Dormiibacterota bacterium
CCGCCAGAAGGTGCTGACCCGCAGCCGCGAGGACCAGGACCTGGTCGCCTACGCCCGCGAGGGCCGCGACGTGTACGTGGAGGTCGCCTACGTCCGGCAGGGCAAGATGGTCGGCCACGACGGCCACGCGCTGGAGGGGGCGGGCGACGCGTCCGAGTCCGAGCTCCTGCGCGGCTTCCTGCTGATGTACTACGGCAGCGCCACCCACGTGCCCAGGACGATCCTCCTGGCCGGGGAGATCGACGAGCCCGAGGTGCTCTCGGACTGGCTCGCGCAGCGGCGCGGCGGGCCGGTCAGTCTGGAGGTGCCCAGGAAGGGCCGCAAGCGGGCGCTGGTCGTCCAGCTCACCGAGACCGCGCAGGAGGGGCTGAAGCAGCTGCGGATCCAGGCCGACTACGACCGCAGCCGCACGGAGCCCATGCTGACGGCGCTTGCGGACGCGCTGCAGCTGGACGAGGCGCCGCACCGGATCGAGTGCTACGACATCTCCAACATCCAGGGCGACTCCGCGGTCGGGGCGATGGTCGTCTTCGAGGACGGACGGCCCAGGAACGACCACTACCGGAGCTTCCGCATCAAGCACACGCCGGGCCCCAACGACTTCGCGATGCTGCAGGAGGTCCTGCGCCGGCGCCTGGAGCGGCTGGAGACGGCCCAGCGCCGCGAGGACGCGGTCGAGGTCGGCGACGCCTCCTTCTCCAGCCGGCCCGACCTCATCCTGATCGACGGCGGCCGGGGCCAGCTCAGCGCCGCGATGGAGGTGATCGAGGAGCTCGGCTACGCGGACATCCCGACGTTCGGGCTGGCCAAGGAGCGCGAGGAGCTGTTCGCGCCCGGCAGGGCCGAGCCGATCGTGCAGGAGCACAACTCGCCCGGGATGTTCCTGGTCCAGCGGGTGCGCGACGAGGCCCACCGCTTCGCGATCACCCACCACCGCAAGGCGCGGTCCCGCAAGGCGATGTCCTCGCCGCTCGACTCGGTCGAGGGCATCGGGCCGGCCCGCAAGCGCCTGCTGATGCGGACGTTCGGCAGCTTGCCCGCGATCCGGGAGGCCCCCCTGACAGAGATCGTCCGCCTGGGCATCCCCGAGCGGGTCGCGGTCCGGCTCAAGGAGCTGATCTGACCGTGGCCCTGGTCATCGTCGGCGGCGCCACGCCGGAGCGGGTCGAGGCCGCGCTGCGGGCCTTCGAGGCCGAGGGCTGGCGGCGCGCGGCGCACCTCGACGACCTGGACGGCGGGGCGCCCGACCAAGTCCTCGGCGCTCCGGGCGGCGCGGCCGAGACCCTGCGGGCTGCCGACGATCGCGGCCTGCGCTACGTGCTCGTCCACCACGGCCCGTCCGACCGGCAGCCGGCCGGCACGTACGAGCGGGCCCACCACCGGGTGGAGAGCGCCCAGCTGGCCGAGCTGGCCCGGCGCGTCAGGTCCCGGGACACGCTGCTGGTGACGTGCCTGGCGTTCGGCTACAGGCACGGCATCCCCGAGGGCAGCGCCTGGGTGGTCGACGTTCGCTTCCTGGAGAACCCCTACTGGGTGCCCGGGCTGCGGCACCTGAACGGCCTGGACGAGCCGGTGCGCCGCTACGTGCTCGACCAGCCGGCGGCGGGCGCCCTGCTGGACGGGCTGCAGCGCACGCTGGAGGCGGTGCTGGACGAGTATCGCCGGCGGGGCCGCATGGCGCTGACCCTTGCCTTCGGCTGCACCGGCGGCCAGCACCGCTCGGTGGCGGTCGCCGCCGCGGTGGCCGAGCGGCTGCGGGAGAGCCGGCCCGACCTCGAGGTCGAGTTCCTGGCCCGCGAGCTGGAGCCCGTGGCGCCCTGAGGGCCCTGGTCGTCGGCGGCGCAGGATTCATCGGCGCCGCCGCGTGCCGGGAGCTGATGCGCCGCGGCGTCGAGACGGTCGCGGCCGGGCGGAAGGAGCGGCCGTACGGGACGTTCACCAGCTACGTCGCGTTCGACCGGGACGACCCCCGCCAGCTGACCGCCGCGCTGCGGGAGGTGCGGCCGGACGTGCTGCTGGACCTGGCCGCCTACCGCCCGGCGCACGTGATGGCGGTCATCGAGGCGTTCCAGGGCGACCGCTACGTGTTCGTCTCCACGGCCGGCGTCTACCCGGACCTGGCCGGCCGGGCGGCCAGGGAGGAGGATTTCGAGCCGCCCCTGGGCCAGGTCCCGACCGGTCCGCTGGACTACCGGGACGGCAAGCGCTGGTGCGAGGCGCTGCTGGCGCGGGGCCCCGGCTTTCCGTGGGCGGTCCTCCGGCCGGGCGCGGTGCTGGGCCCGGACGACCCCACGCTCAGGGTCGCCGCCTACCTGCAGCGGCTCCAGGACGGCGGCCCCCTGCTGGTGCCGGCGGAGTCGTACGAGCGGCCGGCGGCGCTCTGCTGGGTCCGCGACGCCGGCTACGCGTGCGCCCTGGCCTGCGACGTGCGGCGGGAGGCGGCCGGGTCGTACAACGTCGCCTTCGAGGGCGTCAGCCTGCGCGACCTGCTGGAGGCCGCCGGCCGCGCCCTGGGCCGGCCGCCGCGGCTGGTGCCCGTGCCGTGGGCGGAGCTGCCCGAGGGCGCCAGCCCGTACGGGCCCGACCCCGTCCGGGCCGAAGGCTGCGACCTGGCCAGGGCGCGGCGCGACCTGGGCTTCGAGCCGAGCCCGCTGGCCGACGCGCTGCCCGAGACGCTGGCCTGGTACCTGGCCCGGCGCCCGTCGCATCCGGGCTACGCCGGCCGGCCCCGGGAGCTTCAGCTCGCGGCCGGGCGGCCGGGGCCGCGCTGACGGAGGCCGGCCACGGCCACGCCGCACGGCAGCGGGTCCACTGGCTCGGACCGGTAGGCTCCCGGCCGTGAAGGTCAGGCGGCTCGACCACCTCGTCCTGACGGTCGCCTCGCTGGAGGCGACGGTGGACTTCTACACGCGTGTGCTGGGCATGAATGTCAGGGCGTTCGAGGGCGGCCGGCTGGCGCTGCGGTTCGGCGAGCAGAAGATCAACCTGCACGAGGCGGGCCACGAGTTCGAGCCGAAGGCGAGGGTGACGGTGCCGGGCAGCGCCGACCTGTGCTTCGTGGTGGACGGCGACCTGGACGCCTGGCTGGACCACCTGGAGGAGCTGGGCGTCCCCGTTGTGGAGGGGCCCGTGGCGCGGACGGGGGCGCTGGGCCCGATGACCTCCGTCTACGTCCGCGACCCGGACGGCAACCTGGTCGAGATCGCCAGCTACGGCTGACCCGACGGGCCGGGCAGGTGCTGCAGCAGCCGGTAGGCCGCGCCGGCCGCCTCGTACGTCGCCGCCGCCCGCGCCTGGGCAGACAGGCCCGGGCCGGAGGCCCGCAAGGTCATGCGAAGCGCCTGCGCGACCTGTTTCGGCCGCGTCCCAAAGGGCGGCCGCTCGTCGACGACGCTGGCGTCCGTAGCGATCACGGGCGCTCCCGCTCCAGGACCGCGCTCGCCTCCCCGGCGGTGAGGGGCGGCACCGGCTCGTCGGGCACGATGACGGCCACGCGCCCGCGCCTCTCGACCCGCATGGGCACGCTCGCGGGCTCGGTCTCGATCTCGCCACTGTGGCGAGTGCGGAAGCCGATCTCGTCGCCCGGCTTGAGCTCGCGCCCGGACCGGGATGCCGGTCCGTCCGGTTCCGATGCAGTATTCATGCCCCGCACCGTAACCGACCGGGACGGACAAAAAACGGACAATGAGGGCCCACCGGGGACCGCGCCGGCTCAGCCGGCCAGGTACAGGGGATGGTCCCGGTAGGCCGCCAGCCAGTACACGGTGACCAGCCGGTCGTCCTGGAGGCAGTGCCGCTCCAGCGCCGCCTCCACCTCGTAGCCCGCCCGCCTTGCCGCCCGCAGCGCCCGGTCGTTGCCCTCGGCGACCGCCGCGTAGACCTTCTCCAGCCCCAGCTGCCGGAACGCGAAGCGGGTCATCAGCCGCAGCGCCTCGGTGCCGTAGCCGCGACCCCACCGGGACGGGGGGCCGAGCACGATGCTCAGCCAGGCGTTGCGGTTGCGGAAGTCCACGGCGTGCAGGGCGCTGGCGCCGAGGAGCGCCCGGTCCCCCCGCCGCTCGACGACCCAGCGGACCGACTCCAGCTCGCGGTGTCCGGCGGCCTCGGCGGGCCGCTCGGGCGTGGACGGCACCAGGGCGCCCGTCCCCGCGAACCGCGCGACCTCGGGGTGGGAGCGAACCACCAGCAGGGCCTCGGCGTCCGCGGGCCGCGGCCCGCGCAGCCGGACCAGCTCACCGACCAGGTCCATCGGCTCCGGTCCGGCCGGCGTACAGCGGGTGGTCCCGGAACGCCGACAGCACGTAGCGGGTGGCCAGGCGGCCCTCCAGCATGGTGTCCCGCCGGAGCATCCCCTCCAGGCGGTAGCCGCAGCGCTCGTACACGCGCCGCGCGCGCTCGTTGCCCTCGTACACCGAGAGGCAGACCTTCTCCATGCCCAGGTGCTCGAACGCGAACCCGGTGGCGAGCCGGCAGGCCTCGGTGCCGTAGCCGTGGCCCCACCGCTCGGGCGGCCCGAGGTGGATGCCCCACCAGCAGTGCCGGTGCCGCCGGTCGATGCGGTCGAGGCCGGTCATGCCCACGCAGGCGTGGTCGTCCAGCGCCTCGATCGCCCACAGCACCTCGTCCGGCGCGGCCCCCCCGACGAACCCCGCGAAGTCCTCCAGGGCATACGGGTTCCAGGCCCACGTGCCCAGGTAGCGGACCACCTCGGGATCGGCGATGTTCGCCACGATCGCCGGCGCGTCCTCCAGCCGGGGCGCCCGCAGCCGGACCAGCGCTCCGGTCAGCTCTGGCCGCGTCAGGCGCCCACCACCAGGTCCGCGAGGGCTCGCGGGTACTCTGTCATGACGCGGCATCCGCCCTCCGTGACGCACACGGTGTCCGAGTGCCGGAAGCCGCCCACGTCGCGCAGGTAGACGCCGGGCTCGACCGTGAAGACCATGCCCGGCTCGCACACCCCCTCCTCGCCCCGGTCGAGGAAGGGCGCCTCGTGCGCCTCCAGGCCGATCGAGTGGCCGGTGTGGTGGCGGAGGTTGCCCTCCAGGCCCAGCTCGCGGGCGAGCGCGGCGACCTCCATGTCGACCGCGGCCAGCGGCACCCCCGGCCCGAGGGTCTCGATCGCCCGCTCCTGCAGCGCCAGCATCGCCGCGAACGTCCGGGTCTGGGCCGGCGTGGGCTCGCCGACGACCATCGTGCGCTCCAGCTCGGAGTGGTAGCCGTCCATGTCGACGGAGGCGCCGCTGACCAGCACGTCGCCGGCCCGGAGGCCGTGGCCGCGCACGAAGCCGTGCGGCTGCGCGGTGGCCGGGCCGGCCACGAACATGGCCACCAGGCCGCTGCCGTTCGGGTTGCGGGGCCGCCAGCCGGGCACCTCCCGGATCAGCTCGCGGAGCGTCTCCAGCGCGGCCGGCCCATAGCACTCCATCTCGGTGACGCCGGTGCGGACGCTGTCTTGCATGCGCCGGTGGGCCCGGGCGGCCCAGTCGCAGCTGGCCTGGATGCACGCCAGCTCGGCCGGCGACTTGACCCGCCGCAGCGCCTCGATCAGCAGCTCGGCGTCAGCCGGCCGGGCGCCGGTGACCTCGCTGAGCCGGGGGCCGCGGTAGCCCCAGAGCGGCACGACGCCGTCGTGGTCGGCGCCGATGCGCCGGGGGTGGGCGCCCATCAGGCGCAGCACCTGGGCCACGCGGTGCATCGGGTGGCGGTCGCCCGGGTACTCGAAGTAGGTCTCCACGTGGGTCAGGCCCGGCACCCCCTCGGCGTGCTCGCGCTCGACCGCCGGGACGACGAGCGTGGCGTGGCCGCCAGCGCCCATCACCAGGGCGATCGGCCGCTCCGTGGGCACGTGGTGGAAGCCCGTCAGGTAGGCGATGCGGGAGGGGTAGAAGACGGCGAGCGCGTCCAGGCCCGCCTCCTGCAGCCCGGCCCTGACGGCCTCGCGCCTGGCCGCGTACTCGGCGGCCGGGATGGTGGGCGGCGCCGCGGAGCTGGCACGAGGGGCCTCGCTACGCCGGCCCTCCCCTGCGAGGGGGGACGGGGGATTGGAGGAAGCCCGAAGTGGCAGGTAGAAATGGGCTTCGCCCGAGCGAGTCAGTCCGTCTTCCCGATGCGCGCCAGACGCGGCCTGTCTACCCGACGGGACGGCGCGCCAGCGCACGTCCCCCCGCGCGAGGGGGTCGGTGGGGGAGGTCACCTCCCCCGCCACAGCGACGCGAAGCGAGCGGGCATCAGTACGCGGCCAGCTTGCGCATCGCGGCCGCGATCTTCTCCGGGTTGGGCAGGAACGCTTCCTCCTGGGGCTGGTTGAACGGCATCGCCGGCACGTCGGGGGCGGCGACGCGGGTCACCGGGGCGTCGAGGTGGTCGAACGCCTCCTGGGCGATCGTCGCCGCCACCTCGGCGCCGAAGCCGCCCGTGAGGTTGTCCTCGTGCACCACCATCGCCCTGGCCGTCTTCTCGACGGAGCGCAGGATGGTGTCCCGGTCCAGCGGGCTGAGCGTGCGCAGGTCGATGACCTCGACGTCGATGCCCTCGCCGGCCACCGCCTCGGCCGCCTCCAGGCAGTGGTGCACCATCAGGCCCCAGGCGACGCAGGTCAGGCCGCCGCCCTCCCGGCGCACCGCGGCCGGCCCGATGGGCGTCAGGACCTCGCCGTCGGGCACCTCGCCCTTGATCAGCCGGTAGGCCTTCTTGTGCTCGAAGAACATGACCGGGTCGGGGTCGCGGATGGCCGACTTGAGCAGCCCCTTGGCGTCCTCGGGCGTGCTGGGGATCACCACCTTGAGGCCCGGCACGTGCGCGTAGAACGCCTCCACGGACTGGGAGTGGTAGAGCCCGCCGTGGACGCCGCCGCCGAAGGGCGCCCGGACGGTGATGGGGCACGACCAGTCGCCGTTGGAGCGGTAGCGGATGCGGGCGGCCTCGCTGACCAGCTGGTCGAAGGCCGGGTGGATGAAGTCCGCGAACTGGATCTCCGCCACCGGCACCAGGCCGTTCAGGGCCGCGCCGATGGCGACGCCCACGATGGAGGACTCGGCCAGCGGGGTGTCCAGCACCCGGTCCTGGCCGAACCGGGCGTGCAGGCCCTCGGTGGCCAGGAAGACGCCGCCCTTCCGGCCCACGTCCTCGCCCAGGACCCAGACCCGCTCGTCCCGCTCCATCTCCTCGGCGAGCGCCTCGCGCACGCCCTCGATCAGGGTCTTGACCGCCACCCTATGCCCCCTGTCCAGTGTCCGCGAACACGTGGCACCCCAGGTCCGCCGGGTCCGGCCGGGGAGCCGCCTCCGCGGCCGCCACCGCCTCGTCGACCTCCGCCGCGCACTCCTGCTGGACCCCCTCGTCCGTCTCCTCCGTCAGCACCCCCTCGTCCAGCAGGTGGTTGCGGAACCGCTCGATCGGGTCGCGGCGGAGCAGCGCCTCCAGCTCCTCGCGCGGCCGGTACCGGCGCTGGTCGTCGTCGGAGGAGTGGGAGGTGAATCGGGCCACCTTGGCGTCGATCAGCGTCGGCCCCTCGCCCGCCCGCGCCCGCCCGACCGCCTCGCGCATCGCCTGGTACACGGCCAGCACGTCCCCGCCGTCCACCGTGACGCCGGCGAGACCGTAGCCGCTGGCCCGGTCGGCCACCGACTCGACGCCCATCTGGAGGCGGCGGGGCACCGAGATGGCGTAGTCGTTGTCCTGCACCAGGCAGACGAAGGGCAGCCGGTGCACGCCGGCGAAGTTCAGCGCCTCGTGCCAGTCGCCCTTGGAGGTGCTGCCCTCGCCCAGGGAGGCCACGGCCACCTCGTCGAGGCCGCGCACCTTCGCGGCGTAGGCGATGCCGGCGGCGTGGGGCACCTGGGTCGCCACCACGCTGGAGGTGGTGATGATTCGGGCCCGCCGCAGGCCGAAGTGGGACGGCATCTGCCGGCCGCCCGAGCTCGGGTCGGTCGAGCGGGCGAAGACGCCCAGCATGAACTCGCGGGCGGTCATGCCCAGCGCGACGCAGAAGGCCAGGTCGCGATAGTAGGGCGCGAGCCAGTCCACCCCCGGCCGCATCGCGGCCGCGCAGCCGACCTGGGCCGCCTCGTGGCCCTGGCCGGAGATCACGAAGGGCGCCTTGCCCTGCCGGTTCAGCACCCACATCCGCCGGTCGATGGCCCGCGCCAGCACCATGTGGCGGTACATCGTCCGCATCTCGTCGGGGCCGAGCCCCGAAGCCGCGCCTCGCGGCCGGGCCGCAGCCAGGGTCCGGCCCTGCTCCTCTTCGCTCATCGTGAGCCGATTATGCCGCAGGCGCCTCTCGCTTCCGGCGACCACAGGCCGCCCCTAAACGAAGATTGACCGAAATGGCCTGGCACGTTCGGGGCCGCCTGCCTAGACTGGCAGCGCGGGGGAGGGCAGACCACGCCGGAGGTGATGGCGCCATCTCATTCGCAGCCGAAGTCAAAAGTGAGCTCGCGGGCCTGACTCCCGCCCGCCCCTGCTGTCAGCTGAGCGAGCTCCTGGGCATCTTCTATTCGTCGAAGGGTCGTGTCATCCGGAGCGGCGACGTCCAGGCCGCATACTTTCCGCTGCTGCGCAATACGGCGGCGCGGAAGGTGATGCGCCTGGCGCGCCAGCTCGGGGGCATCGAGGCCAAGTACCAGGCGGCGAAGAGCGCCAAGCAGATGACGTTCTTCATCGAGCTGCCGCTGCCCCGCGGCCTGGAGCAGCACTTCATGCAGCCGGCCGGCCGGGCGTGCCCCGAGTCGCCCTGCGATCGCAAGGCGATGCTGCGCGGGCTCTTCATGGGCTGCGGCTCCGTCAACGCGCCGAGCGCGCGCTATCACCTGGAGTTCGTCCTCTCCACGTCCGGCTGGGCGGTCAAGCTGGCCTGCCTCCTGCAGGAGCAGGGGGTGCGCGCGGGCGTGACCGAGCGGGCCGGCCACCAGGTCCTGTACGTCAAGGACGGCGACGGGATCGTCAGGACCCTGTCGCTCATGGGCGCGTCGCGGGCCGTCATAGAGTTCGAGAACGTGCGGGTCGTGCGCGAGGTGAGCGGCCAGGTCAACCGGCGGCTCAACTTCGAGACGGCCAACATCGACAAGACCATCGGCTCGGCGATGCGGCAGGTGGCGGCCATCGGGCAGCTGGAGCGCTCGGGCCGGCTGGCGGAGCTGTCGCCGGCCCTGCGCGAGGTCGCGGAGGCGCGCCGTGTGAGCCCCGACCTGAACCTCGCCGAGCTGGCGGTGTCCATGAGCCTCAGCAAGTCCGCCGTCAACCACCGCCTGCGCCGGCTGGTCGACATCGCCGAGGGGACCGCGACCGCCGAGGACGAGGAGGACGAGGCCCCGCAGGCTCGGCCGGCCCCGACGTCGCCCACGACGCCGGCCGCCACCTGGGCCCGAGAGCCGGCAGCAGCCCGCCTGGCGTAGCCTTTCTCCCGGCCGTGCCGTGACCGAGCCCACAGGGCGGTCGAGGCACGGCCGGGTCGCGTCTGTAAAGCGGATTCGGAGGCTGCTGCATGTCAATTCGGGTCGGGATCAACGGGTTCGGGCGCATCGGCCGGAACATCTTCCGGGCTGCGTACCAGCTCAACCGCGACATCGAGGTGGTTGCCGTCAACGACCTCGGCGATGCGGGCACGTTCGCGCACCTGCTGAAGCACGACACGGCGCTGGGCACCTTCGCCCCGCCCGTCAGGGCGAACGGCGACGAGATCGCCGTCAACGGCCAGAGCGTCAAGTTCCTCTCGGTGCGCGATCCCGGGGAGCTGCCGTGGCGCGACCTGGGCGTCGACATCGTGGTCGAGTCGACGGGGCTGTTCACCGACGCCAGCAAGGCGCGGGTGCACATCGACCGCGGGGGTGCGAAGAAGGTCATCATCTCGGCGCCGGCCACGAACCAGGACTACACGGTGGTCATGGGCGTCAACCACCAGGGCTACGACGCCGGCTCCCACCACGTCATCTCCAACGGCAGCTGCACCACCAACTGCTTCGTGCCGCTGGCCAAGGTGCTGAACGAGCACTTCGGGATCGAGCAGGGCATGATGACCACGGTCCACGCCTACACGGCGGACCAGAAGCTGCAGGACCTGCCCCACAAGGACCTGCGCCGGGCCCGGGCGGCGGCCGACAACATCATCCCGACCTCGACCGGCGCCAACCGGGCGGTGGCCGAGGTGCTGCCGGAGCTGAGCGGCCGCTTCGTGGGCATGTCCTTCCGGGTGCCGGTGCTGGACGTCTCTGTCGTCGACCTCAGCGTGACGCTCTCCCGGGGGACCACGGTGGAGGAGATCAACGGCGCCTTCGAGGAGGCCGCCAGCGGCGAGCTGCAGGGCATCCTCGCCGTCAGCCACGAGCCGCTGGTCTCGTCGGACTTCAAGAACGACCCGCACTCCTCGATCGTGGACGCGCCCTCGACGCTGGTCCTCGGCGACCGGGCGGCCAAGGTGGTCTCGTGGTACGACAACGAGTGGGGCTTCAGCTGCCGGATGGTCGACCTGATCACCTACATGGCCGAGCGGCTGTAGCCGTGAAGGCCTCGTACCGGGCGCTCGACCTGCGCGGGCATCGGGTCCTCGTGCGCGAGGACCTGAACGTCCCGCTCCAGGGCGGCGCCATCGGCGACGACACCAGGGTCCGGGCCGCGGTGCCCACCTTGAGCGACCTGGCGGGCCGGGGCGCGCGGGTCGTGGTCATGTCGCACCTGGGGCGGCCGAAGGGACGGCCGGTGCCCGAGCTGTCGCTGCGCCCGGTGGCGGCGCGGCTGGCGGAGCTTCTGGGGCGGCCGGTCGCCTTCGCCGCGGACTGCGTCGGCCCGGCGGCCGCCGAGGCAGTGGAGCGCCTGCCGGACGGCCAGGTCCTCCTCCTGGAGAACGTGCGCTTCCACCCCGGCGACGAGGCCAACGATCCCGAGTTCGCGCGGGCGCTGGCCATGCACGGCGACGTCTTCGTCAACGACGCGTTCGCCGCCTCGCACCGGGCCCACGCGTCGGTCGTCGGGGTCGCGCGGCACCTGCCCGCCTACGCCGGCCTGCTGATGCTGGCGGAGCTGACGGCGCTCCACCGGGCGCTGGACGAGCCGAGGCGGCCGCTGGTCGCCATCGTCGGCGGCGCCAAGATCTCCACGAAGGCCGGCGTGCTCAGGCACCTCCTGCCCCGGGTCGACGCGCTCCTGGTGGGCGGCGCCATGGCCAACACCTTCTTCAAGGCCGAGGGCAGGGAGGTCGGAGCCAGCCTGGTCGAGGACGACGCCCTCGACACGGCACGCGAGGTGGAGAGCGAGGGCGCCGGCAAGCTGGTGCTGCCGGTCGACGCCGTGTGCGCCCGGGCGGCGGAGCCGGGCCAGGAGACGGTGGTCCGGCCGGTGGACGCCCTGGAGCCGGGCTGGATGGTGCTGGACGTGGGCCCGGGCACGGTGGACCGGTTCGAGGAGCGCCTGCGGGGCGCCGGCACGGTCGTCTGGAACGGCCCGGTGGGGGTCTTCGAGATCCCCGAGTTCGGCGACGGCACCCGGGCCGTGGGCGAGGCGGTCGCCGACTCGGGCGCCTACTCGCTGGTCGGCGGCGGCGACACCGCGGCCGCCGTGGAGAAGCTGGGCCTGGGCGGCCGGTTCTCCCACGTCTCCACGGGGGGCGGTGCCACCCTGGAGTACATGGAAGGACGCGAGCTGCCGGGCATCGCCGTGCTGCGCGACGAGGCGCCGTGACCGGGGCCGGACGGCGGCCGCTGCTGGCCGCCAACTGGAAGATGAACCCGCTCAGCGCGGCCGAGGCCGTGGCGCTGGCCCGCGGCGTCCTGCCGGCGGCGCGGGCGGCCGAGGGCCGGGTCGACGTGGCCCTGTTCCCGCCGTTCCCCTGGCTGCTGCCGGTCGGCGCAGAGCTGGAGGGGACGGGGGTGGGCCTGGGCGCGCAGGACTGCTTCTGGGAGCGCTCCGGGGCCTTCACGGGCCAGGTCTCGGCCGCCATGCTGGCCGGCCTGTGCGGCTGGGTGATCGCCGGCCACTCCGAGCGGCGGAACCTGTTCGGCGACACCGACGAGCAGGTGGCGCGCAAGACCGCCGCGGCGCTGGCCGTAGGGCTCCGGGTGATCGTGTGCGTGGGCGAGCGGGAGGACGAGCTGGACGCAGGGCAGACGGAGGCGGTGGTCGACCGCCAGCTCGACGCGGCCCTGGGCGCGTGCAGCGCCGGGGACGCGGAGCGGCTGGTGATCGCCTACGAGCCGGTCTGGGCCATCGGGACGGGCCGGAACGCCGACCCCCCGCACGCGGACGGCATGATGCGCCTCGTCCGCCGGGACGTCGAGGCGGTCGTGGGGCGCGAGGCCTCGGCGCTGGTCCGCGTGCTCTACGGGGGCAGCGTCAACGCGGCCAACGTCGGGTCGTACGTGGAGCTCGAGTCCTGCGACGGCTGCCTCGTGGGCGGGGCCAGCCTCAAGGCGGAGGAGTTCTCGACGATGATCGGGTCGGTGGCGTGAGTCGGCACCGGCTGGTCCTGCTGCGCCACGGCGAGAGCGAGTGGAACGCCCTCGACCTGTTCACGGGCTGGGTCGACGTCGGCCTGTCGCCGAAGGGCGAGGCCGAGGCGACCCGCGGCGGCGAGCTGCTGCGGAGCCGCGAGCTCCTGCCCGACGTCGTCCACACGTCGGTCCAGCG
>JBKPCH010000107.1:0-31072 GCA_046727275.1 Candidatus Dormiibacterota bacterium
GTTCCTGGCCCCGCTCGCTGCCGGCCTGGTCGCGGCGTCGCTGCTGGTCGCCGGCCCCAGCGGGCGGCGGCGCCTGGCGTTCGGCCTCGCCGCGGCCCTGGTGGCGGTGACGCCGAGCGCCTACGCGTACGTGGCGCACCCCGCCGCGCCGGGGCGTCCGCATTCCGGGGCCCGGCCCATGCCTGGCCCCCCGGCCGGGTCTCCGCAGCAGTGGGAGTCGTCGCCGCTGCCGGCGCCGCGCATGGAGGGCGGGGCGGGGGCGGCCAACGGCGGGCTCCTGTACGTCGCCGGCGGCTTCGCCGGACCGGACCTCCGGAGCCAGGACACGACCTTCGTCTTCGACGGCCGGTGGCACGCCGGGCCGCCCCTTCCGCGCGCCGTCGACCACACGAGCGCGGCGGCGCTGAGCGACGGCCTCTACGTGGCCGGCGGCTTCGTCGACGACGGCGACGCGGTTGCGCAGGTGCACAGGCTCGACGGCGCGGGCTGGCACGACGTCCCGGCGCTGAACCACGCCCGCGGCGCGTTCGCGCTCGTCGCCGTGGGCGACCGCCTCTACGCGCTGGGCGGCGTGCGCCGGGACCACGGCACGGGCGACGTCGACGCCGCGGAGGTCTACCAGCGCGGCGCTCCGTCCTGGACCGACCTGCCGCCGCTGCCCCACCCGCGCAACCACGTGGCCGCGTTCACGGTCGCGGGGCTGGCGTGCGTCGCGGGCGGCCGGGTCAACACCCCGCCGGCCGGCTACCAGAACACGGCAGCCATAGACTGCTACGACCCGGCGGCCCACGCCTGGCGGACGCCCTTCCCCGACCTGCCGGCGGCGACGTCCGGCGCCGCCGCCGGCACGGTCGGCCGGGAGCTCGTCGTCGTCGGGGGAGAGAGCTCGTCGGCGCTCACCGCGCAGGTCATGCGGCTGCGCCTGGACCAGCCCGGCGCGCGCTGGACGACCGGGCCCATGCTGGTGGCCCGCCACGGCGTATTCATGGCCACCTACCAGGGGCGGCTCTGGGCCTGCGGCGGCTCGAGCCAGATCGGGCCGAGCCCGGTCGCGGACTGCACCTCGATCGGCGCTTGACAGCGGGTCAGACCCGGCCCGCCGCCACCAGCTTGTCGGAGTTCACGCCGGCGTGTGACATCACTCCACGATCTCCGAGCGGTGCCGGCGGTAGATCTCGGGCCCGGCGTCCCGGTCGCGGTTGGTCTGCAGCTCGCGGATCAGCGCCCTGATCCGTGGGGTCAGGATCACCAGGTAGCGGGCGTCCGGCGACGTCACGTACGTGTGGGCGACGCCGGCCGGGACGAACACCGTCGAGCCCGGCCCGAGCTCCTCGGTCCGGCCGGTGAAGCGAAACGTGAGCGTCCCCTCCAGCACGTGCCAGGCCTCGTCGTCCTCGTGGTGCACGTGGAGCGTGGGCGGCCCACTGCCGCGCCACTCGTGGATCGAGAGGGTGGCGCCATCAGCGGCGATGCGCTGCTCGTCGCCCGACCGGGCCGCGGCGGGCGGAGCGATGATAGGAGCGGTCATCCCACTATCTTAGCCGCTACTAAGTAGCGGCGCTCCGGCTTCGTCACGTCGCGTCGAGCGTGTTCTGCTCCCAGACCCAGACCGGCTGCGCGCCGCCGGCGGCCACGTCCATCTGCTCGCCCTCCGCCAGCGCCTCCCGGACCAGGCGCAGCGCCCGCGACCGGGCTTCCTCGGCGTCGCCGGCCGGGACGGAGAGCCGGAGGGAGCGCATGGCCTCGCCGCCCAGGGGGTGGGTCAGCTCGAACCGGGCCAGGCGCCGCGCCAGGATCGCCAGCTGGTCCTGGTCGAGCTGGCTCCTGAACCGCAGCTCGACGCTCCACGGCTCGCCCCAGAAGTCGCCCTTCTGGATGTGCAGGAAGGGCGGCTCGAGCGTCTCCACGTCCAGCATGGCCATCTCCTCGGAGCGCATCGCCTCCGAGCGGACGCGCCGCCAGATGAGCTCGCGGGCCTCGGCCTCCGACTCGGCCATGGCGATCGCCGACCACACGCTGACCTCCCCGAGGCCGGCCTGGACCTGCCAGGTGACCCGGTACGCGTTCATACGTGCTGGCCGGCCGCCCTGGTCCGCAGTCGAGGCAGCGTCTCCAGCAGGCGCAGCGACGAGGCGGCGACCTCCGCCACCGCCCGGTCGAAGGCCTCCTGGTGGGCGGCCGACGGCTTCTGGACGCCGCTCACCTTGCGGACGAACTGCAGCGCGGCCGCGTGGACCTCGTCCTCCGTCGCCACGCCCTCGGGCAGGCGCAGTCGCTTGATGCTTCGGCACACGCCAGCCACGATAGCGCGGCTGGGGACGGCGCTTCCGGCCCGGCGTCCGCCGCCGCTCGGGGAGTGCGAGGAACGACGTTCCTCGCATCTCCACCGAGCATGGCTGCGGGGGTGAGTCGAGATGAGCTGCGGCATCCCCTCCGGAGAGGACAGCCCTGCACAGACGGTAGGCCGGGCCGCGAGCCTGCGGAATCGTCAAATTTGATGAGGCATCGTCAGCGCGCGTCCGGATCGACCGGCAGCGGCTCGGTGAACCCCAGGTCGCGGGCCAGCGCGACGGCGGCCAGCTGCGAGTTCACGCCCAGCTTGCCCAGGACCGACCGGATGTGCGTCCGCACCGTCGCCTCGGACAGCCTGGCCTGCCTGGCGATGCTCCTGGCGCTCTTGCCGGCGGTGAGATCGGCCAGGACCTGCGCCTCCCGCGGCGTCAGCCGCAGGCCCGAGGCCCGCGCCTGGCTGCGCGCCGCCTCCAGCCCGGGTCCGACGACGGAGGCGACGAGCGACAGGAGCCGCGCGTGCTGCGGCGTCCATGGGAGGTGCCGGAAGCTGCGGGCCGACAGCACGCCGACGCGGCGGGGGCCGACCATGATCGGGACGGACACGCCGCTCCGCACCCCCTGCTGGACGGCGGTCGCGACCGCGTGCGGCGAGCCCGGGTAGTCGCGGACGATGAGCGCGCGGCCGGCCTGGTAGGTGGCCCCGGTCACCCCCTCGCCGGGCAGGAACGAGCGGATGGCCCGAACGTCCCAGCCCCGGTCGTTGGCCGTGACCGGGGCCAGGCGGGCGGCGCCCTCGTGCCACAGGAACAGCGAGCCGCCGTCGGCCCGCAGCAGGTCGCGCGCGACCTCCGTCGCCCGCCGGGCGAGCGCGTCGAACTCGACCGGCCCGGTCGCCATCAGGGCCAGCTCCGAGATCGCCTCGATGGCGGTCTCGGCAGGCGCGATCAGCGAGCTCGGGAGCTCACGTCCGGGTAACGGCTCGGGATCGGTCCCTTCTGACACCCCTCAGCAGGGGACAGCATAGCGTTCCCACCGTCCTCGACATAGAAAGGGAGCAGCGGCCGGCTCGCCGCCGGCCAACTGCTCCTCGGTGGTAGGGGAGGCGATTCTGCATGTCCAACCGACCGATAGAGCCATCACCCCTGCATCATGGATGAGCGTAGTCGCGCGCCCGGCCGCCGGGGAAGGCGGAAACTACCTGGACTGACTACCTGAAACGCGCCGGAGCATCCGGCTAAGCTACGAAACGCTGTCAGATGTCGCGGGGAGGGAGCCGGAATGCGAGTGTTCCCGGCGGGAGGGCTGTCAGGCTGCCTGCGCAGTCGACCGGCTTCGTCGGGCGCGAGTACGACATGGCCTACCTGGCCGGACTGCTCACGGAAGCGCGGCTCGTCACCATCTCGGGCACGGCCGGACTGGGCAAGACGAGGCTGGCGGTCGAGGTGGCCGGCCGGCTCGCGGCCGGCGAGCCGGCCGAGGTCCGGTTCGTCGCGCTGGCCTCGCTCAACGACGGCGCCCTGGTCGCCCAGGCGATCGCGTCGGTGCTCGGCGTCGTCGAGCGGGCGGGCGAGCCGCTGCTCGAGACCCTCGCCGGCCATCTCGCCGGGCGCCGGCTCCTGCTCGTCCTGGACAACTGCGAGCACCTGGTCGACGCCGCGGCGGCCGTCGTGGAGACCCTGCTGCGGCGCTGCCCGGACCTGCGAGTCCTGGCCACCAGCCGCGAGCCGCTCCACGTCACCGGCGAGACGCTCTGGCGGATCGCTCCCCTGAGCGTCCCGGCGGCGGACGCGGACCCGGGCGCGGTCGCCGCCAGCGAGGCCGCCCGGCTCTTCCAGGCCAGCGCGAGGCGAGTGGTCCGGCGCTTCACCGTGGGCCGCGCCAACGCCGCCGCGGTCGGCCTGCTCTGCCGGCGGCTGGACGGCATCCCCCTGGCCATCGAGCTGGCCGCGGCGCACGTCGAGACCCTGTCGCTCGACGAGGTGCTGGCGCGGCTGCAGGACCGGTTCCGGCTGCTGGCGGCGAGCGGCGACGCCCAGGTGCCCCGCCACCAGACGCTGCGCACCGCGCTCGACTGGGGCTACCACCTGCTGGACGACCCGGAACGCCTGCTGTTCCAGCGGCTCTCGGTCTTCCGGGGCGGGTTCGAGCCGGAGGCGGCCGAGCGCGTGTGCACCGGGGAGAGGCTGGCCGCGGAGGACGTCCTCGAGCTCGTCCTCCGGCTGGCGGACAAGTCGCTGCTGGCGCCCCGCGCCGGCGGCGCCGGGCCGACCCGGTACGAGCTGCTGGAGACCGTCCGGGAGTACGCAGCGGAGCGGCTGGCCGGTAGCGGTGAGCGGTCCCGGGTCGCCGGGTCGCACGCGGCCCACTTCCTGGCGATGGCCGAGCGAGCGGAGCGCCACGACCGCGGCCCCGAGCACGTGGTCTGGCTGCGCCGCCTGGAGGCCGACCACGACAACCTGCGCGCGGCGCTGGACTGGTTGGGGGCGACCGACCCCGACCGGTGCCTGCGGCTGGCCGGCCTGCTCACCTGGTTCTGGATGACCCGCGGCTACCACACCGAGGGCCGGCGCCGGCTCGAGGCGGCGCTCGCCGCCGCCGGAGAGGACTCCCCGGCCC
Source organism: Candidatus Dormiibacterota bacterium (assembly GCA_046727275.1). Classification (GTDB taxonomy): domain Bacteria; phylum Chloroflexota; class Dormibacteria; order Dormibacterales; family Dormibacteraceae; genus CF-161. Next base: position 4,909 of record JBKPCH010000107.1, read on the forward strand.
GTGCCAACGGCCTCCTCGGCCTGGCCCGCCTGGCCTTCTACCAGGGCGAGTACGCCTCCGCCCGGTCGTTCTGCGAGCGCAGCCTGGGCGCATTCACGAGCGCCGGCGACACCGGCGGCCGCGGCCGCGCGCTCTCCCTCCTCGCCTCGATCGACGCCTACGAGGGCGAGTACGCCGGCGCGCTGGCGCGGTTCGAGGAGGTGCTGGCCACGGTGGACGACGGGGGGATCCGCCTGGAGGCGATGGTCGGGCTGGGCGAGACGCTGGTCCAGGCGGGGAACCTGGCCGCGGCCCGGACCTGGCTGGAGCGGACCCGGGCGCTCTCCCGCGGGCCGGAGGCTCCGCGCGGGCGGGCGGCGCTGTTCCTGGGCCTCGTGTCGCTGTTCGAGAACAACCGCGAAGCGGCACGATCGCTGCTGCTCGAGAGCCTGGGCCTCTTCCGCGAGCTCCGCAACCGCTACGGCGCGTCCGGGGCGCTCGACGGCCTGGCCGGCATCGCTGTGGTGGACAGGGACCCGCTGCGCGCGCTGCGTCTCAGCGGCGCCGCGGACGCCCTCCGCGAGGTGGCCGGGACCCGGCTGGCCCCGAGCTGGCAGGAGGTGGTGCGGACGGCCGTCCTGCAGCCCGCGTTCGAGGCCGCGGGGGAGGCGGGCGCGGCGGCCTGGGCCGAGGGGCAGAGCATGGACCTGGACGAGGCGGTCGCGGCGGCCTGGGCCGGCCAGCCGCCGGCGCTGGCGGCGGAGTCCCTCTCCCGGCGGGCGCCCGCCCCCGACGGCCTGTCGGCCCGCGAGGTGGAGGTGGCCCACCTGGTCGGGCAGGGGCTGACCAACCGCCAGATCGCCGAGCGCCTGGGCATCGCCGAGCGGACGGCCGAGGGCCACGTCGAGCGGCTGCGGAAGAAGCTGCGCGTCCACTCGCGGCGAGAGGTCGCGGTCGCGCTGATCCAGCGCCGCGACTGGCGCCGCTAGATGAATGATTCCGAATCCCGACGGATTTTCGGCGCCCATGCATCCCATCTCGCGGCTTCTGCGGTCCTCGCTCACCCACGACGAGTGGGCTCGCTGCGGTCCTCGGCGCCGGACCACTTTTCTGGGGCACCTGGACACCGAATACCTCGCCGCTATTCGGAATCATTCATCTTGGGGTCCCGTCCGGCCGTTCGGGCCCGCGAGCGGTTGCCCCGGCGCCTGACAATAGAGGTCGGGTGGAAGAAGAGGACGTCGAGCTCAGCGCACTGGTCGGAGAGTACGCGGAGGCGACCCAGGAGGTCTTCCACGCGCGTGACCGGCTGCGCGCCTACCTCCGGGAGCACTCGGCGGACCCGGAGCTGGCGCGCCGCGCCGAGCTGCTCTTCGACGCGGTGGCCCGCCTGGTCAGGGCGGAGTCGCGGATCACGCGGTCGCACCTGGAGTTCATCCGCCAGCTCCGGGAGCGGGACGACGACGAGGAGCCATAGGTGCGCGGGTCGGTAAGGCGACCCGCGCACCTGGCGCACCTGCCCGAAGGCGACTAGGCTTGGGGAGCCGTGGACCTGCTGAGAGTCGGTGAGGGCCTGCTGGGCGCGGCGCTGGTCATGACCACGCTGCGCGACGTGTTCCAGTCCGTGATCACGCCGCGGCCGGTGGGCGGCCGCTGGCGGCTCGGCCGCATCCCCGTCCTGAGGCTGTGGCGGCCGTGGCGCTGGGCGGCGTTGAGGATGCGCTCACCCCGCCGGCGGGAAGCCTGGCTGGCCAGCTTCGGCCCGCTCGCCGTCCTGCTGTCGCTGGTCAGCTGGGTGGCCGTGCTCGTGCTGGGCTACGGGGTGCTCCTGGACGCCATGCGCGACCAGATCCGCCCGCAGCCGCCCGGCGTGGGCACGTCGGTGTACTTCGCCGGCACCTCGATGCTGACCATCGGCTTCGGCGACTACGTAGCCACCTCGGCGCCCGCCCGGTTCGTCGCGCTGGCCGCGGGCGCGACCGGCCTGGGCGTCTTCGCGGTGGTGATCACGTTCCTCTACAGCCTGTTCGCCGCCTTCCAGCGGCGGGAGGCGTCGGTCGTCACGCTGGAGGCCGCGGCCAGCGCGCCTCCGTCGGGCGTGACGCTGCTGGAGACCTACGCCCTCGCGGGCATGCTGAGCGAGCTGCCCCAGACCTTCCAGCGGTGGCAGACCTGGGCCGCGGAGGTGCTCGACAGCCACCTGGCCTACCCGGTCCTCGGCTACTTCCGGTCGAGCCACGACAACGACTCCTGGATCAGCTCGCTGGGCGCGGTGATGGACGCCGCGACGCTGGTGGTGACCACGATCGACCGCGAGGCGACGCCCGACATGCCCCGCAGCCTGTACGGCTGGGCCAAGATGTTCCGCGCGGTCGGCGGCCACTGCATCGAGGACGTGGTGCTGTTCTTCGGGCTCGACGGCGAGCACCTGGTCGGGGTCGAGCTGGACGAGTACCGCCAGGTTCGGGCCCGGCTGGCCCGGGTGGGCTACGCGCTGCGGACCGAGGACGAGGCGTGGGAGGCCTTCCAGCTCGTCCGCTCCGAGTACGCCGGCCGCGTCAACGCGCTGGCGGGGCACTGGGCCTCTCCGCCCGCCCAGTGGATCGGCGACCGCTCGCCGCTCAAGATCCGGGCCCGGCCGAACGGCCGCTCCCCCGACCACGTCCCGACGATCGGACCCCGGGTCGGAACCCGGTAGCCGCCGGGGCGCCGCCGCCGGGCCGCCCGCCGCCGGTCGTCGTGCCCCCGGAGCTCGGCTACGATGCTCCACGATGGGGGCCGAGCGCGTGGCCGCGATAGCCGGCGTCGCCGAGTCCGACCTCGGGCGGGTGGCGCCCAAGACCGCGCTCCAGCTCCAGGCGGAGGCCGCTCGGGCGGCGCTGACCGAGGCCGGGCTGACGTTCGCCGACGTGGACGGCCTCTTCTCGGCCGGCGGCGACGGCTACGCGCCGACCCTGGCCATCGGCGAGTACCTGGGCATCCGGCCCCGGTTCACGGACAGCACCAGCATCGGCGGCTCGTCCTTCGTGGCCCACGCCGGCCACGCGCGGACCGCGATCGGGGCCGGCCTCTGCGAGGTCGCGCTCATCACGTACGGCTCGACGCCGCGCTCGGCGGGGGGCCGGCCGCTGGGCCGGGGCGGCGGCGTGGCCGGACCAGCGCAGTTCGAGCGCGTCTGGGGCCTGCCCGAGCCGGTCGGCGGCTACGCCCTGGCCGCGACCCGCCACATGCACGTCTACGGGACGACCGCCGAGCAGCTTGCTGAGGTCGCGGTCGCCACGCGGCGGTGGGCCAGCCTCAACGAGCGCGCGTACATGCGCGACCCGATCACCGTCCAGGACGTGCTGGCGTCGCGCTGGATCGCGGAGCCGCTGCACCTCCTCGACTGCTGCCTGGTCACGGACGGCGGCGGCGCGGTCGTCATCGTCTCCGCGGAGCGGGCCCGCGACCTGCCCCGGCCTCCGGTCTGGATCCTCGGCCACGGCGAGAGCCACACCCACATGGGCATCGCGAGCATGCCCGACCTGACCACCACGCCGGCCGTCCACAGCGGCGCGGCCGCGTTCGCGATGAGCGGGCTGCGGCCGGGCGACGTCGACGTGGCCGAGATCTACGACAGCTTCACGATCACGGTCCTGCTGTCGCTGGAGGCGCTGGGATTCTGCGCCCCGGGCGAGTCCGGGCCGTTCGTCAGCGGCCAGCGCACCGCCCCCGGCGGCGACTTCCCGCTCAACACCAACGGGGGCGGCCTCTCCTACTGCCACCCGGGCATGTACGGGATCTTCACCCTGATCGAGGCCACCCGCCAGCTCCGCGGCGAGTGCGGCGTCCGCCAGGTGGAGGGCGCCCGCGTGGCGCTGGCCAGCGGGACGGGCGGCGTGCTGTCGTCCGCCGCCACCCTGCTCCTGGGCCGTGACTGACGTCATGCGGGCGTTCCCGGTCCCCGACGCGGTCAGCCAGCCGTTCTGGGACGGCGTGGCAGCGGGCGTGCTGCTGCTGCAGCGGTGCCGCGCCTGCGGCTGCCACGTCTTCTACCCGCGGGCCGTCTGCCCGCACTGCACGACCGGCGAGCTGGAGTGGGTGGAGGCGAGCGGGCGAGGACGCGTCTACACCTTCACGGTCGTGCACAGGGCGCCGGACGGCTATCGGGACGAGGTCCCCTACGTGGTGGCGCTGGTCGACCTGGACGAGGGGGTCCGCATGATGACGCGGCTGGTCGACGTCGAGCCGTCCGGCGTCCGGGTCGACCTGCCGGTGGAGGTGGCCATCCGCGGCGAGCCGCCGCTGCCCTGCTTCCGGCGGGCGGCCGGCGGCTGACGGCGGCCGATGGCGGCCGCGGCGGCTGACAAAGGGTCGCCATCTATCCTTCAGCGGACGTTCGTCGCTCGCCTGAAAGAGGAGGGGTTCGCCTTGACCGCGCGCTTTCGAGTCGGCTACCAGATCCACCCCCAGCACTGCACCGTCCAGCAGATTCGCGACGCGTACCGGGCGGCCGACGGGCTCGGCGCCGACACCATCTGGGTCTGGGACCACATGCACCCGCTCTACGGCGACCCGGACGGCAGCCACTACGCCTGCTCACCGCTGCTCGCCGCCATGGCGGTGGAGACGAAGAACGCGCAGTTCGGCGCCCTGGTCCACTCGGTCGCCTACCGCAACCCGGAGTTCCTGGCCTACGAGACGGCCACGCTCGCGCACTTGAGCGGCGGCCGGGCCATCCTGGGCATCGGCGCCGGCTGGTTCCACCGCGACTACCAGGAGTACGGCTACGAGTTCGGCGACGCGCCCTGGCGACTGCGCCAGCTGGCCAGCGCCCTGCCCTGCATCCAGGAGCGGCTGGGCAAGCTGGTCCCGGCGCCGCCCCGGATCCCGGTCATGATCGGCGGCGGCGGCGAGAAGGTCACGCTGAGGCTGACGGCCCAGTACGCCGACATGTGGAACACGTTCCCGCCCGTGGAGAACTGGCGGCAGAAGAACCGGATCCTGACGGAGTGGTGCGCCAGGGTGGGCCGGGACCCCGGGGCGGTCGAGCGGACCTGCTCGATCAGCCCCGACCTGTACGACCGGGTCGACGACCTGATCGAGGCGGGCGCCCAGCACCTGATCCTGCGCGGCATCCAGCCGTTCCCGATGCGGCCGCTGGAGGAGCTGCTCAGGCTGTCAGGCCGCTAGACCGTCCAGAGCGGGCCGGCCGGCGCAGGCTGTACAGTCCTTGCCATGTCGACTCCTCCACCGACGTCCCGGAGGGCGCCCGCGTCGGCGGCCATCCGCTACTTCGTCCCCGGCTACCTGGTCGTGATCGGCCTGGTCCTGCTCCTGGGCTCCGGCTATCTCATCAGCACGAACCCGGACGAGCAGTTCCCGGCCGGCCTGTCCCTCGGGGGCGGCCTGACGATGCTGGTGACGGCGGTGGCGGTCGTGATGGTCGGCCGCCGGGAGTGACGCCCGGGCCGCCCCGGCCCCGGTACCCTATGGCCTGGACGGCCCGCCGGGCCGGCACCCCGCCCCCGTAGCTCAGGGGATAGAGCAGCGGTTTCCTAAACCGCGTGTCGGAGGTTCGAGTCCTTCCGGGGGCACTTTCGAGTTCAGGTGGACACGCTAACTGCCGCTCGTCGCGCTGGCGGTTCCGGCTACGGCGGTCCAAAACACGCTAATTGCGCCGGCGGAGCTACCCTGGCGGCGGGTATCCCACTGACACATGCAGAAGCCGACCATGGCGCCTGCCCCGCAGGCCCGCGCCGGCCGGCGCGGGCCCCGGGCCAGGAGCGCTACTGAGCGGTCAGCGGCGTGGTCGAAGCGGCGTGGTCGGAGGTGCAGTGTCGCGAGAGCGCCTGTTGTCATCCTCCTGACAGTTGCTCCGTCACGCAACCCTCCAGATGACCTCGCCCGAGATCACTCGCTGCTGGCTCCGACCGCCGGCCCGCCACCTCCTCCAGGCGCTACCTTCGTGCGTCTTCGTGCCCTTCGTGGCTCCGTGCTGCAACGAGCTCAGAGAAGGTGGAATCGCCAGGCGCCTCTCGAACCCGGGCTGCCGCGAGCGCGGACGAGGCTGCGGCGGGCGTGCACGCGCCCGCCGCGCCTCGTCGTGGTCAGTGGCCCGGGGGACTGCTGAGCTGGACGCAGGCGGTGTCGTACTGCGAGACGGCTGCCGTGCTGTTCGAGTTGTTCAGCGAAGCAGTGCCCGGGTTGCCCGCGTAGACCACCCCTGCCTGGCCGCTGCCATTGAACGGCGACCCGGCCGCCGTGGCGGAACCGCCCGGTGTCGCCGGGTTGTCGGGGCCGCAGGTGTTGGTGGGTGCCCCTGGCTGGCCGGTCGTCGGGCTCACGGTGGCGAGAGCGGTGGTCACCGAGGCAGTCATCAGCGCCGCCAGGCACACCGCCATCATCGTAATTCTGCGCATCCTGCCCACCAATTGTGGGTTGCGGCGTGAGCGCCGCCCATCCTTATAGTGGCGCAGCTGGCCATCCCGTGAACGGACGGCGACCCGGGGAGGAGCGGCTCCTCCCCGGGTCCCTCGGCCCGACAGACGTGGCGGGCCGCATCGAGTGAGAGGTCAGTGAGGAGACGGCGGAGTGACCGGAGGGCCGGTCGGATGGGTGCCGCCCGAGGCCGGTGGGACACTCGTGGGCGGTCCCGCCGGGACGCCCGTCGGCTTGCCTTCCGGATGCGAGGTCGGAGCTCCCGTTGGGTGCGACGTCGGCGCTCCGGTCGGGTGCGAGGTGGAAGCGGCTGCCGGGTGCTGGCCGGCGGCTGCAGCCGGCTCGTTCTGACGGGCCGCGCTCGCCGCGTGAGCGGCGCGCTCCTGGACACCCTTCTGAGTCGCGGTCTTGCTGACGCACTGGCCGATGCCATGCTGACTGTCCGTCAGCTTGCTCTTGCACGTTGCCACAGCGGCGGTGACTGTCTTGCCCCATACGGTTGGGTCCGAGCTGTGGGTCGCGGCGGCGGCGACAGCGGATCCGCCTCCGGCGACAACCGCCGCCGTGGCGAGGACCGCCGCCGCGGCCTTGGGCGACGCGGCCGCCGTGAGCGTTGACAGGAGCGACATCATTCTTCCTCCGGTTGCGTGGACTGTGCTGTAAGCGGACTGGTCGACCGCGGGCCGCGGGCCCTGGAGCTGGCCGAGCCGGCGCCGGAGCTAACGCACCAGCAGCTCGTCGAAATCGGTCCGCTGCCGCAGTCCGTGTTCATCTGATTGAAGGGACGCGCAGGAGACCGGAAGTATCGGAAATCGGCATCTCGGATTTTCCGAGCCGGGCGCGAAGCGTTCGCTTGGCCATCAGCCGGGTGGCAACGGTGCTTTCGGGCAGGTCCAGCGCGGCAGCGATCTCCCGGTTCGTGTAGGCATGGACGTGGGTGCAGGACGATCGCCGCCGCCTGCTTCGCCGGTAGTCCGCGCTGGTGGAGGAGGTCGCTGCCGACGGAGCCAACCACACGGTCGGCTCGGTCGAGATCGCCTGGTTCCTGGGCAACACCCGCTCGACCTGGTTCGACGTCCTGACCTCGACCGACGGCAGCAGCTGGACGGCAGTGGTGAACGGAGCCAACAGCAGCGGGACCACGACGGCGTTCGAGACCTACGGGTTCAGCGCCGTCACCGCCCGCTACGTCCGCTACGTCTGCCACGGCACCAGCATCGACAGGGTCAACGCCATCGCCGAGACCCAGGTCATCGGGCAGTAGCAGCCGGTCCCGGGGCATCCGACAGAGAGGAGCCGGTCGAGGGCCGGCTCAGCTCTGCCGGAGCGCCGGCATGGGAATCGGGATGCCGTAGGCCGTGGCGCCGGCACCGACGCCGCCCTCGCACGTGTTCGGCGGGGTGGTCGTGACGCCGCGCAGCGAGGGCCTCTCGGCAGCCCAGAACATGTAGCCGAGCATTCCCGGGCTGGTGCCGGCGCCGTTGGGCGCCACCGTCTGCACGTAGCCTCCGGTCGAGCTCTCCAGGGACGCCGCGAAGTTCGTGCACTCGGGGAGAATCCGGGAGGTCCCGGCGATGAAGAGGCTCCCGGTGAACTTCGCCGGAGCCAGCGGCGGGATCGGCGGGCTGTAGTTCGGCTTGCCGTCCACGTGCTCCTGCCAGTTGGCCTCGGCGGAGGTGGCGCTGGTTGGCTGCTTGCTCGGGACCATGGCGTTGGTGTAGTCGAGGACCGGCCGCGCGGCCGTGAGCCAGTCGGCGGTGGCCTTGCGGGTGAGCGCGATCAGCCAGCGATCTCCGGCTGCGAGGTCGATGGTCAGCCGGGCCGCGGGGTTGGCGCCCGTCCCGTCGTACGGGAGCTGCGAGCGGTACGCGTCGATGAACGCCTGCAGACCCACCAGGTTGGGAGAGCTGCTCTCCTCGTAGTCGATCTCGATGCCGACGCCCATGCTCTTCGCCACGGCCGCGGCGTTCAGGCCGAGCTGGCCCGGGTTGGCCGCCAGGGCGGTGTTCCAGTTGCTGACGAAGGTGATGCCGCCGATGGACAGCATCACGCGCATGCCGTGGCCGGTGAAGTAGCTCACGATGCTCTGCGTCATCCCGATCGGAATGCCGTTCGAGGTCTGCGAATCGGTCGTCCGGTTGAGCAGCTTGAGCGGGTCCACGAAGCTGAGGACCACGAGGTTCACGGATGGCAGGCCGTCTCCCCGGTCGATCAGCCAGTGGTTGTTGGCGTCGAATTCGACCAGGTTCCGGACGGTGCCCCAGGTGCAGGCATCGTTGCCGCAGTGCCAGGCTCCGTAGACCTGGATCGGGGTGCTGGTTGCTGCGCCAGCGGCCGTCACCGATGGGCTGGCCGCGGCCAGCAGCAGCCCGAACGCCAGCAGGAGACACCTCGCTCTCGACATGTCAGGTCACCCCCCGTCACGTGCCGACTTCCCTCGCTTCGATAGTGGTAGTGGACACTCGGCCTGTCAAGACGTGAGGCCAGGTGGGCGGGGAACCCTCTGAGGGTTCCCCGCCTCGCGCTTCCCGTCTACGTCGGTCGATGCGACTGCAGCCGCTCGCTCAGCTGCTCGTCGTACAGGCTGCTCGGCTGGACCAGCTGGCCGATGGAGATGAACTCCCCGTTCTGATGCGGGGGGTTGGCGTGTGGTCCGATGTTGGTTCCGATCACGCCGATCGCCCAGTTGTGAGCGGTCGGCGGGTCCTCGACCCGCCAGGTGGTGGAAGTCACGTTGTAGAGCACGCTGTTGCCGGCAGCCCAGCCCTGGCCGCTGCCGAACCACTGCCGGTCCTCCAGCTCCGTGGCCGCCCAGTCGGCGCCGGGCGTGCTCTGCATGGTCAGGTCCTCGCCCAGGACGCCCGACGCCCAGCGCTGGTGCGGCCCGGAGTCGAACTTGCGGCTGCCCGTGTTGGTCTCGACGAAGCCCGAGAAGACGTTGGGGCCGGGGACACGGCTCTGGGTCGTCCAGGCGTGGACGTTGGAGCCGGTCACCACCGCGTCGCGGACGAGGATCATCTGGCCGCTAACCCCGTAGGTGAAGGGCTGGTCCCCAACGTTCTGGGGCATCGCCTGCTCCATGTGCAGGGACTGCGTGTGCAGGACCGTGACCCGGATCGCGCCCGTGCCCACGATGTAGGGCTGCGTGTAGCGGGCGACGACGGTGTCCTGCACCCAGGCATTCTCGACCGCGTCCAGGTCGACGAAGGTCGCGTTGAAGAAGCCGCCGCCGGCGAATCCGGGAGCCCCGGCCATGGCGATGCCGTCGCTGCTCAGGTCCTCCAGTCCGACCTGGCTGATCCGGCCCGGGAACGAATACTTCCAGAGCGTCGCGTTCGTGAACTGCTGCTCGAGCGCGTTGGTCAGGGGCACGTCGAGCACGACGTGGGGGCCGTGGATGGCGGCGATCTTCCGCTCGGACAGGAGGCCCGAGTTGGGCGGCCACTGGGTGATGGGCTTGCCGTCCGGCCGGGGCGGGATGGCGTCCATCCCGATGGCGTGGATCCAGGCCTGGGTCTGGGGCCGCTGGACGATGACGTCGTCGCCGACGGCCAGGCCGGCGGTGCTGTCGAGCGTCAGGGTGCTGGCCCCCACCGGGACGTAGCTGTCGGTCACGGCGTGCGCCGGCCCGGCGGGCGTGATCGCCCCGGTCCCGCCGATGCTGACGAGCGTGCGGGCGACCGGGTTCTGGGGCAGCAGCACGGTGTCTGCCGGGTTCGAGGTGCCGCCCCGCAGGACGATGCCGCTGGCGCGGATGTGCAGGCTGGTCCCGATCCGGTAGGCCCCGGGGCTGAGCACGACCGCCCCGCGAAAGCCGCTGGCGTCCAGCGGCATCGCCGACACCTGGTCGATGGCCTGCTGGATCAGGGCGGTGGCGTCACCCGCGGGCGCTGACAGCGTGACCCTGGCCGGGACTGCGGGGAGCGGCACCCCGCCACCCTCGTAGCCGGCGTAGGAGAAGTCCGGAATCCGGTTTCCCTGCTGGTCGTGCCCGTAGTGCAGATGGCCGCCGTTGAACGAGAGCCAGCCGTTGGCAGGAGCCTTGTGGGCGACCGGCCGGGCGTCCGGGACGGCGCGGGCGCCGGCCTGGTGGTACAGGGCCATGGCGCCGATCGCGACGATGCCGGCGAGGGCCAGGACCAGGCCTGCGGGGAAGTGACGTCGAGTCGATTCGCGGCGGTGCAACCGTGCTGCCTCCCTCCAGAATGGGTGGGCCCGGCCGGGTGGCCGGGCCCCGAAAGCACCTACTTCGCGGTGTTCGCGAAGATGTCGGTCCTGCCGGCCGTCGCGACAGGCTGGGCCATGGCGAAGAAGGGGTGGAACGCGGTGCCCGAGGCGGTCAGGCCCTCGTAGTCACCGACGAAGAAGCCCCGCGCGACCGGCGCGGTCGTCATGTCGAAGGAGCCCGAGGTGCTGACCCGGGTCTCGCCGCCGGCCGTCCAGCTGGCGGCCTTCGCGCAGGCGCTGTGGCAGTGCACGAGGAACGCGTCGGTCAGCCCCGGCTTCGCGGCCGTGGCGTTCTCCAGGTCGTAGTAGGAGACGCCGACGGTGCCGTCGGAGGCCACGTGGACCTGGGGCGTGAACGCGGGAGCGTCGCCCGGCGCCAGGTCGATCCGAATCGGCGCGCTCCACGTGCTGCCGCCGTCCGTCGACATCGAGAACGCGACCTTGGCGTGGCCGGTCGTACTGAAGCGGGCATCCTGCCAGACCGCGTACAGGTTGCCCTCGGGCCCGGCCGCGAACTCCGGCAGCACGTCGGCGGTCCGCACCGGCTTGCCGGCGATGCTCACCTCGGCGACGCTCATCGGGCTCACGATCGTCGGGGCGGACCAGGTGGCCCCGCCGTCCGTCGAGCGGATGATCGCGACGCTCTCGCTCTCGCGCTGGTGGTTGCCCTTGCCGCCCTTGGTCAGGATCAGGTTGAAGCCGTCGATCAGCTGCCCCTTGGCCGCCCCCGCGGTCGGAACGACGACCTGGTTGCCGATCGTCTGGTTCTTCTCACCCGGGTCGAAGACGACCCGGCCCTGGCTCCAGGTCACGCCGCCGTCGGTGGTCTTCGAGAAGAGGGCGGGGCCGCGGAACGCCGGGGTGACGGGGAACGAGCTGGGGTTCGCGTGGCTGCTGGGGGAGACCAGGCGGTCCCAGACCGCGTAGGCGTTGCCGGCGGCCAGCGGGTCCGCCGTCACCGACTCCTTGTCGTTGAGCACGGTGACGGATGTGTCGAGCTCGGCCGTGACCGGCGCCTGCCAGGTCACGCCGCCGTCGGTCGACCGGCTGATGACGATCGAGCTGGCGCCGCCGAAGCCGGGGCCGTCGGCATTGAAGGAGTCGCTGATCGAGTAGGCGACCTTGCCGTCGGAGGAGATGCTCACCCAGGGATCGGTCGCCCGATCGAGGAAGCCCGCAGACCCGGCCGCGGCGCCACTGCAGATCGAGAACTTCGGCTGGGCGCCGGCCAGCTTCCAGGTGGCGCCGCCGTCGGTGGAGACGACGTTGGTCAGACCATTTGAGCCGCCGTCGTTCCAGCGGTCCTGCTGGAAGGAGCCGACGAGGTGCTGCGGGTTCGTGGGGTCGACTGCGACGTGCGGTTCGACCTCGGCGTCCGCGTAGTTGACGCTGCCCAGCTTGGTCTGCTGGGCGACCAGCTGCTTGCACGCCGCAGAGCTGGCAGCCAGCGGGCTGTCTGGCACGCGGACGATCGGGCCGGCAGTCAGCGACCCGGCAAAGGCCGTGGTGCTGGCCAGCGCTGCAATCGAACCCACCGCCGCCGGCGCCAGCAGGCGCGCAAGCGACAGCCTGATAGTGGATAGCATGTCCCGTACCTCCTCTCACATCCGCGGAGATGGCTCCCACACCTGATGGCGCGGCAACCTAGTATACCCAGCATACAGAATCCGCCGATATAGAGGGGTGCCCGTCTGCAGAGAGAACGCGCCGGCGAATGGATGTACCCGGCACAGACCGCTTCTGGTCAGGCACCGAACAGAGATCGTGAGGAACCTCACAGAAGAATCGACAGTGTCCTCCGATAGAGCGCCGCCTGACGATTCGCCACCGCGCCAGCAGGGACCCGCGTCGGGTCCGGCTCAACCTGGACAAGAACTGGACCGTGTGCGACAACACGCCGACGAGCCCGTTCTTCGGCCACACCGGCTATAATGACTGACCAGTCACCTTTGATCCGGACACGGAGGATACCGTGCCGAAACTGGCCGTTGCGGCGAAGGATGCCCGGCGCCAGCACATCCTGAGGGCCGCGCTCCGGTGCTTCGCTCGGAGCGGCTACTACCCCACAACGGTCGACGACATCGCCGCGGAAGCGGGCGTCTCGAAGGGAGCGCCCTACGTGTACTTCGAGAGCAAGGAGGCGCTGTTCCGTGCGCTCTACGACTCGTGGGACTGCGGGCTCGCCGATCGGATCCAGGCCGCGGTCGCCCGTCTCGACGGACCGGACGCGCGGTCGCCGCGCAGGGTGCTCGAGGCGGTCATCACCGCCGTCGGCGCCCACGTCGGCGAGGAGGCGGACCTCTGCCGGGTGCTGATCGAAGCCCGGACCCAGGCGGCGTACGTCGGGACGGTGGCCGAGATCGTGCGCGCCTCCCAGGCGGAGGCGCTGGCCAGGATGAGGCAGCTCGTCGAGGCTGGCGTCGCATCCGGCGACTGGCCGCCCGATACCGACCCCGAGGTCGAGGCACGGCTGGTCCTGGCCGCCATCCACGGGCTGATGGCCGAGTGGCACCTGCGTCCGGGCTCGTTCTCCTGGCGGGAGATGGCGGGGATCCTGGCACATGGCTGGCCGCGGTCAGCCGGAGAGGAAGGATCGAGATGAGACAGCGACGAGTGGAGTCCTGGTGGAAGCAGTGGACCTGCGTCGGCGGCACCTGCGCCCCGCCGGCGGCCGCTCCGCGCAACCGCTTCGAGAGCGTCCTGGACGCCTACACGAGCATGGTCGCCCCGTTCATCCGCGGCTGTTTCGTGTTCGTGACGGTGGCGGTCGCGGTCGCTGTGACGACGGCGCTCGGCCCTTTCACCGGCCTCCTCGTGGAGGCCGCCTTCTTCCTGGTCGCCGGTACCTACTGCCTGGCCAACTTCGCCCGCTGCCGAGAGGCGCACTGCATCGTGACCGGGCTCGGCTGGTCGGCGCTCGCCATCGCCGCCGCCGCGGCCGCGCTGGCCGGGAAGGACACCCGCGCAGGCGACTGGGTCGCGTTCCTGGTCGTGGCGGTGGCCGGCCACGCTTTCGAGGCGGCCTGGACGGCCGCCCGGGGCACCAACGCCCTGCGACTTGGCCAGGGCTGACGCCGGACGCATCCATGCGTCTCCTGCGGCCGGCATCGGAGGACGAGGTGGTGGCGGTCTTCCTGCGGGCCGAGGCCGACGACACGGGGAGATATCGAGACACGATCCTCGCACGACTCGACTCCGATCGCGAGCCGCCCGGCATCCTGGCCCGGCCCGACCTCGGGGACCCGAGGCAGAATGCCTACCGCCGCCGGCTGCTGGGCGACCTGCGCGGCTTCGGCCGCGGCGAGATGATGTTCGTCGGGTTTCCGCAGCGGGTGGAATGGCACCGGGCGGCGCTGAGCCGGGACGAGCTGCTGGAGGTCCGCTACATCGACGATCGCGACAGCGATGACTTCTGGGTCACGCTGTCGGGCGGGAGCCGCCGGCCCCGGGACGCCGCCGCCCGCATCCGGGCCGGCATCGGTCCGCAGTGGGCGATCGGAGTCTGGGACCTCGCCGGCTCCGCGGCCGTGGTCCGCCGGCTCTGCGAAGGCTCGCTCCCCGAGCTGATCCTGGCGACCGGTCCCGGACCGGGGCGCGTCGTCGCCGTCGAGGGCAACGGCCGGCTGACCTCGTTCGCGCTGTGGCCGGACCTCCTGCCGGACGCGATCGAGGTGTACTGCGGGATCGCGGAGGGCCTGGAGGGCTGGGGACTGTTCTGATCGCGGGTCCCGCCGACGGGCTCGGGAGGCAGTAGCGCTTCGATGTCGAGTGGCGCTCCGCCGCGGCTGGAACGACCCTCTGCGGCCACCGCCGCCACCACTGCTAAGGTGAAATCGGTGGAGCTCCAGAGCTTCCAGTCCGTTCTCCTTGGCGTTGTCGACATCGCCTCGCTGGTGATCGAGGTCCTCGTGGTCGCGATCATCGTGGGCGCAATCGCCTACGCGTCGGTCCTTTACCTGGTGCGCCGTGGAGTTCCCGACGCCTACTCCAGCTACCGCGTCCGCCTCGGCCGTGCCCTGCTGCTGGGCCTGGAGGTGCTGGTGGCGGCCGACGTCATCCGGACCGTGGCCCTGCAGCCGACCATCGCCAACGTGGCCGTCCTGGGCCTGCTGGTCCTCATCCGCACCTTCCTGAGCTGGTCCCTGGTGGTCGAGATCGAGGGCCGCTGGCCATGGCAGCGGCCGCCGGCCGAGAGCCAGCCAGCGCGGCCCGGCTGACGCGAGGTGGCCGCCGGCCGCCACCTCGAGCCGGCGCCCGAGGCCGACAGGCTCGACGAGCGGCTGGACACGGCATGTCGCGCGCCATCGCCTTCTACGCGGGCGACGACGCGGCCTTCGTCACCGGGACCACGACCCACGTCAGCGAAAGGCGTCGGGCGGCACGCACGATTTGTCTATGGGCCCGCGGCGGCGTCCGCCGGGACGCGGTACCAGCCGTTCATCGTGGGGCACGCGATGTTCCGCCGCGCCGAGGTCCTCCAGGTGGGCGGCGTTCCCTCGCGGAGCCGGGCATGAGCTCCTCCCGGCGCACGCGACTGGGCTCGATCCAGCATCGGCTGGACGCTTTCGAGGCGCGGGTGCCGGGCGCCAGCACCGCACGCGGCATCTACCAGCGGGATCGCCGCCACGCCGGCAGCGTGCTGGCGGCCGGGCTCGCGTTCCGGCTGTTCCTCATGCTCCTCCCGCTCGTCCTCCTGGCCTCGTCGGCGCTGGGCTTCCTGGCCGGCGGACGCAGCCAGACCGCGTCAGCGGTCGAGTCCACCCTCGGCCTCAGCGGCGCGCTGGTGAAGGCCATGAACGAGGGCGGCGCCGAGGCTCACGACGGCCGGTGGCTCCTGCTGCTGACGGGCCTGGTTCTCCTCGCGTACACCGCGAACAGCGCCTACCGGGCGCTGCGGCTGGTCCACGTCGTGGCCTGGCAGGACCTACCCGAACGGGCCGGCCTCCTCACCACCGCGCTGGCCGCTCTGCTGCTGATCGCGATGCTGGTGTGGCTCGCCGTGGAGTCCGTGCTGGCCTCGCGGTTCCCGAACGCGGGGCCTCTGACAGGCGTGCTGCTGATCGTGGCGCTCGGGGGCACGTGGATCGCGATATCGATGCTGCTGCCGCACGCGGCCGCGCCCTGGCGCGCGCTGATCCCGGGAGCCGCGGTCGTCGCGATCGGCCTCGGAGCCATGCACCTGGTCGGCACCTACTACATTCCGCACAAGCTGAGCAGCACCTCGCAGCTGTACGGGACCCTGGGCGTGGCGGCCACGGTCATGGCCTGGCTGTTCCTGGCCTGCCGGCTGATCGTCGCTGCGACCGTGCTCAACGCACAGCTCTGGGAGCGGGGCCGGGTCCTCGGAGGTGGACCGGCCGAGACTCCGGCGACGGTGCCCGACGGTCCCGACCCCATCGCCGGGACGCGGGCCTGAGCCCGCCGCCGGCCGGCGCCGTCCGAGCGGGGCGGGGCCGCCGGGCCCCGCCCAACGTCGCCTTCCCCTCCCAGTCGCTTCGCGTCTCGGCCCGGGTCCTCGCCAGCTCGGGCGGAGGCGACCAGGCGCGGCGCGCTGCCTATGGCCGGCCATGATGCCAGGCCTGGCGGGAGCCGGGTGACACACCATGTGCCAGCCGCGCGGAAATTGGCGCCGGCTCGTCAGGGCGGATGGCGGAGCCGGCAGCCGCCAGCTCCGCTGCAACGGGTGGTGTGGGTGGTCGAACGAGCCTGCCGCGGGTCGCCGGAAATGCGGGTCGACCAGGGGCGGAGCCGGACTCTAGCGGCGCCGGCTCCGCCTGTCATCAGTGCTGGCACTGACGCGGCGCCGGGCCGGATTCAGAGCTGGTCGGGCTGGGAGATGGTGAAGCGAGCCTCGACCTGGGCGCGGACCACCTGGACCCGGGGCTCGAGCTGCAGGGCCGGTGGCTCGGCGGCCGGGGCGAGGCGTGCCCTGGCCGCAGCGTCCGTGGCGAGGAGCTCGGGAGCCTGCGGCCCGCCCCTCGCCGTCAGGCCGACGTCCGCCAGCTCGACCACCCCCGTGAGGCGGGAGCCCCGGCGCCGATCCTCAGCTCATTCGGCTTCCGGACCGTGGGGACCTACCTGGCGCCTCTACGTCGACCCGTTCACTGTAGCTGGCGCACGTAGGCGGCCCACTGCTGCAGGAGGGCCGTGTCGCTCATGGCGAGGACCTTCGTGGTCGCCTGGTTGAGCGTGTGCCCGGAGACCGCCTCGACGTAGAGGTCGCCGGCGCGGCCGGCTCCCCACTTCTCCGCCACGAACTTGAAGACGGTCAGCCCCAGGCCGTAGTTCGCGCTGACGCCCGGCGGTTCGTAGAACGTCCGGTTGTCCGGAAGCTGGCCCGCGAACCGGGCCTGCTGCACCAGGCGGCGCACGGGATCCAGGATGCTCCTGTTGGCCGGGTTCTCGACGAACGCCGCGAAGCCCTCGATCGCCCAGAGCGGCGCGTCGCCTCCCGGGCTGACGAGCGGCGCCGATATCGCGTGCGTGAGCTCGTGCCGGTACACCCCGTTGACCAGGTTCGGCGGCGTCTTGCCCACCTTCAGAACCACGCGCCCCCCGACGTACTCGCCGGAGGCCGTGTTGTGCTTCTGGTCCACGCCCTGTATCGGGAAGACGAAGGCGGCGGACTCGGCGGATGCGCTCAGGGGCGCGGGGAACCAGTGGTGGGCCTGCTTCTCGTCGGCGGACGCGAAGACCAGGGTCCCCGGCGCGCCGGGCCGGCTGCCCCAGGCCTGCCGCACCTGCTGGTCGGCGACGTCCATCGCCGCCGCCAGGGGCGCCGGGTCGGGGACGGTGCCATCCGCCGCCACGGTCACGTTGCCGGACCGGGCCGCGTGCAGCGGCAGCAGGTCCCACGGGATGTTGTTCCCCGTGCTCCCCAGCCCGTTGATGTCGATCTTCGTGATGACCGGCTTGCCGCCCCGGGGCACGATCGTGTACTCGAAGCCCTCCTCCGAGTCACCGGTGTCGATGTCGGCCAGGTGATACGTCAGGAGGACGGACACGGACACCGGCTTGCCGTCCTGCAGCGGGATCGGCTTCGCGATGTCCGGCGGGAAGAGCTGGTGGTAGCGGAAGCTGGACAACTTCAGCTGGCGGAGGTTGTCGTACACCATGCGCTCGTGCTGGACGAGCGCGGACTGGCCCCGGTCGAGGTCGGCGAGGAACGCGGTCTCGGCGCCGGACCGGAACGCCTGGGACCGGCGATCCAGCATGTCGTCGACCGGCCCCCGGTTCGAGGTGGGGGAGAGGAACGGAAGGCTCGGCGACGGCGCCGAGCAGGCGACGGCCGCCAACAGGCCGGCGGCGCAGATCAGGCGGGCGAGCATCCGGTTCCCTCCATCCCCAAGATGGCCCCGAAGTGTAACGGGAGCCGGACAGCCATCGAACGGACGGTCGCGGCTGCCCGTTCGGCCCGCCCGCCAGGGCGCGCCCGGTTGACTGCGGCCCCGGCCGCTCACTAGCGTCGTGAGGATGAGCACGCTTCGAGCGTCGATCCTCGCCGCCCTGACGGCGGGCCGGGAGATGGAGCAGGAGCTGTCACGGGCGTCCGACGACTCGCCGCCGCCGGAGGCGGGCCGCTGGACCGCCCGCGACCACCTGGCCCACCTGGCCGCCTGGCGCGAGTACGCGGCCACCGTGCTGGACGCCGTCCGCACCGGGGCGCCGGTGCCGGTGGTGGCCGACGAGGACGAGCGGAACGCGGAAATCTATGCCGAGACGCACGGCCTCTCCGCCGCCGAAGTCCTGGACCGGGCGGCGAGGTCGTACGAACGGCTGGTGCGGGCGCTGGAGGCCTGCTCGGACGCGGACCTGGGAAAGCCGCTCCGGAGCGGCTCCGACGCGCCGGTCTGGGGCGTGGTGCCCGGCAACGGCGAGGCGCACGTGGCCCAGCACCTCGTCTACTGGCACCTGGAGCGCGGCGACCAGCCGGCGGCCGAGCGGGTCGCGCGGCGCCTGTACGAGGTCGAGATCGGGGCCTTCCCGGACGAGCGGCACCGGGCCGAGGCGGCGTACAACCTGGGCTGCTTCTACGCCACCACCGGCCGCCACGACGAGGCGATCGACCTGGTGCGGCGGGCCCTCGCGCTGGACCCGGGTCTGCGCGCCTGGGCGATGGAGGACCCGGACCTCGAACCGATCCGCCCCCTGCTCCGGGCCATTCAGGAGGACGCGATGAGCGAGCAGACCTTCATCCGCATCACGCACGTCGGGACGGTGGCCGTCCCCGTGACCGACCAGGAGCGGGCGCTCGAGTTCTACGTCCGCAAGCTCGGGTTCGAGAAGCGGCGGGACATGGCGTTCGGCGAGGGCGGGCGCTGGGTCGAGGTGGCGCCGGCGGGTGCAGCGACGACGATCGCCCTCGTGCCCCCGGCCGAAGGGGCGCCCGCGGGCGTCGAGACCGGCATCCGGCTCTTCAGCCAGGACGCCGAGGCCGACCACGCGGACCTGCGGGCGCGAGGCGTCGACGTGGACGCG
Organism: Candidatus Dormiibacterota bacterium; assembly: GCA_046727275.1. Classification (GTDB taxonomy): domain Bacteria; phylum Chloroflexota; class Dormibacteria; order Dormibacterales; family Dormibacteraceae; genus CF-161. Next base: position 24,013 of record JBKPCH010000107.1, read on the forward strand.
GAGGTCATGCGCTTCGGAGGCGGCGTGCCGCCCATGTTCTACCTGCGCGACCCGGACGGAAACCGGCTCATCGTCGTCGAGAGCGCCTGACCCGGACCGGACCCGCCGGGCGCGGCGAGCCGGCCGGACCGGCCGGTCCGCTCACAATGTGCCCGTGATTCGCGGTGGCCTGACCGGCAGCCTCTGGTGGCTCCTGGCCCGCCTGCGCCTCTGCCTGGCGGGCATCGACGAGCTGGAGGTCCGGCGGCTCCTCCTCCAGCGGACCCGGTGGATCCTCCTGACGGCCGGAGGCGCGGCCTTCCTGGTCGCGCTGGGGGGCACGCTGCGCACGGAGATCGCGAGCCAGCCCGCGCTCTGGCCCGCACCGGCGCGGGAGGCGGAGCTCGCGCTCTACGGCGCGGCGGCGGCCCTGGGGCTGGTCACGCTGGTGCTGTGGCGCTACAGCCAGGCCATCGTGAGGCGCGCCCGGTCGGACAGGAGCGGGACCCCCGGGGTGTGCAGGGGGACGGTGCGGTGGATCGTCACGGCCCAGGACGGCGGCTGGCCGGTGCTGATCCGCCGCGACGACGGGCGCTGGCTGTGGCTGACCGGCAACCCCGCGGCGCTGGCGCTCGTGCGCAGCCGCCTGGCACGGACGGGCGGGGCCCGCGGCTACCGCCTGACCATCACCCTCGTCTATCACCGGCGGTCGCGCGTCATCGAGAGGGTGACCGGGACGGCGGTCGTCGCCCTCCAGGCGGCCTGGCAGTCGTCGCGGGAGATTGCCGCCGACCGGGCCTGAACTCGGAACCGGCCGCTCGGGGCTGGGCGGAGAGGTTGCCCTCCCCGCCCCTCCACCGAGCATGGCTGCGGGGGTGAGTCCAACTCTGCCGGCACTGGACGCTGTCGCGTTGGACACGCGCCAGCCTCAAGAGCCGTGTCCGCTATCTTCTCCCAGGCGGCCCGGGGGATCGCGCCGCACGTCGCGTTGCACGTCGGGCCGCATGCGACATGGCCTCCGAGTCATCGACAACACAACTTGACACTGTGTGTGTGTTTGTGCGGTCCTGCGACCGTGAGCTATCATCGCGGCGAGCATCGGCCGCCCGTCTTGCGGCCCATCCGGGGAAGGGGAAAGTGCAGCAGCCGTGATCGACGAGGCGTTCGGTGCCCTCATCCGGCGGTACAGGATCGAGCGTGGCCTTCGTCAGACCGACCTGGGGCGCCGGCTCGCCGAACAGGCTCGCAGCAACGGCATCGCGCTGCCGCCCGTCTCCAGGCACACCGTCAGCCGCTGGGAGGGCGGACACCCGCCCACGGACCTGTACGCCGTGCTGCTCGCGAAGGTCCTCGACGTCCCGGTCGCGGGTCTCGGCGACTCGGTCGGCCGCCATCTCACCCCGGACCGCGTCGAGGAGGTCATCGGGCGGGCCGCGCGAACGGAGGCGGGGGCCCTGTCGGCGCGACCGCCGGCCGGCGACGGCGACGAGGCCGTGCGCCGCCGCGTCCTCGGCCTGCGCTCGGCTCACACAGGCCTGGCGCTGGACTGGGAGCGGCTGGGCTCCGTGCTGGTCGCCACGCACCAGGTCGACGCCGCCGCGCTGCGCGACCTGGAGCTGCTGACAAAGGTCCTGACAGACCAGCTCCCGGTCATCGCCCCGCGCACACTGCTGCCGCAGCTCTGCTCGCACCTGATCATCCTCCGCAACAAGCTGCACACGACGTACGACGAGCGCGCCAAGCGCACGCTGGCGGTGCTGGCCGGCCGCACCGCGATCGCGGCCGGCCTGGAGTGGCATGCGATGGACGACCTGGGCGAGGCGCGCGAGTCGTACAACTTCGCCCGGGCGCTGAGCCACGAGATGCGCGACCGCGACCTGCAGGCGGTCGCGCTGATGAGCCAGGCCCTGCTCGCCACGCGAGGCCACGACCGCGGAAGGCTGCCGGCCGAGGCGGAGGAGGGGCTGCCGGCGGAAGGCGGCTGGGCGCTGAAGCTCATGAACGAGTCCTGCAGCCTGCTGCGATCCGGGCCGCCGGCGATGCGCGCCTGGTCGCTTCTGGGCCGGGCCTTCGAGCACGCCTGCTGGGGCAACGAGGTCCAGAGCCTGGCGGACCTCGACCAGGCCGAGCGCGCGATCGCCCAGGCAGGGGGTTCGGAGGGCTTCCTGCTCCTGTTCGACCCCGAGGCCGAGCTGCTCCTCTACCGGGGCAAGTGCTCGGCCCCCCTGGGCCGCATCGGAGAGGGGTCACAGGTCCTGCAGGACGCGCTCGCCAACGGCCGCTACGGGTCGATCGCCATGAAGCTCTGGCTGACCGTGGACCTGGCCAGCGTGGTGGTGGAGGGCGGCGGCGAGGTAGACCGCGCCGCCGGGCTCCTGGCCGGCGCCTGGAACGACGTTTGCAGGCAGGGCCTGACGATCTTCCAGCGGCGCATACACCGGTTCGCCTACCGCGACCTGGCTCCGCACCACGGTGTGAAGGAGGTGCGCGCCCTCCGAGAGAGCATCGCGGCCGAGCGCGAGAGCGGCTGGGGACTGTCGCTCTGACGTGACGGCCCGGACGGGCGACAGACGTTCGGGCGTTGCCGGATAGTCGAGGATGCCATACGGTGTCCGGCATGGCCACTGAGCTCGAGTTCCGGCCGACCGACCCCGGCCTCGTCAGGGACCCGTTCCCCGTGTACCGGCGGATGCGTGAGGTGGCTCCCGTGTACTGGGACCCGGAGAGCAGCACCTGGTACCTGACGCGGTACGCGGACGTGATGAGGCTGCTGCACGATCCGCGCGGCTCGTCGCGCCTGCCCGGGCGGATCGGGGCGAAAGAGGGGCCGTACCAGATGACGTTCGCCCTCGTCACAGACGACCCTCCCCACCACACGCGGCTGCGCAGGCTGGCCAGCAAGGCGTTCACGCCGCGGATGGTCGAGCAGCTGCGCGGTCGCGTTGGCCAGGTCGTGAACGCGCTGCTGGACCGCGTGCAGCCCCGGGGTGGCATGGACGTGGTGCGCGACTTCGGCTATCCGCTGCCCCTCACGGTGATCGCGGAGATGCTGGGGATCCCCGCCGAGCTCCGCGAGCGCTTCTTCCACTGGTCGGTCGCGATCCTCGTGGCCGCCGACCGCAACAGGGCGCAGTCGGCGGACGCGCCGGCCGAGGAGACGGCCCTCGCCGCCGACCTCGCCGAGTACCGCGCGGCCGTGCTGCGGCTGATCGACGAGCGCCGGCGGGAGCCGGGCGAGGACCTGATCAGCGCCCTCGTCCACGTCAGCGAGGACGGCGACGTGCTCGGCGAGTCGGAGCTCCTGGGCCTGGTCTCGCTGCTGATCATGGCTGGCCACGTGACCGTCACGTCGCTGCTCAGCGGCGGCCTGCTGATCCTGCTCCGGCACCCCGAGCAGCTGGCCAGGCTGCGCCGGGACCCGGACCTGGTCGAGCCGGCGGTCGAGGAGCTGCTCCGGTACTGGTCGCCGGGCACGATGTCCACCCGGATCGCCACCGGCGACCTGGAGATCGGCGGCCAGGTCATCCGGGCGGGCCAGTTCGCCAGCGCCGTGCTGGCGGCCGCGAACCACGATCCCGAGGTGTTCCGGGACCCGGACGAGCTCGACCTGGGCCGGCATCCCAACCCGCACGTCGCCTTCGCGCACGGCACCCACTTCTGCCTGGGGGCGCCCCTGACCCGGCTGGAGGGGCAGGTCGCGTTCCCGCTCCTGCTCGAGCGGCTCCCGGGCCTTCGCCTCGCGGGCGACCCGGTGCCGTGGCCCACCCTGGCCGTGCGGGGGCTGGCCAGCCTCCCGGTCGCGTTCGGCTGAGGCCGGTCGGTCAGCGCGAGCGGCCGGCCGACCGCTTCCGGTTGGCCGGTGCGGGCGCCGCCTGCGGGCCACGCCGGCCGCCGGCCACGGGGAGCAGCAGGACCTTGCCGTCGCCGGCCGGCGCCTGGAGGCGGTGGAGGGCGCAGAGCTTGGCCAGCTCCGGCGTCTCGTGCCCGTGCCCATGGCAGCGACCGGCATCGGTGCTGACGCCGACCCACCCTTCGCCGTCGAGCTTGACGGCGAGCACGCGGACCGCTGTCGAGTTCAGGTGCAGGAGCATTGGTTCGTGAACGCTTGCTGGATCGATATGGATATGCGGGAACTCGCCTGAGCCGGCCCTCGGGCTGGCCTCGTGCCCCTCACGCTACACCATCGCGCGCCCGCCGGGAGAGTCGGTCGTCTCCCTCCCCCGCGACGGGGATGGAGACAAGCCGGTCCCCGTCTGCCGTATTGCGGTTTCATTGGCGGGATGAAGGCCCTGGTCAAGAGCGCCGCGGCTCGCGGCCTCTCGCTGTGCGACGTCCCGGAGCCCTCGCCCCGTCCGGGCGAGGTGGCGATCCGCGTCCTGCGCACGGGCATCTGCGGCACCGACCTGCACATCTACGAGTGGGACGAGTGGGCCCGGTCCACGATCCGGCCGCCGCTGATCGTGGGCCACGAGTTCGCCGGCGAGATCGTCGAGCTGGGTCCCGGCGTCGAGGCGTTCCAGATCGGCGAGATCGTGGGCGCCGAGGGCCACCTGGTCTGCGGCCACTGCCGCAACTGCATGGCGGGCCGCCGCTGGCTGTGCGCCAACGCCGTCGGCATCGGCGTCCAGCGCGACGGCGCGTTCGCCGAGCGGATCGTGATGCCGGCCGGCAACGTCTGGTCGCACACCCTGCCGATCGACCTGGACGTGGCCGCCATCTTCGACCCGTTCGGCAACGCCGTCCACACCGCGGCCCAGTTCCCGACCATGGCCGAGGACGTGCTCGTGACGGGCGCCGGGCCGATCGGCGTCATGGCGGCGCTGGTGGCCCGGCACGTCGGGGCCCGGCACGTCGTCATCACCGACGTCAGCCCCTACCGGCTCGAGCTGGCCGCCGCCGCCGGAGTGACGAGGGCGGTCGACGCCGGGTCGGCCCGGCTGGCGGACGTCCAGCGCGAGCTGGGCATGAAGGAGGGCTTCGACATCGGCCTGGAGATGTCGGGCAGCGCCGCCGCCCTGCGCGAGATGATCGACAACATGGCCCATGGCGGCCGCATCGCCCTGCTGGGCATCCCCGCCCAGGAGATCGCGATCGACTGGAGCAAGGTGGTCTTCAAGATGCTGAACCTGAAGGGCGTGTACGGCAGGCGCATCTTCGAGACCTGGTACCAGATGTCGGTGCTGATCCAGTCCGGCCTCGACCTGAAGCCGGTGATCACGCACCGCTTCCCCGCCCGCGAGTACGAGCAGGCGTTCGCGACGGCGCGCTCCGGCCAGTGCGGCAAGATCGTCCTGGACTGGACCGAAGCCGGCGCCTGAGGAGGTCAGCTGTGTTCGACCGCATGCGCTCGGACCTCGTCGCCGAGCTGGACGCCATCCGCGACGCCGGCCTGGAGAAGGGGGAGCGGGTCCTCACCAGCCCACAGGGCTCGGCGCTCGTCGTCGAGGGCGGCGCCCGGGTGGTCAACCTCTGCGCCAACAACTACCTGGGCCTCGCCGACCACCCCGCCGTGGTCGAGGCCGCGAAGCGGGCGCTCGACCGCTGGGGCTTCGGGATGGCCTCGGTCCGCTTCATCTGCGGCACGCAGGCGATCCACAAGAAGCTGGAGGCCCGCCTGTCCGCCTTCCTCGGCACCGAGGACACGATCCTCTACTCGTCGTGCTTCGACGCCAACGGGGGCGTCTTCGAGGCGCTGCTGGACGAGCGCGACGCCGTCATCTCCGACGCGCTCAACCACGCCAGCATCATCGACGGCATCCGCCTCTGCAAGGCCCGGCGGCTGCGCTACCCGAACCGCGACATGGACGAGCTGGAGCACCAGCTGGAGGCCGCCGCGGACGCGCGCTACCGGCTGGTCGTGACCGACGGCGTGTTCTCGATGGACGGCTACCTGGCTCCGCTCCGGGAGATCTGCGATGCGGCCGAGCGGCACGACGCCCTGGTGATGGTCGACGACTCCCACGCCGTCGGCATCGTGGGGGAGCGGGGCCGCGGCAGCCACGAGCAGGCCGGGGTCATGGGCCGGGTGGACATCCTCACCGGCACGCTCGGCAAGGCGCTGGGCGGGGCCTCGGGCGGCTTCGTCGCCGCCCGGGCGGAGATAGTGCGGATGCTCCGCCAGCGGTCGCGGCCCTACCTGTTCTCGAACTCGGTGGCCCCGCCCATCGTGGCCGCCAGCGTGGCCGTGCTCGACCTGCTGGAGTCCGCCGGCGACCTCCGCCGCCGGCTGCGCGAGAACACGGCCCTCTTCCGCTCGCTGCTGGAGGCCCGCGGCTTCGACGTCCTCCCCGGCGAGCACCCGATCGTGCCGGTGATGATCGGCGACGCGGCCGCAGCCGGCCGGCTGGCCGAGGCACTGCTCGCGAAGGGCGTCTACGTGATCGCGTTCTCGTACCCGGTGGTGCCGAGGGGCGCGGCCCGCATCCGCACGCAGGTCTCCGCCGCCCACACCCGGGACGAGCTGGAGCGCAGCGCCGAGGCCTTCTCGGAGGCCGCCCGCGAGATCGGCCTGCACGGCGACTGAGCCAGGACAGGGGGAATTACGTTCAATAGTTGACAAACCCGATCCCATTGCCTACGCTTTCGTGCGGGTTCTGGACAAAGCCCCCGCGAGGCCACTGAAGCCCATGAAGCCTAAACGCGGCTCTCAAGTCGCCGGCCGTTCGATAGCAGTCCTGGCTTGACCTCCAAGGATGAACGACCGCGCCGGAGGAGTCGTGCCAGCCAGAGGCTTCGTGGGTTTCGTGGCCTCGCGGGCGGCCCCCCTGCAGGCGGTCAGCCCCCTGGTGCGGGCCGCCTACGGCCACAAGTACGGGCGGCTGGTCGAGCTGAAGCGCGTCTACGACCCCGACAGCGTCCTGCGGGCGAACCAGAACATACCTCCGAACGGGTGACGCGCACCCCCGGCCGGGCGGGTACGATCGCCCGGGAGGGCGAGTTTGAGCGAGCAGCCAGTCGACAGCGAGGCGACGCGGCCCCGTCCGGCCAGCCGGCGGCCGGCCGAGGCGGGGGGGAGGTCCCGCGCCGGGCGCAGGGCGGCCGACGGACGCGGCCGGGGCACGGCCGGCGGGCGATCCACGGC